>JAITJS010000058.1 GCA_031278815.1 Treponema sp.
CCCTGGTGGACGGCTCCCCAGGAGGTATGGGAGCGTATGGGGAAGCTGGCCGAGGAGTGCGGCCTTGACTGGTGTGCGGGGGGCTATGGGCAGACCTGGGGGAAGGGGTGGGATAACCCACACTTTGAACTTATGGCAGTGTAATGCGTTTGCTCTTGTTGTTTGCCTTATGCTTTGCGGCTGCCAATCTGCTGGCCGAGGAGTGGTATCTTATATCGGAGACGGAACTGCGGAGCATCGAGCAATACAAGGCGACCTCAAAAACGAACAAACAGATCTGGCTATCACAGGTGCAACAATTGAAGGGCAGAGCCGAGAGCTTACAGCAGGAATCGGAGCACTTGAATCAGCAATTATTGCAGGAACGGGAGACGATGAGGAAATTGACGCTATCATTCGAGCAGTTAGAAACCGCCCGGTTGACCCAGTTTGCCTCGCAACAGGAAGCAATCGCCGAACTGAAACAAGCAGTAGCGGACAAGTCAGTAGAAGCGGAGACCTATAAAGGCAAGGCGGCGCTCCGGCTGGTTAGTATCATTTCCCTGCTGGGTGCTCTAGCTGGGTATATTGTTTTCCGGGTGCTCCGGATTATCCCGGTTTAGTGTGGTAACAAGCTGTCATGCGCGACATGAAGGGGAACGGGATCCCGTAATGCGTTAGACTAAGATAGTCGCCCCTACACGGGCGTGGATTAAAACAATGCTCTTGGAATTACCCGCGTGGGGTGCGACCTGGATGCTCGTAATTTCGGCTTTACCCTTCCCGGGCTTTATCTACTACAATGAGCACAGCCAGCGGGATAATGACAATTTTTATGTTACTAATCCTGCGGCTTTTCTGGGAGCTCTTACCGGAGCGCGGTGGGCAGTAGCACATGCCGGCGCTTCCTACCAGGAGCTGCCCGGAGAGTATATCGTTGACCGGTGGGAGCGCTCCCGTACCGGGGTGACCACGGCGCATTTTAGGCTTCCTGATTGGGATAGCCTGACCGACTCCCAGTCGGTAAAGTATGGGAACATCGCTTCCAAGCGGGTGTTTAGGAGGATGGAGGGGATCGGTGGGTAATGAGCAACGGCTTGTGCGTATGGCGGTGGTACTGGTGTTGGCTTTTTGCGGTGGGTTTGGTGCCGGTAGGATATGGAGAAGCCCTGCCCCCGAGTCTCTTGCTGCAACGGGCCGCGCAGTTATCCGGGGAATTGGAATGGCTCAACACGGAACTGCTGAGGGAGTTGAACGCGTCCAGGGAAGTGTCCACGACCTTACAGCGGGAATTGGCCGTGGCCAAGGATACGCTCTCAGCATTGAGGAAGGCATTGAGCGAGCAGGAAGGCATAACCACGACTGACTGATACAAAACTGATACTTTTATTAATAATCTCCATTTTACCCCTTTACATAGTGGTACATAGTGGTACATACTGATACAAGTTTATTGGGATAATTCCTTATTTTATAAGAAGTTAATAATCCTATTTACATTATGATACAGCGTGATACATCAATATACGACTCGGAATTAGACTTAGGATCTGGTGCCTTTGGCATAAGGGTTCAAGTCCCTTTCCTCGCAGGTCATTTTAGCATACTACATTAGCCTAACCGAAAACGGCAGGTATATCACGCCGAAGCCCAAACTGAGTAGGTTAGTCATCAGAGAAACCGATTCCAATCCGAATGACTTACAACTCTTCCTTGCCATGCTGGGTGATATTGCCCCTTCAAAGGGTAATCCCTCTTTTGCCACGGCGATGGGAATATGCAACGCGCTGGGCTTTCGGTTCGCTCTGCAACAAGATGCATAGGACGGAGCCTTTGTAGTTAGGGTTGCCCCTGGGTATCAGGGGAGTATATAAGGCGCTTGAGCATGGAGGGATCATCAATGTCCCTGAGGGAGGAGCCCTCCTCAAGGACTGCGGTAATCACTGCCTCAGGGTGTCGGCGTTTAATATCCCGGGGATGTTCTCCTGGGCCAAGAGCAAGCAGTTCCTCCCGAAAGGCCGCAGAAAAAAGTGCCGGCGTACCGGGAACCCCCTTAAAGGCAGGCTGAACAATACACCCGGGCCTTCGGAGGTCCAGTACGCTCCGGACCGTATCCACCTCAAGCAGGGGCTGATCACAAGGAAAAAACAGGTAGTACCTTCCGTGGGATGCAGAAACCCCTAAACGAATACTTTCACGCTGCCCCTGTTCGGGGTGGTCATTCTGAATGACCCTAACTGGTAAACCTGCAGCCAGCGCCTGCACCTCGGTCGCTGCAGCCACAAAGAAAATACGGCGAAAACTTCCCAGACCGCTTACCAAGTCCAAGGTATGCCGGGCAAGGGGTTTTCCCCGAAAGGGGACCAGCAGCTTATTGGTAGGACCAAACCGTTTTGAAAACCCCGCAGCCAGGAGAATCGCATCCACTTCTTCCTCGCTCCTCATGGGTTCCTCCGGCGTGGGTCCAGGGCGAGCAGGATGGCTGCAGCTTTTTTCTCGGTTTCTGCAATCAACTCCTGTGCCTGACCTGCATCGTCCTGGTAACGGATCACCAACAGGGGCGGCTGAGGGTTGAGCAGCTTTTTCCACCAAAGCCTTTCCTCTTGAAGGTCCAGAGCGATAAGCCGTTCTTGGGCAATGAAGATGAGTCGCTCTTGGGGAGGCTCTCCGCCCATGGTCGTCCGGGATAAGGCATCTATCCAGCTTTCATGGGGAAAATGATGAAACCGAAAGCCGCCGCTCGTAGCAATAAGAAGCCCCCACAGGGGCGTGTTAAAACCCTCCCAGCCCCGGATGTACCGTCCCAGGGCATAGGCGAAGACCTGTTCTCCCAACTGCGCTTCATAGTTCCGCCAGAATACCTGGGGATCCTTGGTGTTGAGCCTGGTCATCGTTAATATATGCTCCAGACTGCTTCTTGGGCATAGACAGCTCCTCCCTTGCAGCCGTCCCCCGTTCCCCTAGGGGACGCAATACCGGTAAGAACCTTCATACTGTACCTCAGCATAGGCCTACCTTAGTAAGTTCTGTGGGATAAATCAAGTCCCCGCATTGCCTCCTTGAACATATTACCCCAATTATACTGAGGACGCTTAAAGAAGGGCATCCCAATAGGGTTAACTATGCAAACAAAACAGGCTTTACTCGATAAATGCATCCGGCTCTTAGCAGAGCTGCTTCTTTTTGCATATAAGAAATAGAAAAAAATAGATTCCTCCATTAGTATTAAGGATACCCTATACAAGGAATCTTCATGGATCGCACTGAACTGTTACATAAGATAAGCACCTTTCCCTTGATCGCTTCGGTCCTGGCGGAACACCTCTGGTCTGGAGCTTTCCCCTCGATTTTCAAAGGTCAGGGCATTGAAGTGGACGAGGTTCGGCATTACCAGCGGGGGGATGATATACGGACTATTGATTGGAATGTGAGCGCCCGCTTTGGCACCCCCTATGTAAAACGTTACCGGGAGGAACGGGAGATGCAGGTGTTTCTAGTTTTGGATTGTTCCGCCTCAATGTATTGCGGCAGTGTTCCTATCAGTCGCTATGACCAGGCCCTCTTATGCGCCAGCTTAATCGCCTTTTCCGCGAACCAGGCAGGTCAAAGCCTGGGGGCCCTATTTTTTGACCGGGCCATTACCCATATCTTCCCACCCCAGAAGGGAAGAGCCCATATCATGGCCATCATAAGCCGGGCCCTCTCGATTAAAACCAAGCCCGGGGGCAGTGATCTGGGAACAGCCTTGGCAGGGCTGGGAAGGCTCCTCAAACAGCGGGCATTGGTGGTGGTGATCTCGGATTTTCTCAGTGTCCATTGGGAACCGGAATTGGGCAACCTCTGCCGTAAGCATGATGTTATTGCCTTACGCATACAAGATCCCCTGGATAGGGATATGGCCGGCATGGGGCTTATCTCCCTAGAGGACCCTGAGACCAGGCTGGCCTATCAGGTACCCGCTTCCTTCCCCAGCTTCTGTGCTGCCTGGTCCGCCTGGCATGAACAGCAATACCGCTCATGCCAAGGGAGCTGCCGGACTTCTGGAGCGGCTTTTATGAATATATCCACCGCGGATGATGCACCTGCTCAGCTTATCCGCTTCTTTGGAAACCGAGGCATTCCACGGCATCGGAGACCCAGGAAATCCTACAGGATCGGCCCATGAAGGGGCAGGCATGGATGTTTCTGGTCGGATTTCTGGGGCTGGTCCTGCACAACGGATTCTCCCAAGCCGTGTTTCCCGGAGTAGCGCCACGGGATTCGCCCTATCTCATCCCCCAAACCGTTTTTGTAGGGGATCCCGGCCGTCTGGTGGTCCCCTTGGGGCCGGTATCCAGGGATTTTCAGCCCTTTGTCCTAGAAAAAGCCGCACTCCAAGCCTCCCAGGAAGAGAGCGACCTGGTCATGCAGCGGATTGAACTGGAAAACCGCACAGGCCAGGTCCGGCTCATCATTGATTTTGTCGCCTATTCCCCAGGCCTCCTAAGCCTGCCGGACCTGCCGCTTTTGGACCTGCAATCCCGAGGGCTTTCCATTGCTGGCGTACGAGTAGGGATTGCCTCCCTCCTTACCAAAGAAGGCGTAACCCTTTCCGAGGCCCTTCCGCCACTGGTGATTCCTGGTACGACCCTGCTCCTCTATGGAAGTAGCGCAGGAATCGTGGTCCTCTTGTTGGGAGGAATCGGTTGCCGGTTGTGGGGGCGGGATATCTTCAAGGATGTGCAGGAACGGTTCCGGCGGCGGCGGCTTATCCGGGCTATGAAACGCCTCCTGCGGAACTTAGGGAAAGAACTGAAAGATACCCCTCCGGGGGAAATATTGTGCCGTTTATCCGGGGACTTCAGGCATTACTTGAGTCTATTTACGGGTATGCCCTGCGAGGCTATGGATGCCGGGGAATTGCAGGTTCTACCACCACTGTTGCCACCGGAATCGGCAAGACCAGAGGTCCCCGGCAGCCTGCTTTCCGGGATTTTTCTGTGCGGGATCTTCCGGCGCTGTGATGCCTTGCGCTTCAGTGGTACTCCCATAAACCAGGAGGCACTCCTCATGATTCTGAGAGAACTGCAAGGGTTTACCCAAACCCTAGACCGAACTGATAAGGAGCGGAACCGGCTGGCCCTGCTGCCCCGGTTGAAACCGCAGGGTTCAGCATGAATATCGGCTTTGAATATCCTTTTCTAATCCTGGTAGGCGTACTGGTCCTGATCGTAGGTTGCGGTCTATCCTGTTTTTTTCGGGATAGGTACACGGTCCGTATTCCTTTAGGCCCCCCAGGAGGCATCCCCTTTAAGCCTCCCTCGGACCTGGGCTGGTTCATCCGCCTGCTTCAGGGGATGGACCTCACCGGCTTATTCCTATTGTTTATCGCCGCCGCAGGTCCTTTGCTTATATCCACCGAAACGGTTTGGCTCAACCGCGGCGCGGATATCATCTTCGTGGTGGATGTGAGCCCCAGTATGGCTGCCCGGGATATGGAAAACCAGAACCGCTTTGATACGGCTCGGGATCTGGTCCGCATCTTTGCAATGAACCGGCCTTCGGATGCTCTGGGCCTGGTGGCAGTAGGAAATGATGCAGCCCTCCTCGTACCCCCCACGGTTGACCGGGTAAGCCTCTTTTCCCGGCTTGAAACCCTGCGCATCGGTGAATTGGGGGATGGCACCGCCCTGGGTATGGGCCTTGCCATTGCCGCGCTGCACCTCAAGGACTCATCTGCTCCCCGCAGATCCGTGGTCCTCATCACCGATGGGGAGAACAACGCCGGGGCCCTCCATCCAGAGACTGCTGCGGCCCTGCTGCCGGAACGGGGAGCCAGCCTCTGGATCATCGGGGTGGGAAGCGGCGGGGAAGTACCCATTGACTATGTTGACCCCCTTACCAAGATACGCCGTAGTGGAACCTTTGATTCCCGCTTTGATCCGGAAACCCTCAAAGCTATTGCCCGGAAGGGGGAAGGTTCCTATATCCCCGCGCCTTCAGCAGAAGCCTTTGCCCATGCCTTTTCCCGGATCCATGAAGGAGAGCTGATCGTAGGCCGTTCAGGAACCATAGTCCGAACTAAGGGCCGCCAGGGGATATGCATCATCGCGGCCCTGCTTCTCCTGGGCCTGCGAGGGCTTATCCGCCGATATGGAGGGAGAGCCCTTTTATGAGTTTTGATACACCCCAGGTCTTGTTCGGTTTTGTGTTGTATATCCCCCTGGTCATTCTGGAAGTTCTGCACTATCAGAGACACAAGCCCTTCCTGGATACTTTTATTGCCGCTACGGGCTTTACCGGAGAACCAATACCCCGGCAGGGCCTTATCAGGGAATTCCAACGCCGCAGGATGACCGCTTCCCTCCTTTGGGGAATCTTTCTTGCCTGTATCATCATCGCCTTGGCAGGTCCCCGATGGGGGAAGCAGATGGTCCTGGAATACCGCCGAGGGGTGGATGTGGTATTTGCCCTGGATCTCTCCCGCAGCATGGAGGTCCAGGATTCCCCAGCGAGACCTTCCCGACTTGACCGGGCCTGCTATATCGCCCAGGAAGCAGCAGAGGCTGCTGGAGAAATCCGCCTAGGAGCAGCCATCGGCAAAGGCCGGGGAGTTCTGGCGGTTCCTTTAACCTACGATACCGGGGCGCTGGTGAGTTTTTTGGAAGGGCTTTCGGGTTTGGCCATCACCGGCTGGGGAACCAATCTGGAGACCTTGATCGATGCGGCTACCGGGGCCTTTCAGGATGGGTTTCCCACCAGTCGGGAGATCATTCTGTTTTCCGATGGGGAGGCTCTTTCAGGTACCCTCTCCATGGCCGTAGATCGAGCCTTGAAGTCGGGGATTAGGGTAAGCGCGGTAGGCTTGGGGACTGAACAAGGCGGACCGGTTCCCTCCCGGCAAGCCCTTTCAGAACCTGGGCTTTCTGTTCTAGAAGAAGCCGCCGTGGTGAGTTACCGGCACAGTGACCCCTTACGAAATGCAGCGGAACGAACAGGAGGGGTCTACATAGATGGAAACGAAGCTGATGCGGCGCAGTTGCTTTTAGACCATATCCGATCCCAGGGACATGCCGCTGGGATGCAGAGCTCCCATGTGGAAGCTCAAGCGCGCTGGCGGATTTTTGTTATAGCCGCACTTATCGCTTGGGGGCTGACCAAAGTACTGAATACCAGGGGACGGAATCATGGGTAAACCACAGGTCCCGGGGAAATTGATAGGGCTGGGTGTTGTTTGGTCTACGATGCTGCTTCTCTTAGCCTGTACTTGTTCTATAGAAACCATCCCCAGGATAGGACGGAACATTCCGGGGATGCTTCTCATCATGGAGGGAAATTTCTTCCATGCCCGAAACCAGTATACCCAGGCCATCGCCTCTTACTTACGGGCCCTTCGTTATGCCGAAGCCCGGCCCTATGGCGAATTTGGCTTGGGAGTGGTGTATGGTGCTCTGGACGAAGGAGCCGCTGCGCTGGAACGCTTTACTGCAGCCGCAGAAGCCCTCCAGGATCTGCCCAGGGAGGCTTCTCCTGAATTGGTATATCGGATTCACTACAATAGAGGGGTGGTTTATTTTAAAGAAGGGGATTATGCCGGGGCTGCCGCATCCTTTAGGCAGGCCCTAGAAGCTGACGGTAGCCGTATCGAAGCCAAGCGGAACCTGGAATTAAGCCTCTTGGTCCTGGCCCAGGAAAGGAGTACCACCCCGGTTTCCCCGCAAGAGGAATCAGGAACAGAGGCCGGTACTTCTGCCCTCTTTGGATACCTTCAGAAAAAGGAACAAAGCCAATGGAAAAGCCGGGAATGGATCGAAGCCGTTCCCTTTACAGGACCGGATTATTGAATAGGAAACGTGGAACCAGACTGGTCTTCTTACTCATCCTGGTGTCGTACCTGGATGCGCAAGAAGTCGGAGAGGAAAGCCTGGACCAAGCAGCCCCTGAGGCATCTGCGGAAGAGGAGTATGGGGCAGAGGTCGAGGATCCAGGTTTGGCTTTAGGAATGGAACTGTACGCGTACCCTGAAGTACCGCAAGTATATACCAGTTGGATAGTGGTACTCTTAGTGGATCACCCCGTGCCCGAGGAGGTTAGGGTCCAGCATCCGCCCTTGCCGGAGACCCTGACTTTGGAAAGTATCCGTACCAGGCCCCACCTGGTAAGACCAAGCTTAGAATCCGGGGAAGTGCAAACCATGGTCGAATTTTGGTTCATTCCCCAGCGAGCAGGAGCCCTTACCTTGGGTCCTTTTGAGGTGCGGACCCCGGATGCCCATCGATTCACCGGGTCGAGCGCTTGGTATATCTATGGGGAAACCAAAAGAGAGTATCAGCCTGTTTGTTCCTGGGTTAAGCCGCCTACATCCCTGCGGATGGGAGCAGGGGAAACTCTGATTCTCAAGCTAAACGATTGGGACCCCCGGAAACCCTGGCCTGGGACAGGAGTGTTCCTGAAGGAACTACCGGAAGGGGCACTCTTGGAAGCAGAACCCTTAACTGCTCAGGACCAGGAACAAGGGGTGGTCCTACGGCTTGGGGTAATTCCCCTAGAAGGTACCGAATTCACTTTGAAGCCCTGGTGCATACGTTATGAAGGGCTTAACATCGAGATTCCAGAGATCCGCATCCCCATAATCCCTGGGACGGCTCCTCCTTCCCCAAGCCCTCTAGTAGCGGATAACCCCCCGACAGTGGCCAGTTCCTGGGTGGTTCCCTTTCCCTATCCGACACCCCCAGACTGCCCCTGGTTCCGAGCCGATTACGAAGAGGCCCTGCAGCGGATCCAAAGCCTCTGGGACCAGGGAAAGATCCCCGAAGCCCTGGGGGAAATGCGCCGGAACGAACGGGAAAACCTGGCAGGCCCTGCCTTTGCCCTCCTCCGCCGGGAAGCGGAACAGGCTTTGGGACTTACCCTTACTCACGATGAGTCATGGAGACCTCGCAAACTATACCAGCTCCTCTTAGGTTTGAGCCTGGGGATTTTCGCCCTCTCCCTTGCAGTGGCCATGCTCCGATGGATCCGCGGAAAGAGGCTCGTAACTTCCAGAATAGCTCAGGGTTATAAGGGTAGTAGCCTGGTCCTGATCCTAGGGATGGCGCTCTTGCTCTGTGCCTTAGCAGGCCTTGGGAAACTGCCCCAGGGCAAGACTATCGGGCAAGGGGTACTCAGAGCAGCGCAAGCCTACCGGGTACCTGAAGAAGGGAGCATGGTAAGCGCTTGCTTCAGTGAAGGTGAGGCCGTGCATATCCGTTCAGCATCGGATTACTGGGTTTATGTAGAATCCTTTGACGGCAAACTAGGATGGGTACCTCGGGATAAACTAATTTGGTATTAAGGAGCGACCATGAATTTTGGGGATATTCTGGATGCCTGGGAACGGCAAACTGCGAGAGCCTTGGGAAATAGGCGAAAGGGTACAGCCGGGCAAGGATCAGTCCGAAAAGATTCCCCGTCACCCAAGCCCTCTGAGCAGAAGCAACACCGAAAATCCGATCCCCTTACCGAATGGTTGCGAGTCCATGAGGTCTATGATAAGGATACGATTCTTGATGCCACGAGGGAACGTCCCTGGGAACGGCGCCACCGGCTGCTTCATACTAGAGCAGATGCGGTCATCGACCTCCACGGGCTTACCCGGGACGAAGCGTGGCATGCCTTGGAGCTGTTTTTTCTGAACAGCCGACGTCAGGGTTTTGAAAAGCTCCTCATTGTTCATGGAAAAGGAAACCATTCCGGGAGCGCTTCGGTATTGAAGCATCTGGTAAAAACCTTTATAGAAACCTGTCCCTTTGCCGGTGAAAGCGGTCATGGTCATGCTTCTACAGGGGGGACCGGCGTTACCTGGGTACTGCTCAAAACCCAGAGAAACCCATAAAAGGAAATCCCCTTAAAGCGGCTGATGGGAGTCGAACCCACGTCTCCAGCTTGGAAGGCTGGGGTAATAGCCGTTATACGACAGCCGCTTGAATATACAGTAATATACTGAATTTTCTTAGCAATGTCAAGCATTGCCTTGCTTCACGTAGAATCTAAGCGAGAAGAGGGGCATGCCTCACGTCAAAAAGACTTGCGAGGGCCTTGTATCCATAGTATCTTCAAGCATGTACGCAAATAGTGGGCCTCATACACGTCTTGCTGGTTCGGAAGCAAGCCCATGCAGGCTATAAAACGGTTCTCCGCACCATGTATCGCTCAACTACAAGCGGAAATCCTGGATGCTGGAGGGAATGAGGTCTTTGTCCTGGGCTTTCTGGATAAGACAGGGCTGGTTACCACCCTGGAGGTGAGCGCCCGGGGTAGGGAAGATAGGGTCCTCGCCGTGGATAAAAGGCTGGAAGCCGCGGATGTGTTCATCCACAACCACCCTTTGGGCCTGCTTACCCCCAGTGATGCGGATCTTGCCATCGCCGCACGGGCTGCCCAAGCAGGGGTGGGCTGTTTCATCGTGGATAACCAGGTGGAGCAGGTCTATGTAGTTACCGAACCCACCAAGAAACGGATCCTTACGAAGCTAGATGCCGGGGTCATCATGACCGCCCTGGAAGAGGGCGGGGCCATAGCCAAACGGCTTCCGGTTTACGAGAACCGCCATTCCCAGCTTGAGCTTATGCGGCTCATTATCCAAGGCTTTAACGAAGATGCCCTGGTGGCAGCAGAAGCTGGAACCGGGGTAGGTAAGTCCTTTGCCTACCTCCTCCCGGCTCTGACCTATGCCCTGGCCAATGATGAGCGGATTGTAATTTCCACGGCTACCATCACTTTGCAGCAGCAGCTTTATGAAAAGGACATACCCCTGGTGGTTTCAGCCATAGAGAGCATGGAAAAAAAGGACAAAAAAGAAAAAAAACTCAAAGTCGTCCTTATTAAAGGACGAGGGCATTACCTGTGCCACCGTCGGCTTAAGGAAGCCCTCCAGGAACAGCGTCTTTTGGATGACGGAGAGTACCAAGACCTCCAAGCCATTCGTGCCTGGACACAGACCACCAAGACCGGAAGCCGTTCAGACCTTTCCTTTATGCCCACAGAAGAGGTCTGGTCCCGAATCTGTGCTGAAGCGGATTGCTGTATGGGTATGCGTTGCCCTGAACGGGAAGTCTGTTTCGTCCTTGCCCTCCGTAAAGAATCAGCAGATGCCCGGATTCTGGTGGTGAACCATCACCTGCTCTTTGCAGACCTCGCGGCTCGGCATGAAGGGGCCGGGTACAACCATACGGTGGTCCTTCCCCCCTATACCCGGGTCATTGTCGATGAAGCCCATACGGTGGAGGGAGCAGCTACGTCCTTCTTTTCCCAGGAATTTAGCCACCTTGGGATAAGTCGCCATTTGGGACGGCTGTATCGCCACACCCGGGGAGGAAGCCCACTAGGCCTTTTGCCTAGTTTGGCCTCCTTGGTATCTGCTGAATCCCGTCTTGAAACGTTGGAGGCTGCCATAGGGCTTATCCGGGATACCGCAGAGGCACTGAACTTTTCCGCGCTGGAGTTTTGCCATACCGAAGGGGTCTTCCGTTTGACCCCCTCCCGAGAAAAGAGCATCCATGGGTTTTTGGTTCCTCCGCTTACCGCGCTACGACAACACATCACCGCCTTTACCGGTCGTATTCGGGAAATGCTGGAGCAGGTGGACCCTCAGGATGCAGATAATGCCGTGGTCTGGGAAGTGAGAGCTCTCCTCAGGCGGCTTGATACCATCGGGACGATTTGTACGGCTTTTATTGAATTCCGGGAACGTACCGCGGAGGTCCTGTGGATAGAAGGGCATTTCAGGAGCAGTACCGGTGCATCCAAAGGGTCCTGGGCGGTATTTACCGTAAGTCCCATTGATGTGGCCCCTTCCCTTAAGGATGCCCTCTTTGTGCCTCATAAGACGGTGATCTGCCTATCCGCCACCTTGACTGTGGCAGATTCCTTTGCCTATTGGCATGCACGCTGCGGTTTGAGTCTGGTCCGGGACCGGCAGGTCCTCACCGGGCAGTTTCCCTCTCCTTTCCCCTATGCATCTTCGGTGCTCTTGGCCATACCGCAAGACGCCCCCTTGCCTGACCACGACCAGTACCGGACCTTTGTGGATCAGGCTACCGTGGCCTTGACGCAATGTGCCGGCGGGTCTGCCCTGGTGCTCTTTACCTCCTATGAGGCTCTCAGAAGCGCCTATACTGCGGCAGTCCCAATCTTGGAACAACAGGGAATCCGTTGCCTTAAACAGGGGGATGATGACCGGAATCGGCTTTTGAAGACCTTCCTTGAGGATGAGCAGAGCGTCCTCTTTGCCACCGATTCTTTTTGGGAAGGGGTAGATGCCCCAGGAAACACCCTGCGCCTGGTGATCCTCTGCCGCCTGCCTTTCAGATCTCCCCATGAGCCAGTATTCGAAGCGCGTTGTGAAGCCCTACAAAGACAAGGGGCTAATCCTTTCATGGAACTATCCCTCCCTGAGTCGGTGATGAAGTTCAAGCAAGGATTCGGCAGGCTCATGCGTCGTTCCAGCGATCATGGAGTAGTAGTGGTTCTGGACGGTCGGGTTTTGCGGAAACAGTACGGTCAGTACTTTCTCCGTTCCCTCCCTAAAACCAAAACCAGTTTTAAGGACTTTGCAAGCATCCTCCGGCAGACCGAAGGATTTTTGTATCCCTAGGGGCGAGGCTGAACATCCTATCCGAAGGCACGTTCCCCAATGAGGTAAATGTCGTTAACAAGTGATAAGTTCACCCCTAAGACTAACGAAGGAGCAGATCGCCCTCTCATATATAGTAGGAGGATGAAGTATATGATGAGCATAAAAAAGCTGGCCCGGCTGACGGTAATAAAGGGCGCAATAGACGGAGTCTACACGGTAAGGCAGGCGACGAGGAAACTCGGTATTAGCACACGATGGGCAAAGTCGCTGAAGAAAGCGGTGCGGGAACAAGGCGACGAGGCTGTCATTCACGGAAACGCTTACACGGCATCCGGCTAACGTTACAGACGAAACTATCCAAAAAACGATAAATACCAAAAGGCTAATTGCACCCACTTTAGGGAACTGCTGGGGAGTATGAGCAGATAAAAATCAGCTATACCAGCCTGTCGTGTATTCTTAAGAATGCCGGCATTATGTCCCCCAAAACACGGCGCAGCGCTGGCGAAAGGCGGACAATGCGGGAACACCGGGCAACGTTCGGGGAACTCCTTCAAACCGATGCCACACCGTTTGACTGGTTCGGTAGTGGCATTCAATACGCCTATGGAATAGGCTTTCCTCCGCCCTCCCGCGGTTCATCAAGGCGTTCAACCGCCGCTTCCCCCGAAAGCCGTCCTGCCAGGGTCAAACCGCTTTTGCGCCTGTCCCGGCGGACTTCGACCTTGATACCCTGCTTGCCGCCAAATACAACCGCGAAACGGACAACTGCGGCGGCAGATGCCGATGCTTCTCGTTTCAAAATTACACCTTTCAGGTTGACAGCCCCAGTCCGCCCGTGAAAAAAAATATCATACAATCTAAGCAGCGTTCATTGTTTCAATCCACTGGGGGCGCGGGGATTTTTTATTGAGAAAAAACAATCGGTTCGGTTAACATCTCGGTATGATCCTTGAAGATCGCCACGGTGTGTTCCCAGTGCGCGGAGAGCTGACGATCCGCCGTAACCACGGTCCAGCCGTCATCCAGTACATCCACGTCCCCGGTACCCAGATTGATCATCGGTTCTATGGCGATTACCAGTCCCGCAAGCATGCGGGGATTGGGACCCCGAGGCTGGTTGGCCACCTGGGGGTCTTCATGGAGATCAAAGCCCACCCCGTGACCGCAGTATTGATGGACCACCCCATAGCCCTGGGAAACCGCGTGGCCATGCACGGCCCGGGCGATCTGCAAAAGCCGCTCTCCTGCCTTGGCTGCGGCAATGCCCTTGGAGAGGCATTCCTGGGTAACCTGGTTGAGTTTATGGGCTGCCTCGCTTACCGGTCCTGCCTCAACCGTAACCGCCTGATCGCTTATGAAACCCTCCAGTTCAATGCCACAGTCCAGAGATACCAGGTCCCCTTGGGCGATCCGCCGTTTAGAAGGAAGCCCGTGGATAACCTCATGGTTGATGGAGATGCACAAGGCCGCGGGAAAAGGATTTTGCTTGGGGCCATACCCCAAGAAAGCCGGTTTTCCCCCGGCCTTTTTGATCCAATTCCGGGTCCATCGTTCCAATTCCAAGGTTTCAACCCCCGGGCTAACCAGAGGAACCAATTCCCGGTACATGGCAGAAAGCATACGGCAGGAAGTACGAATCCCCCCGATCTGTTTTTCATTCTTTAAGCGAATCATTGTTGCTACTTCCCTAGGTTTTCTCTTATCATGAACCCTACACCTTGAGTTTCCGCCGCAGTTGTACCACATTAGGCAGAGCCGGGTCCCGCTTTAAGGCTTCCCGGAATACCCCTTGGGCAGCATCCAAGTTTCCCATCTGCACCAAGGTCTCTGTCATAGAACGCATCCACCGGGCCTCATCCCGGGAAGAAAAGCCCAATTCCAGCAGGTCTTCTATACATTCGATATACGTTTCTTCATCCACTGCAGATTTAAGTCTGAGTCGGACCAGTTCTTTCAAGAAGCCTTCAATATCGCTCATAAAATGCCGGAAATAGGGCTGCCGCCGCTCTTCCCGGACCAGATGCACCAAAAGCACAAATGCTTCATAATAGCACTGCCGTTTCTCCAGTTCCTCTGCCAGGATAAAAGTACAGTCCATCCAATCTTCCCGGTTAAGGTATTGTTCCATAGGGAAGGCCAAGCCCCCCTGGGTTCTCCACACCGATAGAGCCTGTTCCTCATCCCGATGCAGCAGATCAAAAAAAACCAGTTTAGCCTGGCTTTCAGGATTATCCTCTTGGGATTTAAGGAAGGCCCGATAGTCAAAGTCAAAGCGCTTTACAAAACGGTTGTAAGTCCTATCGTATTCATAACGCCGCTCCCGATCGGAGAGCACCTCATAGGCGCACAGGAGCTTCCGCATTTCCGCTTCCCCGGATTTCCCCGCAAGATCCGGATGCAGCCGTTTTGCCTGCTCCCGAAAGGCCCGCTTAATATCCTGAGAAGAAGCATTGTGATCTATTCCAAGGAGGTTGTAATAATTTTCCACACTTTTTTACACCCTATTATGCTCCAATTCGTTTTCCCAGAGATTCCGCATGAGGAGCATTGAGGATAATCTCACTCCAATTAACCAACATCCCTTCTTTTTCCATGGCCCGCATGAGGTTTACCAGGGCCTTGGTAGTAAAGGGTCCCCTTTTTTTAAGAAAAGCTGCACCTTTTTTGCCCGTGATGTTACTCAGGGACAGAAACTTCGGCAAAGCCTCAGGCATCTTACCCCCAAACAAGGATACGGCTTCGGCACTTACCGCAATATAGGTATAGGCAGGAAGACGAAACCCCTCTTCACTCCGCGCATCTAGGATATCTACCTGATGGCCCATGGATTCCATGCCCTTTGCCAGGGCCCTCACATAGTCAGGGATCCCCCGGGATTGTGCAGGGGCGCTGATTACTGCTATTCTCATATATACCCCGTTCTCATCTGTACTATACACCTATTGGGATAGTTCGGCAGCCTCCTAAGCCCGTTTAAAAAGTTGATCGATCAGAGGATCCTTAACCAGCAGGACCGAACATTTGGCATTAAGCATAATTTCCCGATGGGCATGGGAAATTATGTCCCGAGGATTCCGGTGCTTCTCCAAACCTCCTAAAATAATCATATCCGCCTTCTTATCCTCTGCTGCGGCGAGGATCTCCGTATACACTGCGCCTCGGCGGATATCCCGTTCTATTTTAACACCCTTAGTATGGGCCAGTTCTTCCACAAAGGAAAGATACCGCTCCCCGTTTATCTCAAGGCTTTTTTCATACTCCTGACTCTCCTCTTGGATGAAGAGCTTACTCAAGGTTAATTGCCGTATGGTCGCAATATCCACCACATATACCGCCGTAAGACGGCACCGATAGAGTTTAGCCATAACAATCCCGTACTTGGCTGCCGATATAGAAGCATCAGAACCGGTAACAGCCACAATAATATGGGAAAAGAGAGACTTTATCATTCCTTGCCAGCCTTCCTTTTTAACAGCTTACTGGTAAAGAAAGCGTCCCGGTCCCGCTCTTCCAGCGCTGATTCAATATACCCTTTAGTTCCTAGCGCGATGGGGATCACCATTTTTTCTAAGGCGTTCACCCGTCGCTGGGTCTTACGGACTTCCCGGGCAAGGCGCCACGCAATGGTGCGTATCGTTGCGAGTTCAGTCACAATTTTCAACAATTTAAAGAATTCTAATACGGTTTCATCACATTCTGCAAATGAATTCGTCGGAGCATATTTGAGTTCTATCTCAGGAAGATGGATTGCAAGCCCCGGCAGGGTCATCCCCGCGATACTTACCTTTTTCTCTTGCAGATCAAAGTGGTACCGGATGTTCTGGGAAAGCCTATCCGCCCGTTCTCGGCCCACCACGATGAGCATTCGTTTTAATGCAGGATAGGCTAGGGCAACCTGGGTCTCTAAGTCCCGTTCCAGGAGTTTTACCTGCTCCACCTTCTGCATCAGCTCCATCACGAGGATTTCCCGTTTCTGTTCCAGCAGTTCATACCCTTCGCTGGCCGTAGCCAAACGTTCCTTAACCTTGATGAGGTTGCTCTTAGTAGGGGCAATAGATTCTCTGACCATGAATTATGAAACCTCCTGGTGTACCGGTGCGGGTACCTGTTGTGCCGCTACTATTGGGTCTAGGTATTTTTCGATCAATTCTTGCTTGATCCGCAATAATTCGTCCCGGGGGATTTCAGTAAGCACGGTCCAGCCCAAATCCAGGGTCCGGCCTATATCCCGGTTTTCAAATTCCCCTTGACTGAGGAAGCTCTGTTCGAACTGCTCCCCAAAGCGCAGGTACTGTTTATCTTCAGAAGAAAGCTCTTCTTCCCCAATGATAGAGGCCAAATTCCGCACCTGCTTTACTTGAGAATAGGCTGCAAAAAGCTGACTGGACACATCTTTGTGATCATCCCGCGTCATACCAGGCCCAATACCGTCTTTCATAAGCCGGGAGAGACTCGGCAGTCCTGCCACCGGGGGATAGACCCCCCGTTGAGCAAGCTCCCGGTCCAGCACGATCTGTCCCTCGGTAATGTACCCTGACAAGTCTGGAATAGGATGGCTTATATCGTCGTTAGGCATGGTGAGGATGGGGATCTGGGTTATGGAACCAGAAGACCCGGTGATCTTCCCTGCCCGCTCGTAGAGGGAAGCCAATTCAGAATACAGGTATCCTGGATAGCCTTTACGACTGGGCACCTCCCCGCGGATGGAAGATACCTCCCGCAGGGCCTCACAGTAGTTGGTCATGTCGGTCATCACCACTAGCACATGCATGTCTTTCTCGTATGCCAGATATTCCGCAGCCGTGAGGGCACAACGGGGGGCCACGAGCCGTTCTAGGGAAGGAGCATCTGCCAAAGATAAGAAGATCACCACCTTAGCCAAGACCCCGCTCCGCTCAAAGTCGTCCAAGAAGAACCGGGCCACATCATATTTGACCCCCATGGCGCAGAAAATCACCACAAAGGACTCATCCGAGGCCAAAATCTTCGCTTGCCGGACGATCTGGGCGGCTAAACGGTTATGGGCTAGGCCATTTCCCGAGAAAATCGGGAGTTTCTGCCCCCGGATGAGGGTATTCATACCGTCAATCGCGGAAATACCGGTCTGGATAAAGTCCCGGGGATAGGTCCGAGCATAGGGGTTGATGGGCAGCCCGTTTACATCAAGGCAGGTAGAGGAAAAAATAGCCCCATACCCATCAATAGGTTCTCCGAGGCCGTTGAAGACCCGCCCCAAAAGACCGGTACCCACTCGGATTTCCATGGGACGGCCCAGGAATTCCACCCGAGCTTCATCTGCAGAAAGGCCGGTATTGCTCCCGAAAATCTGAATCGCGGTCCAGTCTTCACTCATATCCACCACCCGGCCCAAACGCCGGCCCTCTTCCCGGTCGTAAACCGCCACCACTTCGTTAAACCCTACGTTTTTGCTCCGGGCAGTGATCACCACCGGCCCTTCAATCCGAGTCAGCCCTCGGTACGCTACCCCTCTCATAGAACATCCTTCGTCCGGTACATCCGTTCCAGTTCTTCCAAGGCTCCCCGCATGTGTCCTTCAAATTCCCCAAAACTCAGGGAGTCGTCGTTTTTTATGGTACTCTTAAGCCGGGAAAGCTGTTCCCGAATAGTAAGGGATACCTTGCTTTCTTTTAGAGCAGTGATCTTAATCAGGGGAGCCCCAAGTTTAATACATACCTGGGCGCGCTCGTGAAATTCCATGATAAGTTCCAAAAGCCGCACCTGTTTTGTCGGTACACAGTACATGTCTACTTGGTCAAAGGAATTCTGCTGTAAAAAACCATCCTTGATGATCTCTGCGGTAAGAAGAATGAGCCGCTGATCATCAGGTAAGGCATCAGGCCCAATGAGGCGGACGATTTCTGCCAAGCGCTGCTCTTTCTTAAGGAGATCCAGAGCCTGCTGTCGGACCAGGGCCCAGGCAGGATTTACCCGTTCCCACCAGGGTTTCACCTCCTCGGCATATTCAGAATAACTGTCTATCCAACTGATGGCCGGGTAATGCCGGGCATTAGCCAAGTCCCGGTCCAAGGCCCAGAAACAACGGATGAAGCGCTTGGTATGCTGGGTTACGGGCTCGGAAAAATCCCCTCCTGGAGGAGAGACTGCGCCGATGATGGAAACCGAACCTTCCGTCTCTGAAAGGGTGCGGACCCTGCCTGCACGCTCGTAAAATTCCGCAAGCCGTGTGGGAAGATAGGCCGGGAACCCCTCTTCTGCGGGCATCTCCTCCATACGGCCGGACAGTTCTCTCAGGGCCTCGGCCCAGCGGCTGGTAGAATCCGCCATGATCGCCACATGGTAGCCCATATCCCGGTAGAATTCCGCGAGGGTAACCCCGGTATAAATCGAGACTTCCCGGGCTGCGACGGGCATGTTCGAGGTATTCGCGATAAGGATGGTTCGTTCCATAAGGGATCTGCCGCCGCGGGGATCGGTAAGATGGGGAAATTCGGTGAGTACATCGGTCATCTCGTTGCCTCGTTCCCCACAGCCAATGTAGATGATCACATCCGCATCACACCATTTCGCGATGGCATGTTGGGTCATCGTCTTACCGGTACCGAAACCCCCAGGGATGGCCGCAGTCCCCCCTTTGGACAAGGGGAAAAACACATCGATCACCCGTTCCCCGGTAACCAGGGGCTGATCCGGTGCAAGCCGTTCTGCCGTGGGCCGGGGAATCCGTACCGGCCACCAATGGGCCAAGGAGAACTCCTCTCCCCGGTCCGTCCGTCCTATGACCCCATCACAGGTATATTCCCCCACAGGGGCCAGTTCTTTCAGCTTCCCCTCGTGGAAATGGGGAGGAACCATGATTTTACAGGTGATACTTTCGGTTTCCTTTACGGTACCCAGCACTACCCCGGGCCGAACTGGTACCGGTACCCCGGTAGTGACTTTTTTTGCCAGTTCCGGATCCGGGGTAAAGGTCCATAAACGGGATGGATCTAAGGGTTCTCCCCGAACGCCTGGATCCATAAAAACCCCGGACTGTTTAAAGAGGAATTCCAAGGGCCGCTGGATCCCATCATAGATGGTACCGATGAGTCCTGGTCCAAGACGTACCGAGAGGGGCCTTCCCGTAGAAGATACGGAAGCCCCGATCTGCAGCCCCGTATCATCCTCATAAACCTGGATTACCGCCTCGTTCCCTTCAATGCGGACCACTTCCCCGATGATACGTTTCTCTCCAACCTCCACCACATCAAAGAGTCCGGCTCCCTTGAGCCCGGTAACCCGGATGATAGGACCGGCGATACGTTTTACCTGGCCTTCACTCATAGGGATGCCCCTTGGGTTCCAGGGATTTCCTCGGTCCCTAAGGCCGCTGATCCTATGAGGGCCTCCACCAATTCTACCCGCTTATCTTTCAAAAGGGCCTCCCCAAGCCCCTTAATGGAAGCGGTAATCCGCACCGTCGGGGCATCCGCTACTATCTCCGGGAATGGCTCTTCCTCGATAAGCCTCGAATCAGCCGGGATCAAGGCCCAGGTCCCTTCAGGGAAACAGGCGGTAAGGAGCTGCGCTCCTTCAACATCGGTTAAACCCCGGCACTGCACCATAAAACCGGTAACCGGTTCTCCGGTCTTCTGGACTTCTGCTACACAGCTTTGCAATGTTCCTTTCAAAAGGGAAAGGAGCCTTGCCCGAGGGAGATTGAAGAAATACGCATCCAAGGCCGATGTGAGCAGTTTTTCGATTTTTTCCATCCGAATCCGTCGCTTATCCAGGACAAGCCGAGCCTGGAGCTCCCGCTGTATTGTCTCGAAACCCTGGGCATATTTTTGTCTGATTCCGGCAAGAGCAGCATTGGTTTTTTGTTCCCATGCCTCAACCCCGGTTTGCACCGCCTCATCTGCAGCCTTGAGTATGCGATATGCCTTTTTCCGGGCATCCTCCAATATTTCCCGGTCTAACCGTTCAGTGGATTGCAATTCTTCCATACCTATCCTGCTTTAGTTTGTTATACATGGATTCCGATAGCTTCTCGAATGGATTCCACCAAGGTCTTACGACCGGGAAGTTTACCCATCATACCGGGAACCTCTACTACCAGGGGATACTGATCCGACAATTGCCATTGGACCAGGATATCCCCCAGCCAATCCGCCACCTCTTCGGTGATAATCAGGATCTGACAATGCTCAATTTTTTTCATTCGGGTCAAAATGACACCAGAAGTTTCATCCCTCCCTTGGGTAATATCCAAGAACGCCGCTTTCGCACCATCATCATTAACCACCCCTTTTCCCCGAATGCCGATGAACCGAAAGGCCGTTACCAATTCTGGATCACCGATAAAAAAAAAGTCCACCTTTAGTTGAGGACCAGGATGAGCAATGCCACCAGGAAGCCCCAGAGACATATCCCTTCCGCAAGACCAGCATAAGGCAGGGCCTTTCCTGAAAGCTCAGGGTTCTCGCTCATAGCTCCCATCGCCGCCGCTCCAATCTGACCTACTGCAATGCCTCCGGCAATACAGGAGATACCCACCGCCAAGGCCGCAGCAATATACTTCCATATTGCAGACTCGTTCTCAACACTAGCTTCAGAGGACACCGAAGTAGCACTTTTGGCTTCCTGAGCAAAGATCAGAACCGGTGAAGTGGATACAAGCACAAGCATGATAATAGCCCGTTTCATGACTTAACCTCCCTGCGAAATCGGAAGGGAGAAAATTCCACCCCGGTTTCGGTAAAAAATTTGCTAAAAAACTCATAATATTGAAGACGCACCACCTGAATGGCAACGATCATTCCCTCAAGGAGTATTATCACTATGTTCCCTACCAGCATAATGATCAGAGAAAAGAGGGGCCCTCCGGTCAGGTGGGACACCATGCCCGAAAGGGTAAAGACAATAAACGAAAGCACCCCATGGGAAAGGGCAAAGGCTCCCACCCGAAGAAAACTCACGGTGTTAGAAATATACGTGGATAGGGTTTCCAGAATTTCCACAAAGCCCTCCATAATAAAAACCATCAATCCTTCAGCCAGGAGGGGCCGCTCTTTGGAAATGAGGCGTCCGATTACCGGACCAAAGAAAATACAGAATCCCGGTACCATAAGCCCTAGCAGATCAAACCAGGCAAAATGCCCTCCCAGAAGACAGCGGACCGCGATAAAAAGAGCATACCAAAATAGCAGCACTCCGGCTATTCCTGTTTTCGAAAACAATGCCTTTTCGTATTTTTTAAGCATGATTTGATTGCTAATATTGACCCATAGCCCGATGGAAGTAAGGAGGATCCCTACCCCAAGGGTAAAACCAAAGAAATAAAAAAGCTTTTCTATATTATCCGCTTCAGGCATCAGGTGCAGAATACGCTCCGGCGGTTCCCCGGTTTGCCCCCAAAGGCCCATAAAAAAACCCAGGAACTTCTGGGTAGGTACCACCAGAAGTTCCTCATGGGCAAAAACCGAGCCGCTCAACAGCCCCATAACCATGGAAGCGATGCCCACTCCCTTAAGCGGAATTGCATAGTGCGTGAACCCAGCCAGGGCCTTGATATTTCGTTTCCCCAGAAGGATCCCCAGCAGCAAGAGCACAAAACCCTGCCCCACATCCCCGAACATGATCCCAAACAGGATAGTAAAGGACACCGCCACAAAGGGAGTCGGATCAATGGTTCCGTAGCGGGGGGCTCCGTAGGAAAAGACCACCCTTTCAAAGCTCTGCACAAAGGCGCCGTGTTTGAGTGAAACCGGTACCTTTTCCTTTCCTTCCTTAACAGTTACTATTTCATCGGGGGCAAAGGCCCGTACTGCTACGCGGCCGTCGGTGAGTTTGGTCAATTCCGCCACGAGATTTTTGAGGGTATCTGCCGGTACCCACCCGGATAAGACGTATAAGTTCTTCGAAACTACCAGTTTACTCTTGAGTTGAGCCGCTATAGCAGCCATACTATAGGATCTGGCCAAGGCCCGGAGCGTTGGCCCATAGTCATTCCTAAAATGCCTTTTACGTTCTTCTAGGTTTTGCAGTTCTCGGACCGCCTCCGCGAGGCGACTCTCAAGGCTGGTAAGCAGTTCCGGTGGAATCTGGCGGTACCCTTCGGGAACCGTGATGGGAATAAAGGAGTGATTTTTGAGTTCCGAATCCAGGGCAAAACGACCCTTTCGTGAAGCTGCCGCCACTACCCGATCCGCTCCCAGAGAGACCACCACTGCCCGATTGGCGAGACTTTCCCTTAACCCGGTCTGTTCGTTGGGATCCAGCCGCCCAATCCGCAGGGTTAGATAGGAAAGCTGATCCATGGCGCTAAAGGGAGCATTCAGATTGATAATGGCCCGGGCTTCGTTCAGCGTGACTTCAAGATGCTCTCGTTCCTGGATCAACGCTTGTTCTTGAGCATTAACCGAGGTTACGGTGGCATGGATCTCTTCCACCAAGGCTGCCTCAGCAGGTCCAGGAAAGAGACTCGTCTCCTCTGGTTCTGTGGGCAGTTCAATCCCTAAATAAACGGAAACCCTTTTGAGCTTTTCAAGCTGCTCTTGGGTACCCTGATAGAGGGCCTCAGCTCGGGCACGAGCCGCACTCTTTTGTTTCGTCTGGGCTTCATCAAGAGGAACCCGAAGCTCATGGTTTTGGGAAAACTGCATCACCCCCCGGTGTCCCAAAAAGGTGATCAGCCCATCTACATCCCGCTCCAGTACGGTCAATTCGATTTGTTTCATTTTTCGGGGACGTATCACGATGCTACCTCCAACAAGGTAAACACATCCTGGATTGACATACCCATACCAAGCCCTTCGGCAACACTGGTCAAGAGGTTTTCTTCAAACTGTTTCAACTTGATAAAACAAAAAATCGAATCCATAGAAAAAGGCCAGTGCCGAAAGGACAAGCGGACTAAGCGATACAGATATTCCGATGCGGCATTCTGCAGATACCGGGGGTCGGCTCTCCAATGCTCATGAGATTTTTCAGGATTGAGTAAGGATGCGTATTTCCAACCAAGCCAGTCGGTCCGGGTATCCAAGGCCCTGGAAAAAGAGTCCTCTGCAGGGGCAAGGAACTTTTTGGGTTCCAGGGCTATGAGTTTTTCCCGGATACTTTCAGGGGACATGTCATAATAGATTCTCAAACGCAGGGCCCACACCGCGTTTCGCAAGGCTATTTCTTCCCCAAGGATATTTTCAATAGTCTTACGCTCCTTTCTTCCCAAGGCATGGAGGTCTTCCCAGAGGGCAGTGTAATACAGAGTATCTATCTTGATTTGCAGGGCCACCGTATCCTGTAGAGACTGAAGTCCCCGTAAGTCTTTAAGAAACCCCTCGAATTCCGTACCTTTTATCATAGCCTCCACATCAGGATAGGCTTCAAAGGCAACTCGGCGAAACCGGCCTATATCGGTAAATCCCGGGCTTTTTGCTTCTCCGGCGGCTAGGGCATTGAGGACCGCTTTCATATCCCCGTATTCATAACTCCGAATGAGCCGAACCAAAAGATTCGGGGGCTTTACAAAAGTATTCACCAGAGCCATGATCTGCTTTACTGAGTGCTGAATGATACGGGCTTCTAGGTCAACGAGCAGTTCCCGTTCAGGGAGATCGCCCTTGGTTTGGGGAAATATCAAACGATCCAGATCGGAAAGTCGGCTCACCCCGCTCAGATTGAAGATCCTTTTCCCGACAAAGGATCTTCCGATGATCCCACAGGCTTTAGCATAACCGTAAGCCCGTTCCCCTGCTCTCAGCATCAGCCTTCCTTTATCTACGGATTACCCGAAGGAAGCAGGGAAGCCACCAGCGCGGAAAACCGCTCCCTATAGACAGGTAATGCATTAAGGCTCTCTCGATACCCCTCCAGTTCCTGTTGATACGATGCTTCCAAGGCGGCACGTTTTGTGGCGTATTTTTCATCAATGGAGGCAACTTCTTGCCCATACCGTTCATCATACTGTGTACGGTTTTGTTGCTCCCCTGCTGCAAGACGCCGGTCCGCCTCTGCCTGAGCATCCTCCACCAGCGTTGCGGCTTCGCGTTCCACCTGCAATAAATGGTACAATACCGGTTCATTCATACACGCATCCCTTATCTCCCGTACCTGCTGCGGTCTTGCAACGCAAAGCAGGTACTAGCCCTTAGTCCAAGGAAATGAGGATATCCTCATACTTTTTAATAACCCCTGAAGCGCCTTGAGCGTCTTTTTGTACCACCAGGTCCCGAAAAAAATCCCCGTTATCCAATAACTGAGTCAAGCGTTTTAAAAGCCGCAGATGTTGTTCCGAATCCTTATGCGGGGTGAGAATCATAAACACCAGGTATACCGGCTCTCCGTCGAGGGCATCGTAATCTATTCCCCCCTTTGAAATACCCAGGACCCCGTACATACGCTCCACCACATTAGTCTGGCCATGGGGAACGGCAATGCCTTTCCGTATCCCTGTGGACATCTTTAATTCTCGATCCTTCAGGGCTACAAGCAGCTCCTCCCGATCATCGGATCGTTGCGCTTGGCAAAAATAAGCCACTAATTCCTCAAAAACCTCATCTTTGTCTTCTGCCTCAAGGCCAACTTTGATTAACTGAGGAGGAAATAAATCATACAAAAACATAGCGCCCTCTCTTTATACAGCTATTCAGCAGCCCCCGTATCTGGATTTACCCCATCTGCCTCATCGGTAAGGGGCACTTCATCCACCGGGATTTCAAGGCTCAATGGTTCCCCCGCAGGTGTTTCCTCGGCAGGCGGGGCTGCTTCCTGGTCCTGCCACCAATTCCGGTCTCCCTCATTTGAGAGCTGCCGGGCCGCAGATTCTACCCCGGCTCCGCTGGGAGTCCGGTTAATTAAGGCAAGACTAAAACTCAGTACTAAAAAGAGGGCCCCCAGAATCGACGTAGCCCGGGTTAACACGTTCCCGGAACGAGACCCGAATGCCGAGGAACTTCCTCCGGCAAAAATACCCCCCAGACTATCCCCTTCTTCATTCTGTACCAAGACAAGGAAGACTAATAGGATTGCCACCACAATAAAGAAAACCAGTAGTACCACCCCGAGTATTGTCATGTATAAACTCCGTATGATTGGTTTTAATGAACTCACCTTCAGCATGTAAGCTGTGATAAAACCGTCTCATGTTTATTTTAAATCTAATGTACCATAAAAGTACAAGGTGTTCAATGGGGCGCATTGCCTCAAAAGAGAGTTAACAAGGAGAAGACAAAAATACTGGACACCTTCAGGCCCTAAACCGGCTCTTTGCCCACGAAGAGGCTACCTATCCTGCCCTCTTGACGTACCGAATAGTCCTGAGCTATAACTATACTATTCTTTGAAAAAGGACCATCGTTCATGTACGCATTGATAGAATTTAAGGGAAAACAGTATAAAGCCGAACCCGGGGCCTTGTTGAAGGTTGACCGCATTGCTGCAGCCGTGGGGACCACGCTGGATATTGACTCAGTACTCCTCATTGCAGGAGAGACCCTCAGGGTGGGAACCCCCTATGTACCGGGTACCAAGGTATCTGCCGTGGTTCAAGCCCATGAAAAAGACCGGAAAATTATCGTTTTTAAGTATAAACCCAAAAAGGATTACCGTCGTAAACAAGGGCACCGGCAACCCTATTCAGTACTTAAAATCGGAGATATCTTGGGAGGATCATAATCTGCATGATCGGGATCGACCTGGCTTTAGATGAAGCAGGGCTTCTCGTAGCTTGCGGTGTGCACGGTCACGCCAAGGCAGGGCCCAAGGGTAGTGATGTAGTTTGCGCCGCAGTGTCGGTGCTTACGAAAACCGCCCTGCGGGTGCTTTCGTTGCAGGAAGGGATACGGGTACAGGGCGGTGCAGAGCGCGGGGTTTTCTGGATGGAACTTGAGTATACCCCTCAGGGGAGAGATTTTCTTTTTGCGGTGGGGATGTTCCTTGAGGAAGGACTTGAAGCGGTTGCCGCTGAATACCCGGATCATTGTATGATAACTATAACTACAGAGCGGAGGGGCTACTATGGCTCGAAAACGGGGCGGCAGCGGCGCTAAAAACGGACGGGATTCTAATCCCCAGTATCTTGGTATTAAAACATCCGGAGGATCCCGTGTCAAAGCAGGGACCATTATTGTGCGGCAGCGGGGCACGAAAATACATCCCGGGACCCATGTAGGGTGCGGTGGGGACTATACCCTCTTTGCCCTTGTGGACGGGACCGTGTCTTTCTCAAATCGTCGGGGTCGGAAATTGGCAGGGATTATCCCGGCAGGAACCCCAGAATAGGGGTGGAGCGGTATAGGTATCAAGGGGGATATACCGCGTAGATGTGCTGGAAAAAGCGCTTGTCTTGGGCAGGGGATTATACCGTAACCTAAGGGGTCTCCAAGTCCGGGGTACTAGGTTCTGGGTTTCGTAAAAGCCTCGGGTAAGATATAAAAGCTTCCTGTGCTCCGTACGAGTGCTCCTTATAAACGACAAATTGGATAAGAATGGAAAAATTTGCCGACGAAGCGCTTATCGAAGTCTTTTCAGGTTCCGGGGGAAATGGGTGCGTGGCCTTTCGCCGTGAAAAGTACGTTCCCCGAGGGGGACCGGCCGGAGGAGATGGGGGAAAGGGGGGAGATGTGATCTTTGTGGTCCGTCGTAACCTCCGTACCTTGGCCCATCTAAAGTATAACCCGTTCTTTAAGGCGGAAAATGGCCGAGATGGAGCAGGTTCTGGCCGATACGGTAGACAGGGAATGGACGTGCGTATTCCTGTGCCTCCAGGAACCCTCTTGAAGGATGGAGAAACTGGGGAACTTATCCGGGATTTCGGAAAGCAGGACAAGGACTTTGTGTTTCTCAAAGGAGGGACCGGAGGCTGGGGTAACATCCACTTCAAGTCTTCGGTACAGCAGGCTCCTCGTAGGGCCCTACCTGGAAAACGGGGTGAACACCGGGTGCTTCGGGTTGAACTGCAACTCTTGGCAGATATAGGTTTCGTGGGCCTTCCTAATGCGGGAAAGTCTTCCCTCCTCAACCGGTTTACCAATGCCCGGCCTAAGATTGCCCCCTACCCTTTTACTACTAAAATACCCAACCTGGGGGTACTGAGCTTGGATAACCAGGATATTATTCTGGCGGATATTCCGGGACTCATGGAAGGGGCATCTCTCGGGGTAGGATTGGGGATTCGTTTCTTAAAGCATATTGCTCGTACCACAGCCCTTGCATTTTTAATCGATCTCTCTGAGGATATGTATTATGAGGCTTTTTCTACTGTATACCAAGAACTTGCCGCATTTTCCCTGGAATTAACTCAAAAGCCCCGAGTTTTGGTGGGGACCAAGCTGGATATACCAGGAGCGGCCGATCGGTTAGCCCAGCTTAAAAAGGCATATCCCGAAGAAAAGGTACTGGGTATTTCGGTCTTTTCCGGGGTCGGTATTCCAGAATTAGCTGCCTTTATGGGAACCTTGGTTTGTCTCCCCGATACGAGCAGTGAAGAGGGCCAGGACCTATGAAACTTGCGATCTTAGGGGGTAGTTTCAACCCGGTCCATATGGGGCATTTGATATTGGCAGATACGGTTTTGAGCGCCTTGAAGTATGATCGGATCATTCTCATCCCCACCTATCAGTCTCCTTTTAAGCAAGGGGCGGTGGGAGGCAGCCCTCAAGACCGTTTGGATATGCTTGCCGCCTCGATCCTCGGGGATCCCCGGCTTACCATGGATGACTGTGAAATCAAGCGGAAAGGGGTTTCCTATACGATTGATACCATCAGGGATATCATTGCCCGGTACCGTCCTAAAGGAAAACTGGGGCTGGTCCTGGGGGATGATCTTGCCGGGACCTTTCTTGCCTGGAGACGGGCTTCAGAAATTATGAGTCAGGTGGATATTATTATCGCTCGCCGTATGACGGCAGTACCCGAAAGTTTCCCCTATCCCCATAAACAGCTTAACAATGCAATTGTAGAAATCTCTTCTGCGGTATTGCGGGATAGGATCCGGGATCAAGGAAATTGGCGTTACTTGGTACCTACCGGGGCTCGGAGTATCATTGAAGACCGGAAGCTCTATGGATACGTCCCTCTGGAGGCACCTGAAACCGCTCTTGTTGCGCCTCCAATTCCCCCTACACCGAGCCTTTGGGGTTCCATGAGCGAGATAGAAACCGCAGTCCGCATGACCGTGAGTTTTTCCCGGTTCCTCCATTCCCGGAATACGGCACTCCTCTGTTGGGACCTGTGTCTACGGTTTAGCCTGGATCCTCAAAAAGGATACATAGCCGGTATTGCTCATGATATATGCAAGTCTTTGGGGGATGAGGAAATGCTCTTCTGGGCCCGGATGGATGGGAAGGAAATTGATGCTGTGGAGCGGAAAAAGCCCTCCCTCCTTCATGGCCGAGCTGCTGCGGTAGTGCTGGAGACCCGATTTAATATCCATGATGAAGCTATCCTTGAAGCGGTACGGCTCCATACCACCGGAGGTCTGGGTATGGGACCCTTGGCAAAGGTGGTGTATATTGCGGATAAGCTTGAAATTTCCCGGGAAGATCTGGATCCTGCAATCCAGGAACTCCGGGAAACCGCGGAGCTGGACCGGCTTTTTGGAGCGGTTCTAGAAGAGACCCTGGGCTATCTCCGTTCACAAGCTTTGGATATTTCCGAGGGAACGTTGCGCCTTTTTGAGACCGTACACAAAAGGAACAGTCGGTGAAAAAAGCGAAAATTGATGCCAGTGCGTTTCTTCTGGGAACCATTGTGGTACTCCTGGGTGCCGGTATTTTTATCACCGTGGTTGCCTTACGAGCCGACCCAATCGAAGGGGTCCTTACCAGAGACCGGGTCATCAATACCCTTTTTGTCATTGAGGGGAATGCTAAACCCCTGGGTACCTATGTACTCATGTATTATCCGGTTACTAAACGGGCCGCGATCTTTGATATACCCGGTGAATTGGGTTTGATTTTACAAAAGATCAACCGGGTTGATCGGATTGATATAGTCTATGATCCTGAAAGACTAGCCGCCTTTGAACAAGAAATAGAACGGCTTTTGGGTATTGATATCAGTTTTTTCTTGGTTTTGAATACCAAAAGTCTCTGCAAAGTGGTGGACTTGATTGAAGGGGTAGAACTCTTCATCCCTGTTCCGGTGGAAATCTACCAGGAATCCGGTCCCATTCTCTTTCCTTCAGGAATAACTCGACTGGACGGCGATAAGGCTACAAGTTATGTTACCTACGAACTCCCTGATGAAGATCGAGAACTCATCACCTTCCGCAGACAACGGTTTTTTCTGGGTTTTCTTAAGCGCTTGGGAGAGAAAAACGAGATCCTCAAGGATCCCCTGGTAGCGCAAGCCTATCAGGGGATGCTCAAAACCGATATGAATCCCCGTATCCGGACCCGGCTTTTTGATGAATACGCGGGAATTGATATGGACAGAATAAGTATACAATCCGTAGGGGGGAATATTCGAGAAGTTTCAGGGCAGACCCTCTTGTTTCCCTACTATGACGGCAGTCTCATCAAAGAAATTGTGCGGCAAACCCTAGGAGGACTCACCCGGCAGGTGGAGGGGGCTTTTACCGAACGGGTTTTTACGGTGGAAGTGCTCAATGGGACAACGATCAACGGTCTTGCCGGGAGAACTGCGGAACTATTGCAGGGTTTTGGCTATGATGTCATCGCTATTGGTAATGCGGAACGGACCTACGAAGCTACCCTTATCGTAGACCGATCAGGCAATGAGAGTATGGTCAAGATCCTGGGGGATATTATCCACTGTAAAAACATTCAAGTTGAAGCGCAACAAAACACCAATCTGGAAATGGAAATGACCATGCAAAACGTGGAATATAGATCTGATTTTACCCTTATCATCGGGAGTGATTTTAATGGACGATATGTTTCAGACGGATAAGAACCTGCCACCCGATTCGGTATATACTGCGGCCATAGAACTGGGTACCCTGCTGCGGGATTCCCGAGGGGGCGATGTGCGGGTTATGGACCTGCGGAAGCTCAACGGGTGGACCGATTTTTTTGTGATAGCCACGGTAACCAGCACTACCCATTTACAAGGCTTAGAACAGCACATCAAGGAATTTTCCCGGGAGCAGGGTATGGATATACTCAGGCGATCTCCTCGGCCTCCCACGCTCTCCAGCCGTTTCCCTAACGAGGAATGGCGTATTATTGATATGGGGGTTATCGTGATTCACCTGATGAGCCCTCAGACCCGGGCCTTTTATGAGCTGGAACGACTCTGGAGCGCGGGCACCGTTATTTTTCATGAGGAGGAAATTAAAGAATAAAAATCAGTGGTAATCGCGGTCAAGCCGCAGTTGTGTAAGCATTGAACTTTTTATGTTCCCTGTACGTAACCGGTTACTCCGGATTTGCAAAAGTATAAAAATTCACGGAAGTGAATTTTTATACAATTTTATGCACCGGTGCAACGAATTCCTACAGACGACCTGGGTCGCTGCTATTCATCAAACTCATCGTCAAACTCATCATCAAACTCGTCGTCAAAATCATCATCAAACTCATTGTCCTCGTCGTCAAAATCATCATCATCGAAATCGTCATCAAAGTCATCGTCCAAATCGTCGAAATTATCATCATCGCCGATATCTTCATCTTCGTCATCCTCATCATTAAAAGCAAGACAAGGATGAGGAAAATGGTCAGTACCATCTGAGGGGTACTGCCAATGCTCCGGAGAATACGCGCTCCAGAGGGGCATCACGGCAGGCATTTCTGACGAGTATACCTCGTCTTCAAGGATCCGCCCGGAAATCCGCTGGGTATTTATGGTCTCATACAGAATCATAACATGCTCCATTTGGTTTAATTTCTCTTGAAACATAAGTGAGAGATTCAGTATCTGTCAACTAGTTCTCGAGCATATTTTACCAGAATATTGAGGCTTTCCCAAAACGCAACCGAGTTTTGGGAAAGCCTCTTAAAAAAGCGGTCAAATTCCCACTTTTTCCCCTAGAGGTAAGGTCTTACCCAAGAACCGCAGTTTAGGGAGAGCCTTTATTTTCATAGATTATATTGAATTGCTTTTAGTAGTTTCAATGCCTGACGGAGGTCCTCCCCAAGGCTTTTACATTGACTTGATGGCGTTGGTGGATCTCTCATACCCAAGCCCCGGTTCCGTTCCTCCGTATCCTTTTCCCTGCTCTCGTAATCGTGGTCTATGCATATTTTCTTCCCCATGGTATAGAGCCCTGATTCTATCATCTCCTTCAGCAGTAAATGCACGGGTCCTGGGTTCCCCACTTTACATACAGAAATATTTTGGATATATTTTTTACAGTAAGAACCCATTGAAGCTTTGACTTGTAAGGAGACTATACTGAGAATCGAAGCGCCTTGCAAGATCAACGTGCATCTACAGGTGAAAGACCTGCGACCTGATGGGTATCATGACCTGGAGAGTATTTTTGTAGCCCTGGCCTTTGGGGATACCCTCTGGGTTGAGCGGACTGAAGCAGAAGCGGGTTGTACCATCCTGATGGATTGGAAAGCGCTTCAGGCTGCAGGAAGTGTTCCGGTCAAGGGAACCCTTCCGCTAGCAAAGAATAGCGTTTACCAGGCGGTATCTCTTTTTAGGAGTGAGACCGGGTTTAAGGGGGGTATTCGGATTCGAGTGGAAAAACGGATACCCTTAGGAGCGGGTTTAGGCGGGGGATCTTCAGATGCGGCTTCGACCTTGCGGGCTTTGCGGTTCCTGGTTGCTCCTGAGCTTCCACAGAAGCAGCTATGGGAAATGGCCCTAGTCCTAGGGAGCGATGTTCCTTTCTTCTTGCGGGGAGGAGTGGCCTTTGTATCTGGTCGGGGAGAACAGGTTCTGCCCCTTAAAGCAGTTGAAGGCCTCTGGGTAGTGCTGGTGTATCCAGGGTTTCCCAGTGATACTGCCAATGCCTTTCGTGTACTGGACCAGGTGCGACCAGAACCTGGTTTAGGGCAAGAAGTGGGTATTGCGGAACTGATACGAGCTCTGGGGGACTATCCGGGATCGTGGCCCTATAACAATGATTTTCTCCAGGTATTTTTGGAGGCGGGAAATCAGGAACGGGCAGCGGTATATCGGAGGATTGTACAAGAACTCAAGGGTTTAGGAGCGGATTTTGCCGGTTTATCCGGGGCGGGATCTACCTGTTTTGGTATATTTAGCAATGGAGGAGTAGCGAAAAAAGCAGGAGTCCTCCTTTCGGGGAGGAGAACGGGGTTGAATCAACGGTATTTTGTACAAGTAACATTTCCACTTGCGTATTGGGTTAATGAAGGAGTAGAATAAAGAGTAAAGTGTTCTGGACCGATAAAAAGGAGATGCCTCATGGAGATAACCGATATTAGGGTCCGTAAAGTGACCGGCGAGGGAAAGTTAAGAGCTTATGTAACCGTTACATTTGATGACTGTTTCGTGGTACATAATATCAAGATTATTGAAGGAAAAAGCGGGGTGTTTATTGCCATGCCGAGCCGGAAAACGAGGAGTGGGGAATACAAGGATGTAGCTCATCCGATTCACCCGAATTTCCGTACTGAGTTGCAGAGACGGATTCTGGATAAGTATGATTTTGGATACGGTCCGGATGATCTCTCGGTAGAACTGTAGGGGTCTTCAGAACCAAGAAAGGGCGTATGTTATGGATCGATATAAGGTAAGGGAGAGGCGTACGTAATCTCAGATACTATAATCGCCGTTAAGATAATAATTCATTGGGACGTAGGCAAGTGGTAAGCCACCGGGTTTTGGCTCCGGCATGCACAGGTTCGAACCCTGTCGTCCCAGTAAGGAGTAAGTATGAGTCAGGTTGTTTTGACAGCCCGGAATAGGGCTGTTACCGGTTCCGGGGCTGCTCGCCGGATCCGTCGTACCGGTCGTATACCGGGGGTGCTCTACGGTCGTTCTGGTCAAGCCCGAGCCATTGATTTAGATGCTCAGGAATTTGTAAAAAGCATCAAAAATATTTCCGAAAGTACCATTGTAACCGTGGAAATTGAGGGAACCGCTTATAATGCCTTTGTAAAAGATACCCAGCGTAATATCCAGGATGGTAATGTATTGCATGTTGACTTTTATGAAGTGGAAAGCGGTGTTATGCTTCGGGCCAAGGTTTCGGTCCATATCCAGGGAAATCCGGTTGGGGTTCGGGAAGGGGGTACCCTTGAATCTCCCCTCCATGAAATAGAGGTGGAATGTTTGCCTAAAGACCTGCCACAACGGATTGAGGTGGATGTATCTGAGCTCAAGATAAATCAGTCGATCCATGTGCGGGACCTTGCCTTAGGTGAAGGGGTGAGGATCATCTCAGGGGTGGATCAGGTGGTAGCGCTGGTGAAATTTGCCAAGGCTGAAGGAACAGCGGCCTCTGAGGAAGGGGTTTCATCTACAGCTTCCTCGGAACCTGAAACTAAAGCCTAGGAGTATGGGGGATTTCGAGGTGCTCATGTATGAGGATGTACTATATCATATACTCATCTTAGTCGTATAAGCCTAAAGGTTACAGTTCAGTCTTTTGATGTTTACGGGTATCTGTAAGCTGCTTCAAGGTGAGGTACGAGAAGCTCCGGTAAGGGAGATTTTCGTATGAATATACAAAAATCAAGTCAAGCTCCCGAGGATCCTAAGTATTTTGTATCGTCCTGGGGATCTAGAGGTACCTTTTTTGAGGAAGCAGTAGCTTCAGGTTTGGGAGTATGTCCTGAGGGGACCGTATTGCTTGCGGCGGTTTCCGGGGGGGCTGATTCGACCGCCCTGTTAGCGGCGGTGGTTGCATTGCGGCAGATCAGCGGGTATAAGCTCCACTGTCTCCATGTAGATCATGGTATACGGCCTGAGGAAGAGCGTCGGGGGGATGCTCTGGCGGTACAAGGCTTATGTAAAACCTTGGCTGTTCCCTATCGGCTTATTGCTATACCTCCGGGTACTATCCGGTATGTAGCAAAGCAGGAAGGGTTAGGGTTAGAAGGGACCGCGAGGATTTTTCGCCATCGGGCATGGACCCGTGAGGCTCGTAGACTCCGGGCGACCCGTATCCTCGTAGCCCATACCCAGGATGATCTCCTTGAAACCGTGCTTATGCGTTTCCTTCGGGGCTCAGGGCCGAGAGGACTTGCACCTATGAGTCGGGAGGGAGGGCGTATTGTGCGGCCTCTCGTAGGCCTCACTCGGATCGAAGTCTTGGAGTATCTTGCAGAACGGGGTATTGCCTTCAGGACGGATACTACTAATACGGATATCCGGTACTTGCGTAACCGAATTCGGCACAAGCTTATTCCCTGCTTAGATGCATTTTTTCCTGGATGGAGAAAAGCTGTTTTGGGGGGAACGAAAATCCAAGGGTTGACCGCGGATTTCCTGGCCACAGAAGCGCAGAGTCGGATAAGATGGGATGCTTTCTTCGAGGGAGGCTTGTATACCGAAGCGAACGTTTTTTTCGGACAGCCAGAAATACTCCGTGAAGAAGCCCTCTTTCAAGGGGTAGATAGATTGATGCAAAGTGGGACCAAAACCAAGAGCGTGGATCCTTGGTTGGTGCCGGATCTCAGTCGGATCGTTGGAGAGAGCCGAACCAGTAGGGTACCCCGGCGGGCCAGTCTTAGGCTTTTCACCCAGGGTTCGCTTAGGGCCTTAGACGCCGGTCCCCTACGGATTGAAAAACAGGGGCCTCGCATCGCCTTGATATCTCACACCCAAACCAAGCATAGTGGGCTTGCCGGGTTTGCGCTGGTGATACAAGAACCGGGAGTCTACCGGTGCAAAGGGATGAAGATCCTATGCAGAGCTTTCTTACCTGAAGAAGCACCGCAGAAAAAACAACTTTTTTTTGCGTACCTTCCTCTGGTTTTCAGGGGACCTGCTCAGTATGATTATAATAGCATGGGACTTGATAGCCTTCGGCGTTCAGGGTATACCGATACCAGTATAGCCGCTGGTATTATACTAGAAGACGTGAAGGGCCCGCTTGGTTTTATTAGTGCAGAGACTAAGGAACTTACGATTAGCGTATGTAGACCAGAACAGATGCTGAAAGAGCATATAGCAAACGTACCTATACGATATGAAAAGCTATGCAGGGAAGAACAGGGCAAGCCCAAGGGAATGTACCTTTTCTGTCATAGTTCCAGGGGGGATTGATGCCTAACGATAAGAATGATAAGACGCCTCAGCGTCCGACACCGCCTCGTCCGAATCTACGGACCAGTAAACCTAATCCCTTTGCCTTGATTTTTTTTCTCCTCATGGCAGGGCTTTTTGTGGCCTACTTTTTTAAAGGGGATACCCGGCCTATTCAGGAAATACCCTATTCGACCTTTATCAACCACCTTGAACGCAATGATATTACCGCAGTCAAAATTCTGGATAATAGCACTATCGAAGGGACCCTCCAGGGCGGTTCAGTGGATCAGGTGCATTTTAAGACGCTAATCCCTTACCAGGATCCTGGGTTGCTTCCTGCGTTACGGGAAAAAGGTATCAATGTCTCAGGAGCAGTTACCGGGCTTTCTCCCTTGCGGTTGTTGTTTGAATTCCTTCCCTGGATTATTGGGTTTGGGTTTATCTGGTTCATGTTCCGAAACATGCAGGGTACCGGGAACAAGGCCTTTCAATTTGGCAAGAGTCGGGCCAAACGGTATCAAGAAGAAGGGAAAAAGATAAGTTTCGCGGATGTGGCAGGCCAACGGGATGCCAAATACGAGCTCGAAGAAGTGGTTTCTTTCCTCAAAAACCCGCAAAAATTCACCAAGATGGGGGCGCGGATTCCCAAAGGGGTGCTCTTGGTGGGGATGCCGGGGACCGGAAAGACCCTCATGGCTCGGGCCGTAGCCGGTGAGGCAGGGGTGGCTTATTTCCACATGTCCGGGTCAGATTTTGTGGAGATGTTCGTAGGGGTAGGTGCAAGTCGGGTCCGGGACCTGTTCGATCAGGGTAGGCGCAATGCCCCTTGCATCATCTTCATTGACGAGTTGGATGCGGTAGGTAGAACCAGAGGTGCGGGTTACGGCGGTGGTCATGATGAACGGGAACAGACCTTGAATCAACTATTGGTTGAGATGGATGGGTTTGATTCCAAAGATGGGGTCATCATTTTGGCTGCTACGAACCGGCCGGATGTGCTGGATCCGGCCTTGCTCAGACCCGGGCGCTTTGATCGCCAGGTGGTGGTGGCTATGCCGGATATTAAGGAACGGGAAGCCATTCTCCAAATTCACGCAGTCAAGATCCCCTTAGGTTCTGATATAGACATTGCCCGAATTGCCCGGGCAACTCCGGGTATGAGTGGCGCGGACATTGCCAACCTCGTGAACGAAGCGGCTCTTTTCGCCGCGCGTAAGGATAAAGCCAATGTAGAGATGCATGATTTCGAGGAAGCCCGGGACAAGATCCTCATGGGAGTGGCCCGAAAAACCTTGGTTATCTCTGATAAGGAACGGCGCATGACCGCTATCCACGAGGCAGGACATGCGTTACTGCACTATTTTCTTAAAAACGCGGATCCCCTCCATAAAGTAACGATTGTTCCCCACGGGAGAGCCCTGGGTATGGCCATGTCCCTTCCAGAAGAAGATAGCTACAGTCGGACTCGCGGCTGGATCGAAGACCGGATCGTCATTTGTTACGGAGGGTGGATCGCGGAAAACCTCTGCTATGAAGAAACCACCACAGGAACAAAACAGGACATCCAGCAGGCCACTGAAATGGCCCGGCACATGGTCTGTGAATGGGGGATGGCTGAGGAACTGGGGCCGGTTGCCTATGGCCAGGAGGATGAACCTATTTTTCTTGGCAAGGAAATAGCCCGGCACAAGGATTATTCCGAAGCTACTGCCCAGCGTATTGATGGGGCAGTGAAAAAAATACTGGAGGTTGCCCAGAAGCAGGCCGAACAGATCCTCAAAGCCCATAAAACAGAGCTGGAAAAGCTCGCCGAAGCCCTTATATCTCGGGAAACCTTAGTGGATGAGGAGGTTCGTGAACTTTTGGGTCTTCCTCCCCGAGACCAGTCTCGTCCCTTGATTCCTCCTGGAGGAGGTCTCGGGTATGCGGTCATAGCCAAGAATAGCGAAGGGGAATGATATGCAGGGTTATCGGGGGGTACTAATCATCGGGGTGGTACTGGTTCTCACGATGCAGGGTCATACCCAGAATACCCCAGGGAAGGGAGATGGGGTGATAGCGGAAAAATACGTTGCCTGGGCGCAAAGGGCCATGGATCAGGGGCGCTGGGCCGAAGCCTTGGCCGCATTGGAGCGGGGGTATGATTTTTCTGATGCTTCTTCAGATATGACCTATCTCCTTGCTTTGGCTCGGTTCCATGAGGGTAAGCCCCTGGCAGGAGTGCTTGAGGCGGTTCAGCAGGCTGTGCAAATCCAACGCTGGAATACCTATACTCCTGATTCAGCCCGGTTACTTGAAGCGGAAACCTTTATCAAATTGCGCCGGTATGCAGATGCCCTGACCATGCTTGCTCCGCTTTCCCCAAGCGCTGAGGAAATCTACCTTAAACTTCGTGCCTTACAGGGACTGGGTAACCGGGAGGCCTTCAGCAGGCTTATGAAAGAGGCGCTGAACACCTATCCCTGGGATCCGCGTCCGCCTCGGCTTCTTTTGAGGTATACCCAGAATTCGCGGCCTACAGAGTTCGAAGTGGAACTGGTGTCTTTGGTCTTGCGACGGCTTCCGCTTTTACTTGAAGCAGATGAGGACCTCGCCTCTCTAGCTGTTCCCTTTATTACCGATAGTGAAGAGGCCCGCCGGCTTGTTGGGGCATACCGAGGGGTCCATCCGGGAGTGCGTGGCTCTATTGCGCCGGCATTATACCTGGGGCTCATTGATGGAAAGACCGCGGTGGATGAGCTTTTTGCTGCCTCTTCTGTAGAGGAAACAGCACAAAAGCTGGATACCGCCCTGCTCGGTGCTCTATGGAAGCTCCTGAGGACTCCGGAAGAACAAGACTATTTTAGAAACAAGCTGATAGGATTTTCTGGGTTTATCACCGAAGACCAAGATACGGACGGCTATAGCGAGGCGGAAGTTCAGTATGAACAAGGGATGATCTTCCTGTATACCTATGACGGAGATCAGGATGGCCTGCCTGAATTGACCGTGTTTTTTGAGTCCGGGGTTCCGGTACGGGCTGAGGTATCAGGAATGCCGGAATTCGCACATACAGAAAGCCCTTTTGCCTCTCCCTTAAGGACTCAGGAGCAGGTCATCGTTAGCATCCAATGGGAACCGTACCCCGTGGTAGGAGCGGCCCAGGTGGAAGGGGTTCAATACCGGCTAAAGCCCCTGGAGTTTTTCTTTTTACCGATATACTTCAAGCGGCTGGAGAGCGGCGGCTTATGGTACCCAGAACAGGAACCTTTTACCCGGAGTATTTCAAGGCGGATGTTGATTTCCAGTGCCCTATTTATTGAACGGCCCAGTCGGGAATTTGCCGGAGCCATTGAACGGATAGAATTTGACCAGGGGATACCCCAACGTTCTTGGGAGCTTTTAGATGACCGTATTGTTTCAAGCACCGAGTTCCGCCAGGGACGCCCTCGAATGCAGCGAATCGATCTGGATCTGAACGGTCATTTGGAAACTATCAGACGTTTCCGGACAATCGGTGATGTTCCAGCAGATAGGGCAAGCGCTACTGACCAGCCGTTTTTTGGTAGTCTTATCGAAGTTTCTGAAAGCGATTGGGATGGAGATGGCCTTTTTGAATATGAAGAGCAGTACGTGTATGCCCATGAAGGTGAACCGGGGACTCCTCCTATTGAGAAGGTCTTGCGTTTTTGGGATATAGACCGGGATGGGACACGGGAATCTTTGGATCACCTATCCTATCGAAACCAGCATTGAGCAGGATGGGATACCCGTTCCCGGAGCGGGAATGGAAGGACTAAAGGTATGTATAATAATAGAAAAAAGTTCTGGAGGGTTTTATGGGTAGTAGGGGTCGTGAGTATTCTGGGGATGCTCGTTTCTTGTGTATCTCCTGCCACTAAAGAAAAACGCCTGGCTCCTCCTAAAGTAAACGCGGAATTGCGGCTTGACGATATTAAGCGGTATGTTGCAGAAGATCCATCTCAAGCCATTCATCTTATTGGAAGCTATGAGGCTATCTATGGACCTGCAAGTTCCGGTGCAGGGGCCCCGGAGTCTTGGGAAACCCTCAATGCCCTTAAAACACAGGCTATCGACCATCTAAAGGCTTCCCAGAAAGCGGCCATTCAGGAAAAGCGCTGGGATGATGCGGCTTCCCTGTCGCGCTCTCTTTCCAGCCTGGGTATTTCCGTAGAAAACACCGGAAACGAACCGGATTTTATCCTTGCTTATGCGAAGCAGCAATTAACCGACGGGAATGACTTAGGGGCCTTTCTTTCAGCGGTTCGCGCTCATAGCTTACAGCCCCTCCGCTTTGATGATGCCCTGATCTTCCTTGAACGGGCAGTAGCGGTTAAGCAACGGCGTACTGCCGCGTTCTTTCTTGCCATTGTGGATCAAGGGAACCAGGCATCAAACCCCAGGGCAGGGGAAATCTCCGAAGACCTGAGGACCTATGCCCAAGGGCAGGACACAGCAACGGATATGATTAAGGGAGTTGCCACGGTTCTGGTTGACCGGGGGATCCGGATTGAACGAGGCCGGGGAATCCCGGATTGGATTTTGGGTTCTGCTTTTTTTGTGGATGCTTCAGGGTTGCTGATTACTAATTACCATGTTATTTCCAGTGAAGTAGATCCCACCTATGAAGGGTATTCTCGGCTGTATATCCGTATGGGAGATGCTTCCAGTCCTAGGATACCTGCTAAGGTGATTGGCTTTGATAAGGCCATGGATTTGGCCCTTATCAAAGTAGATTTGAAGGGGGATTATGTATTTTCCGTGGTAGACCGGATCATCCCCCAGGTGGGAGATACGGTGTATGCTATCGGTTCTCCGATAGGTTTAGAAAAAACCGTTACCTCCGGTATTGTATCTGCCCTGGGGCGCCGTCTCTTGCAGATTGGAGATGTGATTCAGATAGATGCGGCGATAAACCACGGCAACTCTGGAGGGCCGGTGGTGGATAAAGAAGGCCGCCTGGTGGGTATCGCCTTTGCTGGGGCTGAACAATACCAGGGACTCAACTTTGCGGTTCCGGCGGAACGGCTTGCCGCGGCCTTGCCTGCGATGATGCATGATGGAAAGGCAGAGCGTCCGTGGCTTGGCCTTACGGTAAGTGAAACTGCCTCGGGAGCGGAGATCATCTACGTTGCCCCCTTTACCCCAGGAGCAGAACAGCAGATTAAAGAGGGCAGTTTCATTAAGCGCCTTAACGATGAAACCGTGGATGCTCCCCAGGGGAGTCTTATTCCAGCGCTGCAAGACGTCTTGTTTCCTACCAGGCCCGGAGAACTGGTATCCCTGGAAACCTCTGACGGAAACCGGTATGTTCTCCGGTCTGTTCCCCGGCCTGATGTTCCCCTGGCAGAAGCAGCCAAAAGAGATAGCCGGGAACGGATGACCGCCCCTCTCTTTGGACTTATCCTTGCCCCTTCGGTGGGGAGGTCTTTTTCCTCGTCTTACCTGGTGAAAAAGGTGGTTCGGGGTTCTATTGCCGATGAAGCGGGTCTCTCTGAGCAAGATCCCGTATCCATCAAGGGTTTGCGTATCCATGAGGATGAGGGGTATGCGTTGCTACAAATCAATGTAAAGAAACGCCGCATGGGATACTTGGAAACCTCTATGCAGCTGCCCGCGGCTTTAGCTTCTCCAGACACCTTATAACTGACCCAAAGAGCGCCTCAGGGGATCAGTCTAAATTGGGTATCTCGTAAGGTAAACTGGGCCAGGGCGCCGGGGGTACCCTGGATACGTTTATCCTCAAATATAAAAAGGGCCTCTGCATGATCAACCGACTCAACCAAAGCCCGGCCTTTTTCATAGCCCAGAGCGAATGCTGTGGTGGAAAGGGCGTCGGCATCAATGGAACGGTCGGCGATAATGGTTACCGAGAGGAGGCCATTATATACCGGGTACCCGTCTTGGGTCGACAGGATGTGGTGATAGCGCTTTCCTTCAATTTCCGCATACCGCTCATACACTCCGGAAGTTACGATGCTCTTATGCTGGATAGCAAAGATGCCAAGATAGGTTCCCCGGCTGTCCAAGGGATTCTGGATACCAATACTCCAGGGTAGGCCCCGTTGTTTAGCCCCATAGGCAACTATATTGCCCCCCAGGTCGATGATGGCTCCGGTAACCCGGGCTCTTTGGAGGATCTTCGCGATTTCATCTGCGGCATACCCCTTCGCAATGGCCCCCAGATCCAAGGCCATGCCGGATCTTCGCAAGAATACCGTTGCCGCATCCCGGTCAATCACCACATCTTGCCAATTGATGAGGGATAAGGCCTCCTCAATTTCAGCAGCTTCCGGGACACGCGGGTGTTCCGAGCCAATAGCCCAGCGCTGTACCAAAGGGCCGACCGTGGGATCAAAAGCGCCTTCACTTAAGGCAGCGTAGGCAAGGGCCTGGTCAAGCACTTCCATAAGATCCAGCGGGACCGGTACCGGGCGTATTCCTGCGTTTTGGTTGATCTTAGCCACCGCGGTATCCGCCATAGTGATGCTCATGGTCATCTCAATCTCCCGAAGCCGGGAAAAGAGCGTCCCGTATAGTTGGGGGGATCCATACTCGTACAGATTGATACGACAGATCGTTCCCAAGACCAATTCTGCCTGGGCTTGGGGAGGCTCGGTACAGGCAAGCAGGAGACATACCGGGAAAAGTCCGCAGCTAGTAAGGAGTGATTTTATCACGGTATATGCCTTCATACGTTTTTCCTTAGCCTAGCGTATGCGCACCAGTTCCATCTCAAACACCAGGAAGCTGTTTGCAGGAATGAGCCCGTTTCCCACAGCCTGTTCGCCGTAGGCCAGCTCCGGAGGGATGACCACCAGCCGCTTCTCCCCGAGCTGCATATCCAGTACGGTTTCTTCCCAACCAGGGATGACCTTACCCAGTCCTACCTGGAATTCTAAAGGTCCTCCCTGAAAGTCGGAACCGTCGAAAACCTTGCCGGAAAGAAGCATCCCCTTATAGTTGAGAGCCACAACCTTACCCCGAGAGGGTTTGGCCCCGGTTCCTGTTTTTTGGATAATATAGTGGATACCTGATGAGGAAAGGGAGGCGTTAGGGTATTTTGTCTTGACTTGAGCAAGATCCGCATCTCGCTTTGCCTTAGTTTTGGCTGCATTCGCCGCAGAGGCTTCTTTGAGCAACTGATCAAAGGTAGCTTGATTCCCTTTAAAAGCCTGAGCTTCAGGGCCGTTACGAATAATGGTAATGCTATTGATCCGGTCCCCCTGTTTTATGGCATTGACCACCTCTTGACCTTGAACAACTTTACCGAAGACCGAGTGCTTACCGTCTAGCCAAGGGGTTTTCACATGGGTAATGAAGAATTGACTCCCATTAGTTCCTGGCCCTGCATTGGCCATAGAGAGGACCCCTGGCCCGTCATGCTTGAGGCTGGGATGGAATTCATCGGGGAACTGGTAGCCTGGACCACCGCTTCCATTTCCCGAAGGATCCCCACCTTGGATCATAAAATTATCAATAACCCGGTGGAAACGCAGACCGTTATAGAAAGGGCCGGTTCTGGAGGTCTTCATTTTACCTTCTGCGAGGGCGACAAAATTGCAGACCGTAAGGGGGGTTTTCTGATATTCCAGGCGAACCAGTATATCTCCTCGGGTGGTAGTGATTCGGGCAAAAAGGCCGTTTCCCAAGGCAGCATCTGCGGGTGCGGAAAACAGGGTTTCCGTCATAGCAACCAACAAGTAAACTCCCATACTCAAGGTGAGCAAGAAGCCGCTTTTTCCTTTCAAGGCTCTAAGACACCAATTAAAAATACACATAGGCTCATCATAGCACAAGCCCCGCTCCCCGCCAACGGGTTTAAAGCCCCTAGAGGGCCAGTCGTTGACAGGGCAATGCGGCGGCTTGACTTTTTTATCTATAATGAAGTATATTTTAATTCGCTATAGAGGGCCTTTAGCTCAGTTGGTTAGAGCTGCGGACTCATAATCCGTAGGTCCCTGGTTCAAGTCCAGGAAGGCCCAGATGTAATTTCTTGTATTAAGGTATATTCTTCTCCTAACCGTTTTACTATCTGATATCTATTCTTTGATAAGGTTCCTAATTTTTCGGTTATTTGAGCGGCATCCCGGATACTGGAATGTATTACTTGGGTACGGAGCGCCCGCCTGTCCGTTACCCTAGGGTCATAGCAGTTGTATCGGTTTCCTCTATCCTCCTAGAGGCTTGACATGCTTTTAATGTTTCTATATAAAGATACATAAATCCCGCACGCGCGGGATTGTAAAGGAGCACTTCATGGTTACCGACCACAATTGGGAATCCCTCAAGACCCTCGCCCAGGCTTACCCCCTGATCCCGGTCTTCAAAATCCTCCCGGCACATACCCGTTCCCCCCTGGATACCTTTAGGATCCTTAAAACCTTAAGCCGCCAATGTTTCATCCTGGAAAGCCTGGAAGATACGGAACACTGGGGACGCTATACCTTCCTCGGCTATGATCCGAAGTTGGAAATCACCTGCACCAATGGCACGGTACGCATTAAAAACGGTACCTGTCTGCAATTCCAGACGCATGATCCGGGCTCTTACATAAAGCACATCCTTGAAGAAAACCGCAGCCCCTGCTTGCCAGAATTGCCCCCGTTTTCTGGGGGACTGGTAGGTTACTTCTCCTACGACTATATCAAGTACCAAGAGCCCACCTTAAACCTGGACGCAGCAGATGCGGAAGGTTTTAAAGATCTGGACCTCATGCTCTTTGATAAACTCATTGCGTACGACCATACCCTGGGAAGGCTCATCCTCATCAACCATATCAAAACCAATGCCCTGAAGGAGAACTACAATCGGGCGTTAGGGGAACTCGAGCACCTGGCCGCTCTTATTCAAACCGCAACCGTGGTGGAACCTATGCCGCTTCGTATCTGTTCTTCTTTTAGATGGCTCTTTGATAAGGAGCAGTACTGCACCATGGTACAGCGGGCTAAGGCGTATATTCGGGAAGGGGATATTTTCCAGGTGGTCTTATCCAACCGGCTTGAAGCTGAGGCCGAAGGAAGCCTCTTTCATACCTACCAGGTTTTGCGCCGCCTCAATCCCTCTCCCTACATGTTTTATTTCTCCAGTGATGACCTGGAGATTGCCGGCGCTTCCCCGGAAACAATGGTAAAGCTCGTAGGGGATGAGGTCTTTACCTTTCCGCTGGCAGGCACCCGTCCTCGGGGAAAGACTCAGGAAGAAGACGCTGCCTTGGAACAGGACCTCTTGAGGGATGCTAAAGAGTTGGCAGAACATACCATGCTGGTAGACCTGGGCCGAAACGATCTGGGGAAGATCGCTGCCTTCGGCTCGGTACGGGTGAAAAAATACCGGTCAGTAGAGAAGTTTTCCCATGTGATGCACTTAGGCTCCACGGTCCAGGGGCGTCTAGTAGCAGGCAAGAGCGCCTTAGACGCCATAGATGCGGTGCTCCCCGCAGGAACCCTCTCAGGGGCGCCCAAAATCCGCTCCTGCCAGATCATCAATGAACTGGAAAACAACAAGCGGGGTATCTACGGCGGGGCCATAGGGTACCTGGGCTTTGCAGGGGCTATGGATACCTGTATTGCCATCCGGCTGGTCTTCAAGAAAAACGGCAAGGTCTTTATCCGTTCCGGCGCAGGTATTGTGGCGGACAGTGTACCTTCCCTGGAGTTTGAGGAATGTAAAAACAAGCTCAAGGCGGTACTGCTGGCTATGGAAGAAGCAGGATCCCCAGGGGTAGGACACGAAAGGAAGGAGGTTCTGGCATGATCCTGCTTATCGACAATTACGACAGCTTTTCCTATAACCTCTATCAGCTCATCGGTACCTTCAATTCCGATGTCCAGGTGGTCCGTAACGATCAGGTGTCCCTGGCGGATATCGTGGTGCTGCGGCCCAGCCATGTGGTGCTTTCCCCAGGACCAGGAAGGCCTGTAAACGCGGGTATCTGCGAAGCAGTGATTGCCCAATTCAGCGGGAAGATTCCGATCCTGGGGGTATGCCTTGGCCACCAAGCGATCTGTGAGGTTTATGGTGGGGTGATAGGTTACGCCAAGACCTTGCTGCACGGTAAGGTATCAGACCTCAGCCTGGACGGGGCGTGTCCGCTGTTTAGCGGGATCCCCCCGCGTATCCAAGCCGGACGCTATCATTCCCTGGCAGCGGATCCTAAGACCATTCCTCAGGTTCTCCAGGTTACGGCCTGGACAGACCAGGGGGAGGTGATGGCCGTACAGCACCGACAGTATCCGGTATACGGCTTACAGTTTCACCCCGAGTCGGTATTAACCCCCTTAGGGCCCCAGATGGTACAAAACTTTTTGGCCTTGCGTTTCCCGTAAGGCTATTGATTTCCTGTATTGCTATTTAAGGAGTACGATATGATTAAAGAAGCTATTGTCCGGGCTACGAACCGGGAAAATTTAAGCTATGCCGTGGTTGAAGCGGTCATGGATGAGATCATGAGCGGGACCGCCAGCGATATTCAGATGGCCGCTTTCTTAACCGCTCTGGCCGTGAAAGGAGAAACCATCGAAGAAATCACCGCGGCTGCTGCGGGTATGCGTAAGCACTGCATCCGCATCCTCCACGACCAAGATGTCCTTGAGATCGTGGGTACCGGTGGGGACAAGTCCAATTCCTTCAACATTTCTACCACTGCCGCCCTGGTGGTCTCCGCAGCAGGGGTCCCCGTGGCAAAACACGGTAACCGGGCAGCTTCCAGCACCTCAGGCGCTGCTGATGTACTTGAGGCTTTAGGGATGAACATTACCATGCCCCCAGAACAGAGCCTCCATTTGCTGCAAACCCGCGGGTTTTGTTTTCTATTTGCCCAAAACTACCATATCTCCATGAAATATGTGGCGCCGGTGCGGAAGGAACTTGGGATACGGACCATCTTTAACATACTGGGCCCTCTGGTTAATCCTGCGGGGGCCAATATGGAATTACTGGGGGTCTATGATGCGGACCTCATCGAACCTATGGCCCAGGTCCTGGTCAATCTGGGGGTGAAAAGCGCCCTGGTGGTCTACGGCACGGACGGCCTTGATGAGCTGTCCATGAGCGCAGCCACCAAGGTCTGTGAAGTCAGGGAGGGCCGCTTCAGATCCTATGTGCTTGAGCCGGAAGATCTGGGACTGCGGCGTTGCAAGAAGGCGGACCTCCTGGGGGGAAGCCCTCAAGAAAACGCCCGCATTACCAGGGATATCCTTGCAGGTAAGCCGGGGCCCAAACGGGACGCGGTCCTCCTCAACGCTGCCGCAGCCTTATACGTGGCCCGGCCTACCCAATCCATAAAGGAGGGACTCGTGATGGCTGCGGAGATCATTGATAGCGGGAAAGCCCTGGCACAGCTTAACGCCCTCATTTCCCATGCCCCTAGTAAAACCCCGGAGGTTTCTGCATGATCCTGGATACCCTTGTCGCCAGTACCCGTAAGCGCCTTGCCGCAGCCAAAGAGGCCCGCCCCCTTGCCTCCCTTATGGAAGCGGCCCAAAGCGGTGCCGGGGATGCTTGGAGGGAAGCCTCTTTTAGCTTTGAAAAGGTCCTCGCTCAGGAAGGCTACGGGTTCATCTGCGAAGTCAAGCGCGGCTCCCCTTCTAAGGGCCTCATTGCCCCGGACTTCCCCTATATCCAGATTGGGAAGGACTACGAAGCTGCCGGGGCTGCGGCTATTTCAGTGCTCACCGAGCCGGACTACTTCTTGGGGAGCGACCGCTACCTCACCGAGATTGCTCAGGTGGTTTCAGTCCCCCTCTTGCGCAAAGATTTTATCCTTGACCCTTACCAGGTATATGAAGCCAAGCTCCTAGGGGCTCAAGCGGTGCTGCTTATCGTGGCGCTGCTAGACAAGGACGTCTTGGCAGGGTATATCCGCATTGCGGATAGCCTAGGGCTTTCCTGCCTTGTGGAAGCCCATACCGCCGAGGAGGTGCAAGCTGCGGTGGATGCCGGGGCTCGGGTAATCGGTATTAACAACCGGGATTTGCATACCTTCTGTGTTGACCTGGATACGACCAAGCGGTTACGGCACTACATACCGGGGGGGGTATTGGCGGTTTCTGAAAGTGGCATCCGAAGTCCCAAGGACATTCAGAGCTTGGCGGCATACTACCTGGATGCCTTTCTCATCGGTGAGTCCCTCATGCGTACGCCCCGCAAGGGAGCCTATCTTCAAGCGCTTCGTTCCGCTGCAATCTTGGAGGGGAGACCGGAGCGGGCATTCGAGGCGCGGGACGCATGAAGGTTAAAATCTGCGGCTTATGCAGGGAAGCGGATGTCTCTTTTGCTAACGAGGCCATGCCGGACTTTGTCGGCTTGGTGTTTGCCCCAAGCCGAAGGCAGGTATCCCCGGCCCAAGCAGCCCGGCTTCGGGAGCATCTTAAGGAACCTATCCTCCCGGTGGGGGTCTTTATCAATGCGGCCATTGCGGACATAGCGGCCCTCCTTGCCGATGGGGTCATCACCGTGGTCCAGCTTCACGGTAACGAAGACGAAGCATACGTGAGGGCACTCAAAGCGTGCCGGAGCGCGCAGGTGATTCGAGCGGTCCGGGTTGGCGGGCGAGAGGACCTGGTCTCGTGGCAGTATAAAAAGCACCCGGCAGACTACCTGCTCTTGGATAGCGGTCCTGGGGGGACGGGCAGGTCTTTTCAGTGGGGCCTCCTGCGGACCGTACGGCCCGTTCAGCCTTATTTTCTTGCGGGGGGTATTACGCTGGATACGCTGGGGGAAGCGTTGGCGTATAGGCCCTATGGGATCGATGTGTCCAGCGGTGTGGAGCGTGGAGGGGTTAAAGATCGGGATACGATGCTTCGATTGGTTGAGCGAGTACGGGAAGTATAAAATATGGGGGGCCGAAAAGCCCCCCCCCGGAATTTTTCAGACTACTTAATGAAGCAAAGTCTATATGCGGAAGGTATCATTTTCAGGTTGTAGGAGTTGTTCTCCGTTGTTTGAAATGAGCGCAGTAAGGCGTCTTGTTAAGTCCTGCCGTTCTGCGGTGGTTGAACATGACAAGGAAAGAGCGTTTTAGAATGGCGGTAATGTTCAGCATGAGGCCGGCTGCTGTACTGGCCTTCGCCATGGGGCTTACAGGGGTATGATTTGTCTAGCGGTTGTCTTGACGGCAATCTTGCAGGGTTATGACAAACAGCAATGGTGATGGAGCATACGAAGTTTTTTGAAACTTCAAGACGTTCCTGTAGGGAATGTACAGGCGGCTGGAAACGTTTTAGAGGCGGCTGTATAATCTTCAAAGAGGGTTTTGGAAGTCCTAAAGGCGGCTGGAACGATAATACAGACGGCTATATCCCTTTCAAAAAAGGCTTTTGGCGGTAGGGAGGTTTATATGCCTGACGGTGATTGGGTGATGGGTTTATCGGCGCACGTGGAGGAGCAATGAGCGTCCACGCCTGCACCATGCAACCCAGGCTACTTAATCAAGATAAACTCCACCCGCCGGTTTTTCCACCAATTGTCCCGGTCTTCAAACTGCACTACCGGTTTGGTACTGCCCATGCCTACGGCGGTTAAACGGTTGCGGGTAACCCCGAATTCAACCAACTGGTTCACCACTGCCCGTGCTCGGGATTCGCTCAAAGGTCTGAGTTCCTGCTGTTCTTCATAACTGGCATCCACCTGGGTACGATTCGCATGGCCTTCTACTCGGACCTTGTAATCCCGGAATTTATTGAGGATCTCCGCGATACGCCGTAAGACCCGGACGTTGTTGGCCATAATGTCCGGGGAGAGTTCCTGAAAGTCCGCATACCCTGCCCTGAATATAATCGAAGGAACCTGGATACGCAATTCCTCATTTTCTCGAATGATCAGCACATCCACCCCAATGGTGCCGTTCATGGAGCCTTCATTACCTCGACTATCTGCTGCCTTAAAGGTAAAGGGGTAATCTGTGGCCGCCTGGACCAATTCACCTTCGTTGCTTTTCCCATTCCAGGTAATACGCTCCGGGGGGCTGCCATTTCCTTCGATCTGGTAAAATACCTGATAGGGAGGCTGCGGTTCCCGGATTTGAAAACTCCAGGAGGCGATGGGAACGGTCGCGTTTACATTAAGGGATATAAAAAGCTCATCATCCACTCCGTCGTTATCCGGACTGAAATAGGGGGGAGTGGAACTGAAACTCAGCACCGGCACTGGTTCTGCTTCGATCGGAGGCGTTTCTTCAACAAGGACCGGCGACTGTTCCTCCAGGGGTTCGTACTCCATCAGGAAAATCGCGGTTTCGTGGAGTTTCTGTATCCCTTTCGTGCCAAAGCGGACCGGAAACAGGGTAAGGTTTCCCTGAGCCTTCCCGGTTTCCGGTTTTGGGGTATATTCTACCAGGTAAGTCTCCCGGGACTGCCTCGTAGCCGTAGTCTGGGCCCCTTTGAGGGTATAGCCTGGGCGCAGTTCCAGCAAGGTCTCCTCCCCTATGAGAACAAAGGCATACAGGCCCCGGCGGCTGCTTCCCTGGGCGCTCAGTTCATAGACCCCATTGGGGAAAAATTGGAACTTTCCCCGGGAACCGGTATACACCGCATCAATGGTGGAGGGTATGGATAGGCTCGCTACAGGATCGGACTTTTCTAAGATGCCGGCTTTCCGGTAAGACCCATCCCAGGATGTATTGACTCCGATCTTGAGACGGACATTTTCAGAAACCCTCACCCGTATGCTGTCCAAGGATTCCAGTTCTATGTCTAAGAAACGCCGGAGGGTAGAAACCGATATGTTCTGGCTTGCGATATACAGCCCATACCGGGTTGCGCTGGAATTTTGCCAGGTAAACACCTGCTGGGTTTCTTCGCCAAAGAAAATAAGTTCCCGGTTCTGGGGATCAAAATAAATATACTGACGGTTATCCAAGGTTCCCTGGGGACTGACATAGTACCAAAGACCATCAATAAAGGCTTCAAAGGATTTTGAACCGCCGCTTACCACTTCCCGAAGGCGGCGCTGTTCTATCTGGCTTCCCGGTATGATGATAAGGGCGCTTTGTTCATAGCGGTCGGTTACCGGATTATAGATATAGGTAAGTTCCGTCTGATCCAGCCCATTGGGGGAGGCGCTGTCATGGCCGTAGGCAACAATAGAAAAACTCTGGCCCCGGGCAATACCGTTCTGGTAAGCTTGGCTGCGATTGACTTCCCGGATGGAAATGGTTCCGTTGATCTGCAGTTCCCCTAGCTTACTAAAAGGCGCCTGCCCCTGGGACTGCTTCTTAAAGATCGTGAGGGTCTGCTCTCCCAAGCTGTTCATACCCACAAGGATCACACAGACACTACGGTCTCCGATTAAATCTTTGGTATACAGCGAGAGGGTTCCCGGTCGAGTGGCAGCAGTGGGGGCGCTCCAGAGGCGCTTATAGCCCTGGGTATCCTCATCAAAGGCCACATAGGTGATATAAATAGGGCTTTCCCCGTCGTTTTCTTCGCTTTTTCCTTTTTTTTCTTTAAGCTTCCGGTAGGCAATGATTTGCTCTTCTCCGGGGAAGCCGTCGAAATCCTCGGTGAGGAGGCTTACCAGAACTTCTCCTTCCTCCAAGGCCACTTTGGTCTGGATATAGGCTTCATAGGAGCGGTGTTCTTCGGGAATACCTGAGCCAGGTGAACCGAGGCTTACGACTTGGGGGATGATGAGCTGGGTTTGCCGCTGGTCTTTGCGCTTTTGGGGGCTAGTAAAACGGTGGGGAAACAGCATCAAGGCGCCTACACCCAGACCGGTGATAATGAAAATGATACTGGTGAAGACCCTAGAAAATTGCCTGTTCATGGTTCAGCGACCTCCCTGCATATAGGCTGCTGCGGCCTGCTGGACCCGGGTAGTTAGTCCCAAGCCTATGACCATAGCCCGCCAACCGGAGAATTCTTCTACTCTGGTGAAACGCAGGAGCCCCACCGCATCCCCACCTAAGGAAGGAGCCCGTCCAGTGGTAGAACCACTTACCAAAAGGGTATAGGCTAGGGAAGGGGCCTGCTGGATCCGAGCAGTAGCCTCCCGAAGGACCCCTGCAAAATTCGCGGTTCCCTCCTTGAATTGCAGGGATTGGAACAATCGTTTAATCCGGGCCTTATCCCCCGGTCCCTTGAGGGTATCTGAAAAGACGAGCTCCCCCTTTTCAGCGGCGATCCAGATGGTGATCCTGTCCCCTTCCTGGAGTATTCTATCCACCACTTGCTCGTTTAACCACCGGACAACGGCATTTTGTACATTCTTAAGGGTGGAAGAGCCATCAATAATCAAAAACAGGTCCAGCGGGATATTCCGTCTATCCCCGGCCCCGAGAACCCTAGGGAATAAGAGCACGAACACGAGTATAACCCGATATTTTTTTTGCATACCTATCACCTTATTCTAACTATACCGGGACCCGGTGCATAAGAACAAGATGTCGCCTTCCACAATGGAACCGAAGGGCGGGATACCTATTTTGGCTTGTTATGTTCTCCTATAAACAGTACACTCTCCCGATGGAAGAAAACCCCAAGTCCTACCGGATTAAAAGTTATGTGCGCCGCTCCGGGCGTATGAGCACGGCTCAAATCCGCTCGTATGAAACCTTGCTTCCCCGCTACGGTATTCCCTATCAGCCAGCTCCCATAGACTACCAGGCTCTCTTTGGTACGGTTCAGCCACTGATCATCGAAATAGGCTTCGGCATGGGCATGGCCACTGCCCAGATTGCCCAGGATCATCCCCACCTCAATTACCTGGGGATTGAAGTTCACCGTCCGGGTATTGGACGACTCCTGTGGGAGATGGAAATGCGGCACGTGGAGAACCTGCGGATCATTGAAGGGGATGCGGTGGAGGTCCTGGAAACCATGATCCCGGACCGCTCGGTCCAGGGCTTTCATGTATTTTTTCCGGATCCCTGGCCGAAAAAGCGGCACCATAAGCGGCGGCTTATGACCCGACCTTTTACCATGCTCCTGGCCCATAAGCTCACGAAGGGCGGGTATATTTACATGGTTACAGACTGGCTCGACTATGGGGACTTGGCCTTGGAGGAGCTGACAGCCACCCCTGGCCTAGTGAATCCCTATGGAGGCTTTGCCCAGAGCCAGCCTTGGCGGCCAAAGACCGCTTTTGAGAAAAAGGGCCTTGATAAAGCCCATGAAGTGTATGAAATTATTTTTGAGGTCAAAAAATGAAGCATACCACTACTGAGGATACAAACCCTATACCCCATGACCCCAGGGATTCCCATACTACCCTGGGGCAACCCGTGGAAACCTTAGAAGCTCAGATCCGAGCGTACCAGGCATCCTATTATAACGGCGAGGGGGAGATCTCTGACCAGGAATTTGACCTGCTCTGGGATACCCTCAAGCAGCTTAAGCCGGATAGCCCGGTCCTGCACCGGATAGCAGCGGATGCCACCGATGGCTTCCCCAAAGCCCGGCATCTCATCCCCATGGGAAGCCAGGAAAAAGCAGCGAATCCCCAAGAATTCCGGGAGTGGGCCACAAAAATCACGCCGGAACTCTTTGTGGTCCAGTACAAACTGGATGGGGCGAGTCTGGAACTGCAATACGAACAGGGAACCCTCATTCAGGCGATTACCCGGGGGGACGGGCTTGTGGGAGATGAGATCACCCGGAATGCCCGGCGTATGACCGGGGTGCTATCAGAACTGGACCTGCCCTTTAGCGGCGGGGTCCGGGGAGAAGTGGTGATGACCCGGCAGGTCTGGAAGGAACGGTACCAGGACAAGGCCAACTGCCGAAATGCAGCCAACGGGCTCATGCGGAAAAAAGACGGAAAGGGCTGTGAGGATCTGTCCCTGATCTGCTATGATGCGGCGGCCTTGGGGGATGACCAGTACTTTCAGGATGAACTGGAAAAGATGCACTGGCTTAAAGCCCGGGGTTTTACGGTTACGGAAACGGAGACCTTTACTGATGCAGAGGCAGTCATTGCTTACCGAGAGGAAGTGGCAGGGCTTCGGCCTTCCCTCTGCGTGGACATTGACGGCCTGGTGGTCAAAGACCGGAAGACCGATATGGTGGACCTCCGCCGGGACCGGCCGGAACGGCAAATAGCCTTCAAGTTTGACTTAGAGGTGGCCTATAGCATCCTTCAGGATGTGGAGTGGAGCGAGTCTGGGGCCACCTATACCCCTATCGGGGTGGTAGAACCGGTACGCTTGGCCGGGACTACCGTACAGCGGGCCAATCTTAATAACCCCGACATGATTCGATCCTTGGGCCTTAAAATAGGGTCTGCGGTTTCGGTGGTTAAACGGGGGGAAATCATCCCCAAAATCGAAGGGCTCGCTCCCGAAGGAGCAGTACCAGGGGAACGAGAAACCCAGGATATCCTCTTTCCTGCCCACTGCGGAAGCTGTGGAACCGTCCTGGAAGACGGAGGAAGCCGGCTCTATTGCCCTAATCCTGAGTGTCCTAAGCGGATCCTCCACCGGCTCCAAAAGTGGGTGGCAGTTCTGGATATCCGGGAATTGGGGGAGAAGCTGCTCCAGCAGCTCTTTAATACCAAACGGATTCAGGCGGTCAGTGATTTGTACACCCTCAACCAGGAAGAGGTGGCTGAATTCGAGCGTATGGGGGAACTTTCCGCAGCCAAGGTGATCCGCCACATCCGGACCCCTCGGGTGCTGCCCCTGGCGGCATTCGTGGCGGGCTTTGACTTTGAAGGGGTGGGGGAAATCATCATGGAAAAGGTGGTAGCCGCGGGCTTTAATACCCTGGACAAACTCCGGCATGCCTCGGTGGAGGACTTAGCCGAGGTGTACGGCTTGGGGGACATCACTGCACAGGCCATCCGTACGGGTTTAGCAGAAACCGCAGCAGATATGGATAGGGTCTTAGCTGCAGGGCTCATTTCCCTTGCTCCGCCGCCGCCTGATACAGCCCAGCCCCTGCGGGGCCTTTCCTTCTGCTTCACCGGGGAACTGTCCACCATGAAGCGCAGTGAAGCAAGCCAAAAGGTAAAGGCCCTGGGAGGCTCGGTGAAGTCCACGGTGGTGAAGGACCTCTCATTTCTCGTAACCAATGATCCGCAATCAGGGTCTTCCAAAAACAAGAAGGCCCGGGACTGGGGGATTCCTCTGATTACGGAAGAAGCATTTTTGGCTAAACTCTCCCCTCAGGGGGTTTAAAGCCCCTGAGGGGCAGCATGGGTTTGGAAACGAAGCGCCCCCGCTTCTAGCGTGGGGTGATCTGGAGGCAATACCAGGGGTATGGGAGTATTAGCGTGAGAAGGAGGAGGCTACCACATGCCCCATACAAGGGTCCCCTGGTTTCTTAATGCCTGAAACCAGGTACATCCCTTCAGTGGATAGGATGCTATCAACCTCAAAGAACAGCCAGAACAGGGCAGCCAATCCCTCGGCAGGTAACAGGAGGGTCGAGACCTGCTGGGCATGATGGATATGGCGACGATTGATCTGTTCCAGGCTTTCACTGTGGGCCACCGTGAGCCTGCCTCCGGGGGCCAGGGTTTTAGCCAAGGCGGTAATCAAGCGGGCGGGATCTTCAAAATGGGGAAAGGCACTGTAGACCATACAGCAGTCAAATTGCTCAGGGAACGTAAGGGTTTCTATGTCCCCGCAGATCACGGTAATGCGGGGATCCTGGTGTTTCAGTTGGGCCTGCTGGATCATACCAGGGGCCATATCTACCCCGGTGATATGGCGTACTCCCCGTTCCAGATAATAGGGAAACAAGACCCCTGTACCGCAGGCCACATCCAACACGGAAAGGCCCGCTGCTATCCCTGCCTGATCAAGAATAACCTTGAGCTTTGCCTCATCATGGGTAGAGCCTGCATCCCAGGACGGGGCAAGACGGTCGAAAAACCGTATCACCGCTTGTTTATCCATTTTTTCTCTGTACCTCCGCTGCTTCAGCGCACAGCCGCCGAATAGGGGGCTTGGGCTGTAAAGAATATCAAATAGGGAGCCGATCTGGCCCCCTCACCCCCCAAGAATTACGTCCCGCCCATCGCAAAGCTACAGGCGGGGGCACTTCGATTCCGAATCACCACTGCCTGGTAGGGGCTTTAAACCCGCTTGCGGGTACATTTTGCGATAATCATCATAAGTACGGCGACACCGCCACAGACCACAAAAAGGCCCAGCATCCCTTTCCACATGATATCCAGGGAGGCAAAGACATTCTTCAAAACCGTCTCGTTCATGTACGAAGCTCCTATAAATACGATAATATCAAGCTCAAAACCAGACCGCTTGCTGCCACCGAGGCGATTTGCCCTGAAACATTCGCGCTTACCGCATGCATCAAAAATATGTTGGTGGGATCTTCTTTAAGTGCGAGTTTTTGAATGACCCGGGATGACATAGGAAACGCGGAAATTCCCGCCGCCCCTATCATGGGGTTTATCTTTTTCTTTAAGAACAGGTTGAGGAATTTCGTAAATAAAACCCCTCCCACCGTATCAAGGATAAAGGCAAAAAGCCCCAGCCCCAGTATCTTGAGGGTATCCAGGGTGAGAAAGGCTTCCGCTTTCAGGGTAAAGGCGATGGTGATACCCAAAAGCAGGGTTATCAGGTTAGAAAGACTTTTTTGCGCGGTTTCAGAGAGGGACTCCAAGACCCCACATTCTCGGATAAGGTTACCGAACATTAAAAAGCCGATGAGCGCCACTGCGGAAGGGGAGATAAAGCCCACAACGATGGTTACGGCAATGGGGAATATAATCTTTAATATGCGCGGTATCTCGGTACTGGCCACGGGATCCATGCGGATCATCCGTTCTTCTTTAGTAGTGGTCATCTTTATGGCGAAAGGCTGAATGATGGGCACCAGAGACATATAGGAATAGGCGGTTACCGCTATAGGGCCTAAATAGCTGGAATGGAGAACCTGGGAAACCAATATAGTGGTAGGCCCATCGGCAGCGCCGATAATGCCGATAGCCGCCGCATCTTTCAAGTCAAAGCCCAAAAGACAGGCCAGGGTTATGGTGGCAAATATCCCGAAGTGGGCAGACGCGCCGAATAAGAAGTAAACCGGCCGGGAAAGCAAGGGAGAAAAATCTATCATCGCCCCTATACCGATAAAGAGGAGCAGGGGCATGACTTCGGATGCGCCGATGCCTTTTTCAAAAAGCCACTGGATTACCCCGTGGGTCTCCCCCACCCCAGGCATGATCTGATTGAGTACGCCGCTTAAGGGCAGATTGACCAGTATCGCTCCAAAGCCCATAGGCATGAGCAAGGCCGGCTCGTATTCTTTGGCAATTCCTAAATAGATGAGGACAAAACCGACACCAAACATAATGAGCTGTTGCCAGGTTATCGCAAGCACACCATCCAGTAAAAATTCCATAATACTTCCTTGAAAAATAGAATATACCAGACTGGCCAATAATGCAATAGGGCAAGCTACACTCCTGAAGAAGAACCAGGGGAAGGGATTATTTCTTTTTATTGTTTCAATCCACGCGCGCAGATGAAGCGCAACAACGGCCTTACCGTGGGGTTTAATACCCCGCCCTTGGGCGTACAACTGGGGGCGCGGGGGATTTTATTAAAAGATAGGCCAAACCCCTCAAGGAACTGCACAACCGTTCCCCTTCCTAGTGCCATGCCTCCTCGTGCGGTTTCCCTGATGCCGAGGCATCAATATGAAAATAATTTCTATTTTCATATTGACTAAGGGATGATGAGATCGTATCTTCTATGAAGATTATGAAACCTAAGCGCCCAAACCGGTATACCACCTCCCAAGGGAAACAGATTCTCGACTATATGGCCTCCTTGGGGGACCAGCATGTTACGGCTCAGCAGGTTGTACGGCATTTTGAAACCCCTGCCGCGGGCATTGGGCAGACCACGGTCTATCGCCATCTGGAACGACTGGTGGCAGAGGGGAAAGTCCGGAAATATGTTTTGAGCGAAGGCAGCAGCGCCTGTTATCAATACTTAGGCAAGAACAGCCAGGGCTGTCAGGAACATTTCCACTTGAAATGTGAGCATTGCGGTACCTTGATCCATGTGGATTGTACCCTTTTAGACAAAATGTCCGGGCATTTGTTGGCGGAACACGATTTTCAGGTCAATCTACTTAAAACCACCTTGTATGGTACCTGCGGTACCTGTCTTGCGGCAGCTAAGGCATGAGGAAAGGGTATGTATAAACCCCAGGGGCTTCTCCTTATAGGAGGTATTTGTTTTGTCATGGGCTTCTTGGTTTCAGAAACCTTAGTTCTGAGCCAGCAGCAGCATACCTGCTGTGGTGAGGGATGCCCGGTCTGTTTGCTGATACAAGGGGCCCAGCAGGTTTTCAAGCAGCTCAAATATGCCCTGGTGTATCCTTTCCTTCCGGCCAGCAGGGTAGTGCCGGAGTTGATCCTTGCTCGTCTGGTGCTTGGTACGCTTATGCAGTTCAGCGCGGTCCGGTTAAAAGTAAAAATGAACCGGTGATTCTTTTGCCGTTTTTAACCTTTTTGACTATTCCTTATAGGAACCTTATTTTTTACAGGAGTTTATGACGTATGAAACGAATTGTGCTTTTTATAGGGGTCTTGCTATCCCTTACGATGGTTGTATCGGCCCGAGGGCAGCGGGAATCCAAAAAGGTGGAAGGGAAACTCCAGGTGGTTACCACCATTTTCCCCCCCTATGATTTTGTTCGAGAAATTGCCGGGGATAGGGTAAGCCTCGTTATGCTGCTTCCCCCTGGTGCGGAGAGCCACTCCTTTGAGCCGACCCCGCGGGATATCATCACCGTACAGAACTGTGATGTCTTTATTTATGTGGGCGGGGAATCCGACGCTTGGGTAGAAGGAATCCTCGAATCTATGGATACCCGGAGTATGACCATGATTACCCTTATGGACTGTGTAGAAGTGGTAGAAGAGGAAATCGTGGAAGGCATGGAAGCCGAGGAGGAAGAAGGGGAAGGAGAACCGGAATATGACGAACATGTCTGGACTGCTCCTCGGAACACAAAACTGATTGTCCAGAAAATTGCGGAGATCCTTAAACAACGGGACCCCCTCAATGCACCGGTCTATGAAAAAAATACCGCCTCCTATCTGGCCAGGTTAGATGACTTGGATAGGTCCTTCCAGGAATTGGTAGCAGGGGCAAAACGGCGAACCCTGATTTTTGGGGACCGCTTTCCCTTCCGTTATTTTGCCGATGCTTATGACCTACGGTATTTTGCGGCCTTCCCCGGGTGTTCCACAGAAACCGACTGTAGTGCGGCCACGATTGCCTTTCTGGTTGATAAAATACGAGCCGAAACTATCCCCGTAGTTTTCCACATTGAGCTTTCCAATGAAAAGATAGCGGATGCCCTGTGTGAAGAAACCGGGGCTCAAAAATTGCTGCTCCACGCAGTCCACAACATCACCAAACGGGATTTTGATACCGGGACAAGTTACTACGGGTTAATGACCCAGAATCTGCGTAACCTCCAGGTAGCGCTGTACTAAGGCAGGGGTTTGGGGGCCTTTCGGTCCCCAGACTCTTCTCGTTTACCCTACACGTAATGCCTCAAAATAAGAATTCTAACCGGAACTAGATATGCTCACGGGTGGCAGTGGCGAGGGACTGCTGTCGCATGAGGGTCAGAACCGCCCCGTGGATCTCCTGCTGGAGGCGGTAAGTTCCCAGGGGATATCGAAGCGGCGGTAGCCGATATATTCCCGGAGGCATTTCAGGTTTTTCTGTTCCACGAAGCAGTGGTTGTTTTTTTGTAGGGCTGGGTACGAATGAACGTGCTACGGTGAGAATCGCACTA
>JAITJS010000025.1 GCA_031278815.1 Treponema sp.
AATGACGACGGTATTGGTATGCTTTCCACGCTGGGTTTCAGCCTGTAGGAGAAGCAGGGGAAACCACTTGTTCAGGGCGGGGAAGGGAAAGCCGGCATATTCTTACATCCATAGGGAACCTTAAGGGGATAAGCGGGGAGTGCAAAAGAAGGCTTATCAGATGCTTGCAGGAAGCCGGGAGGTAATCCAGGAGAGCCATACCCTGGAGCAGATTAGCGGAGAGAACCAGCGCCAGATAGAGGTCCTCCTCTGTGAGGTTTCCCGGTTTAAGGTGGCCTGAACCTCATGCACTACTGCTGCTTCGCATCGAAGGGTGGGGTGGGAAGCCTGTATCATGGGTATTACTCTTTTAGCGAACCTTACCATCCCTTGACATTTAGTTTAAAAATCAACAGTATAATACTGTATGATAGGTGCTGATAGTAAGGAGCGTTTTTAAATGAAAATAGGCGTAAAATTTTTTCTCATGATTGCGGTGCTGACGCTGATAGGAACCGCTATACCGCTGGGAATCATTATCAATTTGAATCATAAACGCACAAGCGAGTTGGTCAATAACGAAGTCGGTTATCTCACTGCGGAACACGCGCTCAGGATTAAAACATGGTTTGACGGCCACCTCGCTGAGGTCCGGGCCCTCGGTCATGCGATGAACCAGTATGAGCAGATACCCCCTCTTGAAAGGCGGAGACTCTTCTCCCTTATGGTCAAGTCCATGGTAGAATCCGAGCAGGATGTCATAGGGGCATCCATGGTCTGGGAGCCTAACGCCCTGGACGGTCTTGATGCGGAACAGATCGATACCCCCGGAGCAGATCATGCAGGCCGGTTCACCCCCTATTGGTCCAAGACGAGTCAGGGAGTGGAGGTGGAGACCCTAACCGGTTATGATACCCCTGGAGACGGCGAATACTACCTTATTCCGAAACAAACCGGAAAAGAGCTGCTCACCGGGCCTTTTTTGTACCCCATTGACGGGGTGAATAGGTTTATGGCCACGGTTACCGCGCCGATTAAGAACCAGCAGGGACGCTTTGTGGGCATAGTTACCCGGGATATTGGGGTTGAGGTCATTCAGGAGCAGGTGGAAAAAATACAACCCTACCCCGGCTCAATGGCCGCAGTCTACAGCAACAGCGGTATCATAACCGGGCATTTTGATGTGTCCCGGGTAGGCAAGTCCCTTGGGGAAACTGAACAGGACATTGTAGGCCCCCATTTGCCGGAGCTTATGAGCGCCCTAGCGCAGGGCAGGGAGTTCCGCTTTACCCAGTATGTTCCCCAACTCAAACAGGAGATGCGGTTTATCTGCGTCCCCTTTTCCGTGGGGGATACGGTGGCTCCCTGGTCCCTTATGGTCGGGATTCCCGAGTCGGTTATTTCCGCTCCCCTGTACCGGAGCCTTTTGATGAGCTCTCTCATTTGCGCGACCATGATGGTTCTGGTGTTCATTGGGGCCTTTAGGATGGCCTACTCCCTAACCCAGCCCATCGCCTATACCATGACCATTCTCAAAGACATTGCCGAGGGAGACTTGACACGACATGTGGATGTCGCCTCCAAGGATGAATTGGGGGATCTGGCCCACTACATAAACTTCACCATAGACAAGATACAGGCGCTGGTTACATGCATTAAGCAAAATGCGGAAACCCTTTCCCAAACCGGCACGGAGCTTGCAGTGAATATGACCCAGACCGCAGTTTCCATCGATCAGATCACCGCAAACATTCAGAGCATCAATTCCCAGACCGGAAAACAAGTGGAGAGCGTCAAAAGTACCGATGCGGTGATGGGGCATGTGCTGAAGAACATCGAGACCTTAAACCGGCAGATTGAAAAGCAGGGCGATTGTGTAAGCCAATCCTCTGCGGCAGTGGAACAGATGCTGGCGAATATCAAAAGCGTAACCCAGACCCTTATCGCCAATGAGAAAAACATGCGGGATCTTTCAGAAGCCTCTGAAAAAGGCCGTAGCGGCTTGCAGGAAGTTTCCGCGGATATTCAGGAGATAGCCCGGGAATCTGCCGGTATATTGGAGATAAACGCGGTGATGGAAAACATCGCCAGCCAGACGAACCTTTTGAGCATGAATGCGGCTATTGAAGCGGCTCATGCGGGGGAGGCGGGAAAAGGCTTTGCAGTGGTGGCAGATGAAATTCGAAAACTCGCGGAATCCTCCTCGGAACAGTCCAAAATCATAAGCGAGGTGCTGAAAAAGATAAAGGACTCCATCGACCATATAACGCAGTCCACCGAAAAGGCGCTGGAGAACTTCGAGGCCATAAGCACGGGGGTACAGCAGGTAAACAATCAAGAGACCCATATCCGCAACGCTATGGAAGAGCAGGGAATAGGGAGCGCCTATATTTTTGAATCTATAAGCAGCCTGAAAGAAATGAGCGGGGAAGTGCAAAGCAGTGCCCATGAGATGCTTGAAGGAAGCCGGGAGGTACTTCTGGAAAGCCAGACCCTGGAGCAGATCAGCGGGGAGATAAGCAATGGTATGCAGGAAATGGCTATCGGCGCGGAGCAGATCGATGCCGCAGTGAACCGGGTGAATGACATAAGCGGGGAGAACAAGCACAAGATAGAAGCCCTCATCCGTGAAGTTTCCCGGTTTAAAGTCGCCTAAAGCCAAAGCCGGGGAACAGGGGGATATATGCTTCTTTTGTCTTATTTATTTGTTTCAATCCATGCTCATATAAAGCGCGACAGCGCCCTTACGTGGGTTTAATACCTCGCCGCTCTGCGGCGGGCATTTTTTATTTAATCGACCTTGAATTTATTGACCTCTCGGATCAGCTCATTAATGTCCTCTTTATTCTGACCGCTGATTTCGTTTACCTGGTTCACCACCGCATTGATCTGATCCGCGCCGGAAGCCATTTCGTGCATCCCGTCGCTTATCTCCTGGGTGATGGATTCCAGGGTTTGACCGGTAGCGATAACCTCTTTGCTGCTGAGGTTCATGGCTTCAGAATCCCGTTTAACCTCGCCGGTTATGTCGTTGAGGTGACTCACCGCCTCTAAGATCTGCTTGCTTCCCACGCCCTGTTCTTCCATAGCGCTTCGAATATTTTCTTCCTGTTCAGCCACAGTTTTTATCCCCTGGTCGATGGCTTCAAATCTATTGAGCACCTCGTTGGTTGACTGGGTGATCGTATCAATGGCGGCCTTTATTTTTTTCAATACCCCGCTGATGGTCTTGGACTGTTCTGAAGAAGATTCCGCCAGTTTCCGTATTTCATCGGCCACGACCGCGAAGCCCTTACCCGCTTCTCCCGCGTGAGCCGCTTCAATGGCGGCGTTCATGGATAGGAGATTCGTTTGGTCTGCGATATTCTCCATCACCTCGTTGATCTCCAAAAGCCCTGCGGAGTCCCGAGCTATGCCCTGAATGTTCCCGGCCACCTCCTCAAGACTCACCCGGCCTACCCCCGATGCCTCTGCCAAGGTGTGGACATTATCCGCGTTCTTGACTAAGGTACGAGTAACGGACTGGATATTGGCAAGCATCTGTTCGATGGCCGATGAGGATTGGGAGACGCTCTGGGCCTGTTGCTCGATCTGCCTGTTGAGGCCTGCAATATGGGTGCTTATTTTTTCCATGGCATCACTCGTGTCTGCAACCGTGTTGCTCTGATGGCCCACCTGATTTTTTAAGCTCTGGATGTTCGCGGTAATTTCGTTGATCGCCGCTGCGGTGGTGCTCATATTCATGGAGAGGTTAGAGCCGGTTTGCGAGAGGGATTGGGCTTTCGTGCGGATCATCTGGATGAGGTTCCCTATCTTATTCAAGGTAAGGTTAAAGGAACGGGTCATATCCCCAATCTCGTCCTTGCTGTGAGCCTCAAGCCGCTTGGTGAGATCCCCCTCCCCAATGTCGTCTAAGACCAGAACCATCTGCGTGAGGGGCTTGCTGATGGACTTTGCTAACATAAAAGCCCCGATGGAAATGAGGATCACCATAAGGAGGGCAATGATGATGCCGATACGCAGCATCCGGTACAGGGGATTGGTTATAACCTCTGCGGGGATGCCCAGCATCAAGGACCAGGGGGTGGAGCTCTTTCCTACGGTAAAGGGGACGCAGGTAAAAACCATGGTTCTATTGAGACTGGAGACATGGTTGGTAAAGCTAAACTCCGTTCCGCTTTGTATGGCCTTCATGAGGTCCTCCAGATAAGGCCCTGCCACATCCTGTTCCGTCTTGCTCATGGCCTTGCCCAGCCGTTGGGGATCAAAGTGGCCGCTCACCAGGCCTCCGTGGCTGTACACCATGGCAACCGACCCGGTATAGGGCTTTATTTGTACCACCCGCTCTTGAATGACGTCCACATTTATATCAATATTCGCCATGCCTACAAAGCGGCCACGCTGCTTTATGGGCATCACCAAGGTGGTCATAAAGAACTCTTTTCCGCCTATAAGATAGGTATAGGGTTCGACTAGGGTCTCCTCCCCGGTTTTCCGGGGGATGCTGTAGAAATCCCCCTCCACCGGGTCGTCATAGCCGAGTTGGGGCTCCAAGTGTATGCCTGAATCGCTACGCACCCAATAGGGGATAAACCTGCCCGTATGGTCGGTCCCCGGGGTATTGATGAATTCCTCATCAAGCCCGTCCAGGGCATTAGGCTCCCAGCAGCCGCCGGCAGCGATAATTTCAGGATTCTCCTCCACCAGGGAACGGAGGATCAGGTTAAATATGGGCCGCCGTACCGCAGGTTCGAATTCTTCATATTTCGCCATGATTTGGCCCGCCGTCCGGGTGGCATCCATGTACCGTTCCAGCCATACTTGAATGGAGAGGGCATGCTCATGGGCCAGATTGATAATCTCCTGGTCAATAAGGCCGTGGATCTGGGTTTGTGCCAAGGTGAGGATGGTCCCGGTGAGTACCGCGGTTCCGGCGAGGTTCAAAACGACTATCATCGTAATAAGCTTTCTGCCTATTCTCATGGAATTGCTCCTTTCGGCGAGGGGCTCTCTCAAAACCATTGATTCTGAAACAGTCCATAGGATTCATCATATTAGTAATAAAAAAGAATACACTTTAATTATTTTTGATTAGAAAATTTCTGTCAATAGACGTAAGATTAAACTTGTAAAAATCAGTGATAAGGTCCCCCTTTTTGGTGGAAACATACCCTGACTTTGGGCCGACCCTGGTGGCGGAGCAGTTGAGAGAGGTTGAAGGGATAGGGGGTGGGATAAGCTCGGTAAGGCGGTGGCAGCCACGGAGGGAGCGGCGTATATACCGGAGCCTGCGGGAGCGTTTTGGGGCGGTGGTTCAGTTTGACGGAAGCTCTCACCGGTGGGGTGCGGGTAGTGGCTTGGTGAATTCGGAAACTTCGTTTCCACAGACGTACGGGATACCCCGGCGCGGTATTGGGACCAGCTGGGGGCGGCGGCGGCAATCCATTTGAAGGAACATGGAGCAGGACAGCTAATTTCCAAGGAGAATCTGGACCGGCTCCTATAACCGTTACTAGTTCCACACGGGAACATTCTCGAAGTAGCCTGAAAAATTGCGAGGATAGAAACGCCTGGTCTTTATGACTGGGCGTTTCTGTTTAAGGATGCCCGCATTAAGCTCCATGGTTTATATCCGGTACTATAGTCTTTACAGGCTACTAATCTTTTTTAACTACTTTTTTTCTTTCAGCCCGTAATTCTTGTATTACTTGCTTAAAAAGGGCATTGGCGTCTATTTTCTCATCAACCCCAAATTGAGGTATAGTTCCTTCACCATTTACGCTCCGGAAGAGGGATTCTTCAGGATTATTGTATGCCCAACTATTGTAGTTATTGACCAAATGATCCAACACCGTAGCAATCGCTAAGGTAAAGTATATCAAGGACGCATTGTTCCGCTTCTTACTCCCCAACAGCATATTAAGCCGCATGGAAAGGGGATTCGCTACCTGGAAAACATAGGGCGTCCAGGGGTTCTCGATCCCCTCACAGGGGGACTTGTTTTCCGCTCCTCCTTGTTTGCTACTCATGTCGATTTTAGCCGCTACAGTACTAAGACAGCGGCGCAATCTTCTGACCTCGGGATACACGGCGGTTATGGCGCTTTTCTTAAAAGGGGAGGACGAGAAATTTTCGATTTTATAATAGGGAAGATAATAAAGCCGCTTAATCCATTGCAATTCATTATATATACGTTTTGCATAAGGTGATGTCCTGGATTCCATCGAGGTATCTAAAAGTCGGCAATACTCTTGTAAACGGTTCAGGTATTCCTTGTTAAAGATAATTTCAAATTGCCGCCAATTCTCTAAGATATCTTCCATGATTTGCCTAATCGGCTCTGAAGACTCACCGGGTCCAAAAATCGAGCTAAACGATACATACCTAAGCCCCACAAACAACTCCTCCAAAATACGCATCAATATCACCACCTGCAGGAGGGGATCCGTAGGGGCAATCAGTTCATACCCTTTCCCTAAATCAAAGACTTTCGCAAAATACGCATAGAGATCCGGGTATGTGGCCAGTCTATCCCAACCGGCCTTCGGAAACAGGGATTCCAGGGTTTTGAGGCCCCGCTCAAAGGCTTTCTGTTCTGCTTCGTCTACCTCTTGTTGGGTCTTAGCTATGGTATCTTTTTTCTCAGCATCTTCTGAGTCCTGCTCTGGTGTCTCCTCGGCATCACTGTTTCCATCACTTGGCTGAATATTGGGAGAAATACGATCTTCCTCCTTCACGCCAAGAAAAGCCATGATGCGATTTTTTCGTGCTGAAAAGAACTGCTCATAAGGTATCCATCTATCGGATACTAATTTCAGAAAGAGGGGATATAAGAGGTACCGTATATCCTTGCGTATAATCGCATACGCGTCTAGCGCAGAGCGGATAAGGTTCTGATACTTATCCTTCGCTTCCGTTGGGTTTTCTATGTATAAAAATTTATATAATAACTTATACGCTTCGGTAATATGAAAGTCTAAAGATAATTTTTCTAAGATAAAGAGAGGTCTATAAATATCCCGCACTATATCGGCACACTCAACGGTTCTCACCCGCCGTGGATAGGATTGGAGTCTGGCCATGACACTGGTAATCCGTTCGATATTCCAATAACGAATAGTATCCAACACAGAATATACAAATAAGGACATTTTTTTGAGTTGTTCATTGCGGCGCAGGTTATTCCGGGGAAACATGGTCCGAGTAGAAATCACCAAGAGCTCTATTTGTTTGTAATATTCATGCAGCCTTTGGGTAACAAACAGCGGGCTTACCAAATCAAGCGGTTCCTTAAAGAAACTGAACATGGAGGCTAAAACCAGTCTCAGGGATTTTATATCAAATTCCGCTTGTGCTGCATACCGGTCCATCTTGAGCCGCTCACTATAGCTTGCTATAATCGGCATGGTAGGATCATCCCCTGTATCGGTTTTTTTTCTGGTAATTGCCTTACCTTTCGGGGAGCGGGAAACTGATTTTACCCGTACCTCTTGACTTTGAGAAGTACCGCTACGGATATTTGAGGCTCCCGAATGGGTAGGTATTGCGGACCTTCTATGGCTGCCTTTCGGTAGTGAAGTTTTTTCGGTCCCCACTTCTCCGCCTAGCAGTTTGGCCATCCGTTTGGCCTCCTGTTCGTCTGTAATACCTAATTTGTTCCGTACCCGTTCTAATTCGCCTGGATTATATATCGCTTTTTCTTGCTTTGCCATACGTTAACTATACTACTTCCTTTGAGTTTTGAAAACGACCCCTCGGAGGATTGGGGGGGCCCTTCGGTACGGCTGCCTATACCCGCAGGTAGAGGTGCTCTCCCAGACCCCAGAGATTACGCACATGCATCGGTTTCCCCTCACCGTCTAGGACCACGCCGTTGTAATACCCCAGGGGCGTATCATACTCGGCCTTGGTTATCAATAGATTAAAACCGCTATGAATCGGTTCACGGGGAGTAAAAACCAGATCCACCATACCCTCCATATCCTGGATTATCCAATCCGATTGGATCCCTTCCTGCATGGTAATATGCACCGGTGGCAGCGGGGTTAAACGGCCATCCACCCAGAGGGCATTTTCGTTATTCTTAAAGGTCTCTTTTGCCTGATTTTCCGCGATACTAAAGCCAAAGTCCCGGTTCTCATTATCAAAACCAAAGCAGGTACACCACACCGAATGCATACGGTAGGGATAATAGCCCTTAAAATCACCAAAAAAACCCAAGGTCTTGGCAGGATCCAGGGCAATGTGTCTACCGCCAAACACCATGTCCCCCCTCACCGGAGAGAGCACCTTATAGGCATACATACAACGCCGCTCGCTAAAGAGCAGATTCACCCCCATAGGGCTAACCTTGCATTTATCCACATCGTACTCTACATGGGCGGTAAAGGAAGGACGCGTACGGGTTGCCTCAATATCCAGATCTACCTTGATGGTCCCTGCATCAAGCCAGTCATGGATACGAAAAAAAAAACCGTACGACCGGCTATCAACCGAAGCATTGGAAAGGGTCCTGGGCATCCGCCACCCACTGAAGGGCATGATCTTTCTGAACCGCAGCCGTTCATGGCTAGCCTTATCATATAAAAAAACCTGGGCCCACCGGTACCATTTCAGATTACACAGCATCGCCTCAAGGTAAAACCGATCATCCTGAATGAGAAAGGTTTCCCATTCTTTGATTCGACTATCCACAATCCCTTGAGGCAAAAGCCATGAAAAAGGCCGTTGTATGGCCATAAGATCCACCTCATCAAAGGCCTCGGTCCAGGTTCCCTGTAGGGGCTTTCCCTGTTCAATAGGACTGGTCCTCTTGGACTGTATTTCCCGTGTATACATACTATTCTCCTGAACGTAGGTAATAATAGCATATTTTTTTACAAAGTATACCCATAGGGTAAAGCATCGGGTCTTTGCAAACTGGGGCCCAGAACTCTGAAAGGTTTCTAGGGCGTATCTTTAGGGATGCTTCCCCTTTTGCTCTACAGCGCAGGATAAGGTATAAAGCGCTAAGGCCAGGGCCGCAGGAACCCCTAAGAGGGCTGTAGCAGGAAGCCCTCCCCAGCCTTGAACCCTCAATCCAATATGCTCGGCTAAGGCAAAGACCCAAGCGGCAATGACCGTACCGCCCACGCGCCGGAAACCCAGGTACACCCCAGCTAGGGCTATCCAGCCCCGCCCCGCCACGCCCCCTGGGGCATAGACCCCGACCCTAAAGGTTAGGGCTGCACCGGCTAAGGCCGCAAGAAAAGCCGCCGCAGCCCAGGCGCCTGCTTGGTAGCGGTCAGGGCGAATACCCCGTTCCCGGGCCGCCTCTGGGGAAGCCCCACAAGCCCGCAAGCGCAAGCCCAGAGCGGTTCTGCGGATGATGAGGCCGGTCAGGATGCTGCTTACCCAGGCCACATACACAAAGGGAAGCTGCCCTGAAAGGAGGGGTCCCAAAACAGGGATGTCCCCCACCAGAGGAAGCGCCACCGGGCCTGGTATGGATATGCCGGGATTCCGTAAGACCCCCTTGGTGCCGAACCAGGTACTAGAAAGCGCATCCGTGATACCCCCGGCAGCCAGGTTGAGGGCAAGCCCTACAATGAAGGGATTGGATCCGGTCCGTTTGACAAACCGGGCCAAGGCCCAACCAGAGAGGGCTGCCAACAGCGCGGTGATACTAGAACCCAAGAAGACCGAGCCCGTCTGGATCGCCATAATCCAGGCAAAAAAGGCCCCTAAGCTCATAAAGCCCTCGATGAATATGCCCAGGGCCCCGGATAACTCGGTAAACAGGGCCCCCAGGCTTGCCAGCATGAGCGGGGCCGCGGCAATACAAAGGCTGGAAATCATGGGGCTGCCTTACGCGTTACCAGGGGCGCGGTAACCTGCACCGTGGCAAGGAGGAGGACCACTGCCTGAATGAAGGCAGCAGTCTCAAAGGCGAGTCCCGCATCCAAGAGGGCTGCGTCAGAACCAGCCTTGAGCGCACCATAAACTAAGGATGCAGGGATCAGGGCCAGGGGACGGTTCCGGGCAATCAGGGCCACCGCGATGGAGGACCAGCCCAAGCCACCGGAAAAGCCCAGATGGCAGCGTCCATAGGTTCCTGCCACCGCGAAAAAACCCGTAAGCCCCCCCAAGGCTCCGGCAGCACTCATGGCCGGTACCCAGTACGCCTGGGGCTCAATGCCTCCATACCGGGCAAAAGCCGGGGCCGCACCGGCGATGGTAAACCGGTATCCCCAGACGGTCCTATGGATGAACAGGTGCCCGACCAGGATGAGGAGCACCGCGAAGATAAAGGAAATCGAAAGACTCGAAGGAGGCAAGAGGCGAAGGAGCAGCCCTGGTTCAGCAATGGGCGCCATAGCCAAGAGGTTTCCCTGGGGATCCCGTAAGGGCCCTGCTATGAGGTAATCCGCCACAGGGGTGAGGGCCTGGGTGAGCAGGAACGAGCTGATAAGCTCATGAGCAGCGAAAGCCTTCTTGAGGAGGCCTGCCAGGGCGCCAAGGGCCGCGCCAACGCCCAAAGCCCCCAGCCCGGCAAGACTCAAGGCCCCCCAACCCAGGAAGCCTTGCCCCCAGAGGAGGATCACTGATGCGGTAAGGCCCCCCAGGTAAATCTGGCCTTCCCCACCTAAGTTAAAACAGCCTCCCCGGAAGGCGATGCACATGCCCAAGGAGGCGGTGAGCAACAAGCCGATATGGTCCAGAGTATTTCCCAGAAACCAGGGAGATGACCAGGGCCCCAGGAAAAAGGCCTGGATGCTTCTTACCGGAGCCGGTGCATGGAGGCCCATGATGAGCAGGATAAGGAGGATACCCCCGCCCAGGGCAATCACGGTCCCAAAAGCCGGCCCAGGGATGAGCAAGCGGTAGCCCTTTCCATTATACCGCCTCATGTACTGAGCCCTCCTGGATACTACCCACCATAGCTTGACCAATGCGTTCCTTATATATATCCATGGGAATTCCTTTGTTACGGGGATCCACCCTAAACTCTGCGGAAAATGCGCCGTTTCGTAATACCAGAATCCTATCCGATAGGGCGAGGAGCTCTTCCACATCCGTGGAAAAGAGGAGGACCCCTCGTCCTGGTTTAACATATCGGCGTAGTTCCCCCTGAAGGCGTTCCCGGTTTTTTCGATCCAAGCCCCAGCCTGGTTCTGCCAAGATGAGAAGGGCGGTCTTTTCCGCCAATTCCCGGGCAAGGAGGATCCGCTGTAACATACCCCCGGAAAAAGCATCCGCCCTGGTCTTAAAGGACCCGGTAACCTGAGCCGCTGCCATGATGCGCTTCGCCCAGGCATCAAGAAAGGCCTGTTCCATGATGCCCCATTTCCCTAAAAGCCCCCTTCGGGATCGGTCATGGGCATGGATGATAATGCTCTCTTGCAGGGGGAGCTGTGGAGCAAGGGCCTTGCCAGTTCGGTCTGCACTGAGGTAGGCCCCTCCGGCTTTACGAAAAGCAGGGATCCCCTTGCCTGCCAGTTCCTGGCCCCTGAGCCTTATACTTCCCCGGGAAGGGGCAAGAAACCCGCTCAGGGCTAGTTCCAGGGTCTCAAGTCCGCTGTCTCGAACCCCTGCAACTCCCAGGATGGTCCCGGGAAACAGGGATACGTCGATCTGCCGTAGGAAAGGTCTTCCCAGGACTTCTACGGAAAGCCCTTGTACCAGGAGCAGGGGTGCTGAGGTACGGGGAACAACGGGATGCGGGGAAAAACTCAAGGGCCGGTCCTGTACCGGCTTCTTGGGTTTTGTATGGTCTATACCGAACATGAGGGCCTGGAGGGTCTCATCATGCAGGGACCGGGCAGGCCGGCTTGCCCGGGTTTTTCCCTTCCGCAAGACCGTGACCCGGTCGGCTATATCCATGGTTTCTTCCAGCTTATGGGAGATGAGTACCAAGCCTTTACCCTCTTTCTTGAGCAACCTAAAAAGCGCAAAAAGCCCTTGGGTTTCTTGTGGGGTGAGGACCGCCGTAGGTTCATCGAAAATCAGGTACTGTACCTCTCGAAGCAAGAGGGCAAGGACTGCGGTTTTCTGCCGCTGGCTTACGGTGAGATCCTTCGTATCCCGGTCCAGGGGCAGATCAAAACCCCAGCGCTCTGAAAGGCGACGAACCTGAGTCCGGGCCTTTCGGGGATGCACCAAGGGGAACCCTGGTTCTGCACCGAGGATACACGCCTCCCAGACCCGAAAGCCCGGGGTCAAGTGCGGGTGCTGGCGGACCATGCCTATGCCCACGGCCAAGGCATCCGCAGGGCTTAGGAAGTGCTGCTCCTGCATAGCTACCAGAACCCTACCGCTTGTGGGACGCATATACCCGGCCATGATGTGCATAAGAGTGGACTTACCCGCGCCGTTTTCTCCCAGTAAGGCGTGTATTTCCCCCGGGCGGAGATCAAAACTTGTAGTATCCAGGGCATGAACCCCATTAGCAGGAAAATACTTCTGGATGCCCTGTAAGTGTACCCCGGTTGCAGAACCCCCCGGTGAGGGGCCCCTTCTGGTGTTTACCATAACTGCTATTCCTCAAGCCGCAAGGCCCCTGAACGGATCTGCCCTATCAAGACCCCCTGCTTTTCCCGGATAGGAGCACTTACCGAAGCACGGTAATGGGGATCTGTTTCAATAAAATCTACATACCCTTCGGCCACTCCTAAAAGCTCTGCCTTACCAAAGGGGAGGGTACCCTCCAAGAACCGGAGGGTTTGTTCATAGGCAGCCTTATCCTGGTACACCACCGCACTTCCTACCACGGTACCGGGCCGGACTGCGTAGCCATTGATATCAAACCAGACCGCCTTGGCCCCTGCTTCAGCAGCAGCCTGGACCACCCCTTCATTGGCGCTTCCGGCAATACTGAGGATTACCTTGGCCCCTCCCCGTATCATGTCTGCGGCCAGTTCTGCACCCTTCCCCGCGTCAAACCAGTTTCCCACTACTCGAAAATCCACCGTAGCCTGGGGATCTACCTGCCGGGCTCCTTCCCGGTAAGCCGGCAGGATCACCTCGTTCATAGCGGGGTATTCCTGGCCTGCCACCAGGCCAATACGGACAGCCGGGCCTCCTTCGGGGGCCCCTTCCCCTGCCACCAGGGCAGCGATATGCCCTGCCATATATGCCTGTTCCCGTTGATTATACCGCAAGGTGTAGATCTGGGGGTTTCCTTCGATTTTTCCATCTAAAAGGAGAAAGCGCTGTTTCGGAAATTTCGAGGCTACCGAAGCGGCAATAGCCGGAAGCGAGGGATTAGAGGACACGATAAGATCGTAGTTCCCTGAGGCTGCCAGGGCGGTGATCCGGCCTTCCCATTCGGCTTGGTTAAACCCGCCCTCAATAACCGTAACCGTAACCGTGCGTTCCTCCGTACTCTTTTCTGCACCTGCCTGTTTGACCCCTTGGGCCAACATCTCATAAATGGGACTTCCCGACATGACCCCAGGAATAAATACCGCAATGGAGCGCTGGAACGCGGGGTCTCCTGTTCCTTTCGTGGGCTCCTCTTTATTTCCCAGGCCAAAACCCTGGATACAAGCGAGCCATAGAAGAAGCGAACAAGCCAGTAAGCGTCGGGGCATGGCCCCTTGGGTGCGATTCTGTGGTTTCATAAAAACCTCCCTCAGGTTATTACAGGGCAATAAAAAACCCCGGATACAATCCAGGGTTTTATGGAAAAGAGGCAAGGCTTCCGAAACCTTCTCATGTTCATGGGAATCGCGAAAGCGCAATTTTCTTCCATCCGGACTATACCGTCGGCACCGGAATCTCACCGGTTCAGTTTAGGGCATTTCAGTTTTCTTAAAACCCCTAAAGTCGCGGGCTATACCGCCGGTTGGGAATGGTACGCTACCATCAGATGGTAGGTACGCACCCGACCCTGAAAATCGTGTTTTTAAGATACTACCCTTGAGAGGATGAAGTCAAGGGCCCTCCTAGTTTTTATACTGCCCTTTCGGTATAATTCTTACTGTATGATACCGGGAAATCGTCGGGTTGTAGGTGTCCTTCCAGGGATACTCGTTGGAGCATGGACTGTAATAATGGTCCTCTTTGGGTCCTGTACCAATCGAATGGTAGGATGGGGACTTTTATTGTGGTCTCTTGAGGAGCCGGCAGTACCTTCCGGGACCGTGCTGCCCGTGTATAGCGAATCAAAGCTGGATCGCGTTTGGGAGGTGGGTATCCCTGAAGTATACCGAAGCGCCTTCCCGAATGCAGCTCATTCCGTTAAGGTTCCCTTTGCCAAACTTGAGTTTATAAAGAGTAAAGGAGCCGCGCAGAAGCAAGCCGCAGCGTTTGCGCAGTTAGCCCGGATCTACGGGGAGACCTTGCAGGACGGCCTTCCCATAAGGGAGACTCCCGATAACAGCGCTAAACGGGTGTACCGGCTCAGGCAGGGGGAGGTTATCAAGATCCTATCCCTGGTCGAGGGGGCTCCGGCCATAAGCACTACCGGGGATTCCCTTCCAGGTGAGTGGTATCAGGTTTTAACGGAAGATGGGAACCGGGGTTACTGTTTCTCTTATCGACTGCGGCTCTTTGAACATGCCGGAGGCCCCTTGCAGCTTGTGCGGGAAACCACAGAAGCTACGGACCCGGATCTTGAAAACATCGTATCCCAAACCTGGTGGCCCGAATCCTATGGAACCATGATAGCCTTAAACAAAATAGACCTGGAAGAACTCTCCCGGCAGTGGCGCTTTGTTCCAGTTCAGGATAGGGGAATCGCCCATATATATCTGCCTACCATAGATAAAACCTTTTCCTATACCCAGATCCGTGCTGAAGGGGACCGTTCTTGGCGCTTTGAAGGGGCTCCCCTCCAGATGCGCCTGCGCTCAGATACTACCCTGGAGGTTCAATTTACCGAAAACGGCAGCGCCCTACAAACCCTGCTGTTCGTGGCCCTTCCTGAGGATGTGGAGGATATTATCCGTAAGGAAACTGCCCGCCGGGACCAGCTTTTTAGGAAAATTTATACCCTGGGACCGGTGTTCCGCAGTGACAATTACGGTATCCTTTCCTTTGCTTCGGAAGGCCGCTTCTCCTGGAGCGGTTATGAACGGCTCATTCCCTGGGTGATCCCTCCTACTGCCCAAGGAAGCGGAACCCTGTCTATGGGGCTTTTTCTCACTCCCGAGCTCGGCAATGCGTATGACGGCGCCTTTACCCTCTATCTTGAGGGGCCTGCTGCTCCCGAAAGGGCGGTACATTTCTTGTATACCCTGGAATCCCAAGGGTTCCGTCTCGAATATGTACCCTCCGCCAATCTGGAGGGAGTAACGGTTACCCGGAGGGCCAGTTCACCGATGATCATCTATTTCTTCAAGGTCGTGTCTTAGTTTATGGCCTTTGTTCAGATTACGAAGGTTTCCCTTGCCTTTGGAGATCGGGATATTCTGCAAGAGGTTACGCTTTCTCTTGCCGCAGGTTCTCGGTCAAGCCTAGCCGGGGCTAATGGGTCAGGGAAATCAACCCTCATGAAGGTCATTGCAGGGCATATCAGCGGAGATGCAGGGGACCGGGCAGTCCAGAAAGGCAGCCGGATTTCCTATCTTCCCCAATCAGGCATCGTCTATCGAGGCAGAACCCTGCGGGAGGAGGTGGAAACCGCCTATACCGGGATCATTGCCCTGATCCATCGGATGGAAGCCATTGGCCGTATCCTGGAAGGGGCAACCCAGGATGACCGAAGTACCGGTCTCTTGCTCGAAGCGTACCATCAGATCCAGGATCAGGTAGACCAGTCCGGGTATTATCAGCGGGAACAGGCCCTGGCTATGGTCCTTTCCGGTCTGGGTTTCTTTCCTGCTGATATGGAACGGCCCACGGGAGAGTTCTCCGAAGGCTGGCAGATGCGTATTGCTTTGGCCAAGGTACTCCTAGAAAGGCCGGACATCCTCCTCCTGGATGAACCCACCAATTACCTGGACATTGAAGCCCGGTCCTGGCTTGAATCATGGCTCCGTTCCTTTACCGGAGGATACTTGTTGGTCTCTCACGACCGGTACTTTCTGGATAGTACCGTTACCGAGGTCTACGAACTCTACCAGGGTAAACTCACTCGGTATGGGGGAAACTATACGGCCTATGAGCGGGTCCGGGAACAAACCCTGGAAAGCCTCATAAAACGCTACGAAGCTCAACAGGAGGAAATCGCCAAAGCAGAGGAACTGATCCGCCGGTTTCGGTACAAGGCCAGTAAAGCCGCCATGGTGCAGGAGCGGATAAAAAAACTGGAAAAGATGGAACGGATAGTAATTCCCGAATCGCTCAAGAATATCCGCATCACCTTTCCGCCACCGCCTCATGCGGGGAGGCTTGCGCTGACCTTGAAAGGGGTGGGGAAATGCTATGGGACCCGGCAGGTCTTTTCTGGACTGGATCTGATCCTGGAATCCGGGGAACGGCTGGTGGTAGTAGGGCGCAATGGGGCGGGAAAAACCACATTACTTAGGATTCTGTCCGGTAGGGATCCCACCTTTCAGGGAACCCTCCGGTACGGCACGGGTATTCAGGTGGGGTATTTTTCCCAAGAAGCCGCAGAAACCTTGGGCGGCCCTGAAACCGTGCTGGAATTCATGGAAACCGAGGCCCCTACCGCACTGATCCCCAAGGTACGAGACATGCTCGGGGCCTTTTTGTTTCGGGGAGAAGCGGTGTACAAACCCCTATCAGTCCTTTCCGGAGGTGAAAAAAGCCGGCTTGCACTGCTGAGCATGCTCCTGAAACCGATGAACCTCCTGATACTGGATGAGCCTACCAATCATCTGGATATCTATTCCAAGGACATCCTGCTGGATACGCTAACGGCCTATACCGGAACCATCATCTTTGTGTCCCATGACCGTTCCTTTATGGAGGCCCTGTCTACCAAAACCTTAGAGCTGTCCTCCCGGGGCGTCCGGCTTTTCTATGGAAATTATGGGTATTACTGGGATCGTCTTGCGCAAGAGGCAGAGCAGGAACAGGAGGCATGTCCGCCTAACCCGCAATCCCGGCGCATGGAAAGGCCCAATGGGGCTATACCCAGCGCAGGGGAACGTCGAGAAGCGGACAAACAGCGGCAGACCCTCATCCGACGGCTTGAGCGGCAGGAAGGGGACATCCTTAAAGCCTTGGAAGCACTGGAAGGGGACAAGGCCCGATTGGAAGGGGCATTGGGAAGCGCGGAGGTGTATCGGGATGGAGTCAAGACCCGGCTCGTGAAGGCGCAGCTTACAGAAGTGGAGGCCCTTATTGATGGTAAAACCAATGCCTGGGAAGCAACGGCACAGGAACTGGAAAGAGCGCGACGCTAGAAGTAAAGACAATAGATAATAAGTTGGTCAATGTTAGCCATAGTCCGCGCCTCAATTAGTTTTTATATAGGTCAAATAAAATACAAACACGTTTATATTTACCATAATCGGATAGCGGTCTTTGCCGTGCGCCCTAGGGGGATTTGCGGCCTACCGCGATAAGTACCTGGGCCCGGTTGTCATAGGCCCCGTCGTTCCAATCGCCGTAGAGTTCCACTGATGCAAAACCCGTGTCTAAAAGCAGTCGCCGCAGCTCTGACGCGGCGTAGAGGCGCTGGATAAAGGTCCGCTCCAGCCATTGCCCGTCTTTGAGGAGGATCCACCGGTTTTTGAGCCCTTCCCAAGCATCCACCGGAGTATACTCGGTAAGTACGGTAAGCCCCGCCCGGGTGAACCATTCTCGTTCAACAAAATCCCGAACCGCAATTTCTTTGCCCAGGGTTTCTATGATAAAGGTCCCACCCGGCTTAAGGGACTCATAGGCATTCTTAACCATGAGCCGGTCGTCATTGGGGTTCTCAAAATAGCCAAAGGAGATGTACAGGTTGGTTACCAAATCAAAAAACTGGGAACGGGTAAAGGAACGAACATCCTCATGAATGAATTCAATATCCAGGTTTTCATAAGCTGCATCTTCCCGGGCGGTTTGCAGGTAGCTTTGGGTAATATCCACCCCCGTAGCCATAAAGCCCCGCCGGGCCAGCTCCAGGGTGATACGCCCAAACCCACAGCAGAAATCCAGGACCCACGGGCCGGCGGCCCTATTACCCTCTCCCAGACTTTCATACAGGTTTAGTTTGGCAAGCCGGGTTACGCTATCCGCCACCAGCGGAACCTCGGCCCAGTGCTGGCTATCGAATATGATGGGGGCATACGCTTCCCAGAAGCGCTCATCGTCAAACCATTCTTTTTTATATGCCATAACCAATGAGTATAAGGTAGATCTATGGCCGGTACAAGCAAAACCTCAAGCATGCACACATTGACATACCGGCCCATTCCTAGGGATACTAAAAGATAGAGCATATATATGAATTATCTTGCAGATGAACTTAACTCCCTTCTGGAAGGTACCGTGGCAGGGCGGCTACTTTCGCCCTTAGGACGGCGCCTTTATTTTCCCAAAGGCATTATCGCTCAAGGCGCTGAGGCTAAGCTGGCGGCCCACCGGGCAAACGCTACCATTGGTATGGCCTATCAGCAGGGCCGGCCCCTCATGTTGCAGGCCATTCAAGAGCAGTTCCCAGGGCTTACACCAGAAGAAACCGTGGCCTATGCCCCCACCGCGGGGATTCACGGGGCCCGTACCGCCTGGAAGAACCATATCCTCCAGCACAATTCCTCCTTAAGCCCTGAAAACCTGTCCCTTCCTGTGGTGGTTCCCGGTCTTACTGCGGGGATTTCTTATATGGCGGATCTGTTCCTGGGGGAAGGTGCCTTCATTATGCTTGGTAGCCCTTGCTGGGATAACTACGAGCTCATCTTTCAGGAACGCTGCGGTGGGAGGATAGGGGAAATCCCCTTGTTCGGTGCTACCTGGGGCTTGGATATGAGCGCCCTGAAGCATGCCCTGGAAGGGGCTGCAGAAACCGGGACGGTCCGGCTTCTCCTTAACTTTCCAAACAACCCTTCGGGGTATTCCCCAACCTGCTCTGAAGCAGATGCCTTGCTCGCCTGTATCCGGGAAATCGCCCAAGGCGGCGCGGACGTGCTGGTTCTTTGCGACGATGCTTATTTCGGTTTTTTTTATGAAGCGGACTGCATGCAGGAGTCCCTCTTCAGCAGGCTTGCCCAGGCCCATCAGCGGATTCTCGCGATTAAAATCGACGGCCCCACCAAAGAAGATTATGTTTGGGGTTTTAGGATGGGGTTCATTACCTTTGGTTCTCAAGGTTTACAGGAGGGTCATTACGAAGCCTTGGTGAAGAAGCTCATGGGGGCCATCCGGTCCTCGGTTTCCTGTGCCAATACCCCGGCTCAATCCCTCATGTTGAAGACCTTACCCGATGCTCAGGCCAGTGCTGAAAAGGAACAGTACCATACCCTGCTGTACAAGCGGTATCAGCGGGTAAAACAATTTCTAGACGAGCATCCTGCTCATCCACACCTCCTGCCCTTGCCTTTCAACTCCGGGTATTTTATGAGTTTCCGGTGTATTGGTATGAGCGCTGAAGCATTGCGCCAGGAACTGCTGGTAAAACACGGGATTGGTACGGTTTCTTTTGGGGAGGCCTATCTGCGGATAGCTTTTGCGAGTATTGATGAAGAGCAAATTCCCGGAGTATACCAGGCGATTTACGATGCGGCTCGGGACGTGGGCGCGAGGGCTTGAAATAAATAGAGAAGAAAGAACGGAATTATCCGTGTTTTTCTCAAATACCTAAACAAACAATTATGAATGTGCTATAAATATAAGTATTAAGGAATGGATGAAACTGCCTTGTAGGGAGGCGGTTTGTAACCTTCGTGCCTGATCATGGATGATCTGGTCATGAACAAAATAGTGGTACTGAGCAGCTAATAACGATTGATCTTGTTAGACTACTGCTGTAGGATCGGGTATACATGTTGATGATGTTACGGCTCCTAATATGCATCCAGTGGTTATAGCTATGTCTGCTGATCATAATGTAAGGCAGGGGTAGTGTCTTTTTTATACAAATAAGCCAATATGATGACGTTTTCAAAGATTGCCTTATTCTCTAGGCACGTACGAAGCCTGTTGTTCCGTCGGCATAAGGTACAACTGGTTTTTCTGTTTGACGGGACAGACAGAAGCAGCGTATAGGCATTGCCCGGGCCTTGTATATTAACCCGGATGTACTGGGGGTACTGGATGAGGCGAATTCGGCGCTGGATACCGAAACCGAGGGGAAGATCATGGATGAGATATACCGTATTAGCGAAGCTAAGACCTTGCTTGTGATTGCCCGCCGGCTCCACCACGGTGGAGCGATGTAATAGACGGATAGAAATTGAAGAAGGGAAGCTTCGCTATTGAAGACGGGATTGACTTTTTTAAGATTAAAATCTAGTAATAGGACTTCAAAAATGTTAAATATATTTGTTCCTGGCCGTCTGTGTCTCTTTGGGGAACATAGCGATTGGGCGGATCTCCATCGGATTATTAACGCAAAAGTAGTACCTGGTGCCGCAATCGTTACGGGTATTGAACAGGGTATCCATGCGACTATTGAGCGGGACACCCGCTTCATCATGCACAATGAGGCTGTTGAACTGCGTGGTATATGGGTCGACTGTCGCCGGTGTCGCTTCGTACATAAAAGAACATTACAACGTAGGTGGTATGAAAATTACTATCACAAGCATGACACTGCCTATGAAAAGCGACCTTTCATCCAGCGCTGCTATTTGTGTGTTTGTCACACGGGCTTTTAATTTGCTTTATGAATTGAATCTTACTAATATTTTCATAACTAAATACACATAGCGTATTGCAAGGATGGTTTCTTGAAAAAATTGATGATGACATCTTTCTTACGCTCCAATGTGCGTAAAGCAGTATGTACAATTTTCTTGAACTGGTCAGGACCGGTTATTATTTTCTTCCCTCCCGTATGATGTTTTTCCTGAAACCACACTGATTCGTCCGGATTCAAATCAGGCGAATAACCGGGAAGAATAAACAGCCGCAGTTTCCCTTCAACAGATTCTACAAATCTCTTTACCATCTTGCTTTTATGCACCGAATGTCCGTCTCCTAGTAAAAATAGCGGTTGTTTCTGACCGTGT
>JAITJS010000118.1 GCA_031278815.1 Treponema sp.
CCAGGAGCGGGGAAGACAATAGGCCTCAGGCCGGGAAATCACCCAGAGCCCTTCCCTGAGGGCCTGGTCTAAAGCACGGATACGCTCAATTGAAGCGGCAAAAGACCCTTCCTCATAGCTGGGATAGGAGAGGAGGCCCTAGATCCCCCGTTTTTCACAATCCGCCACAAACCTGAAGAAACGGCTCATTAGCTTCTGGTTGAGGCGCCCAGAGCCGGTATTCCTGCAAAGGCTTGGTTCTCCATTTCCAGATGGCCGATGTAATCCCCGTATGGATTAAACCAATCCCGTCTATAGGCCAGGGGATTTCATTGCGGTCTCCATTCCCCAGCGGGACATGGGCAGCCGCCGGGGCAAAAGCCGCCCAGGAGCACTGCTCATTCCCTCTGCCGGTAGCTTGTTTTCAGCTCTTTTGACACGGCTTGTATCGTCAGTTCTCCCCGCTTCGCCAGTTCCATCACGTTCCCGCTCAACAACTCGTTTTGTCTCCTGGGTAACCTCCCGCCCATTTCGCCCTCCCGGAAACATCCTACCAAAAAGGGGACATTATCACTGATTTTTAACAATATAGGGCTCAGGGCTCGTTGTTTTCCCCTTGACATTGCCCTTTAATTACGGTATATTATAAATATATAAAGAAGTCTCCTTCGTCTAGTGGTCAGGACATCGGGTTTTCATCCCGACAACAGGGGTTCGACTCCCCTAGGAGATGAAAAAACGCATTGTAATTCATTATAGGGTAAAGAATTATAAAATGATCTGTAAAAAAGTTTACAAAACTTCCTACACATTCTAGGGTGGTATTATGAGCAGGCCCAAAAATATAGACGGTATTTGCGCTACAACGCGATCCAGGGACGGAATTCAGCTCGTTCATTTTGAGGAATATCCAGGACACTGGATAGTTACCCCGGAACGGGATCGGAAGAGGGCCATTGCATAGGCCCGGCGTAACCGGGAAATGCTTATCAACCGTACAGGACATACTATGGCTTTTTTACTGCTGGAATTTTTTTGATTCTGACAGCCCTTGGGTGTGGCGTATGCGGAAAAAAGGGCGCCATTATACCGAAAAGTATCTCCTGAATAGGAGGGGGTATGTACGGAACTACATCCTGCCCGAATTTGGAGAGGTTCAGCCGGCAACCATAACACGACGGGAAATTGATAATTGGCTCCTTGACCTCAAGAATCCCGCTGGTCGAGAATTGGCCGGTGAGAAAGAAAATAAGATTATGTACACCATGTCTTTAATTTTTGAGGAGTTGGTGGACCTCAACCTGATTGAGGCGAACCCCATAACTGGAATAAAGCCCTACAATAAAAGTCCGCTTAAACCACGGGGTACTACCCCCCGTGAGTCCCTTGAAATGCTCTACCCCACCTCCCACGGCGGCCTCGTGTGGGTCTGGGGATCCTGTATGTGAGCGACCATGATACTTATCTTAAACGACACGGGTTCTCGTCCGGGGGAAGTCCGGGCCCTTACCCGGGAGAATATTGATACCCATAAACGGTTTGTTCCTATCCGCCAGGGGGTTGAATCAGGGACAATTGATAAAATTAAAGGAACCAAAACCGGCGAGGTCAAAGCCGGGTTTTTATCTATTAGGACGATTCAGGAGCTTGACATCTGGCGAGCGGAATCCCGCTGGAATGAGGATGGCGACTATGCATTCACCGCCAATGGCAAGGCGCCTGTAACCAACGCCATCGTCAAAGCCTTCCGTCGAGGGCTTACTGCGGTAGGAATAGATAACAAGGACTGGACTCCCTATTGGCTCAGGCATAGCTTCGGGACTTATGCCTTGGAGACGCTAAACGAGGTGGAAATCTCTGCGCTTATGGGAAATGGAGTTACCGTCCTCAGACGGCATTACCTACACCCGGACGATGAAACCTTGTACCGTTCCGCAGCGGATGTACAAAAAAAGCTCGATAAATTTCGAGAGAAATAGCGTATTCCAGGCTACCTTAAAGGCTTATTTTGCTCAAAAATCGGCGATACCTGTACGATAGCAGTATTTAGAGAAACGCTCTGATTTGCGGATTTGTCAAGAACAGCCTCGAACAAGATAAACTGATCGGGATAGTTTGCGCCGATATAGTCTAAAATAGACAACATCAGACCATCTCTTTTTTCTTTGGGAATTTTCTCTGGAAACTACTGTATACGTTTGACCAAAGTCCGCCAGTTTCGGCATGACCATTCAAGCGATGGCGGGAACGGCTCACTTGTTTGACCGGAACGGCATTTTTTCGCGAGCGTTCTCGCGGCATCTCTTACGATGGCGTTATCTCTTACCCGCAGCCCTTCTTTGTTCTCATCAGTTGCGCCTGTTGTAAGGAATTCTATCCAGTTTTCAATCCGGTCTTTTGAGAAAATGAATACGACTTTATCAAAGGTTTCTTTGGATATTCCGGCGGTTTGCGCGGTCTCCCAATACTTCTGTTTCAGTTGATCGCCATTTTCAAGATCATCTATGTCGGCAAGAACGATCAAAGTCGTATTCCCTCCAGATGTAACGCAATGTTTCAGTTCGTGTGGGAACGCATCGCGCAGTTCAGACTTTCCGCCATAAGAGACAAACCGTACTACGCCGGTCGTCCATGGGCGGATCCATTCCGGAACATAGGCTTTGAGAAAAGAGTTTGCAAAGACCGGATCAATGCTTACCCCTTTCTTCCCTTCATGGATGCAGACGATCTGGATACGCTTGCTCATACCGTCCCCTTCTCACCTGACCAAGCCAGCCCCGCTCCAGCGCTTCTCCAGCGGTCATCCCTTCAGGAGTCTCTAATGTACTGACACGGATTGGGGAACTATGGCTGTCCCGCCAGAACACGAATCCGGTGCAAAGGTTGCCGTCAATAATTTCCGCATTATGTGAAATGAGAATAACCTGACGGGCGATGTCCGTGAGTTCGCTCATGGCTAATAGCCACGGCTGTAATTCCTGAAGACTGACGAAGTTATCAGGCTCGTCAATCATTACCGTGCTGACTTTGCCGAGGCTCAGGGCGGTATGAAGCGCATACAGACCAAGCAGCATTTTTTCACCATCGGAGAGCTGATCAAAGCGAAGGTCCGTCCCGCTAAAACGCAGTTTTAGGGTTTTAACCGACATGCCGGCTTCTTCAAGAACAAGAAATTTCAAATCGGTCCATACGCCTTTCAGGGATTCGCGTAACAGGTCGGTACATTCCTGATCTTGAGCCAGATACCGATACCATGAGGTAAGGTTGCTCAGATTAATATTAAGGGAATGACTTTCGGCTTTGCTTTCTGTTTTAATGCTATAAACATTGGGGCGCAGGATAAGGAGGCTTGAAAGAGCCGTCTGAAGCAGCGTAATTTCGCTCCGCTCAGGTACCGCCTGGATAGAAGCTAACGCCGCTTACTGCCAATCCAGCGGGAATCCCGATCTGCCTTTATCAAAGTGAACGCCCTCTAAATCTCTGGTATAGAGTTCCCTATCATCACAAAGGGCCACCTCTTTTATAATTCTTGGCTCATAGCGCTCAATTTGTTCAAGATGAATTACATAGTGAAATTGATGATTGCCTGATGCAATATCAATCTCGAATTCCTGGGTTTTGCTCTGCATCCAGCTAGTGAATTCAAGATGAGAAACCGTTCTTCTGCGTATGTCTGGTAATCCGCCTAAAAAACAGGCGCCTGTGGCAAGGGCGCAGACAAATTGTATGGCGTCAAACATGGAGCTTTTACCGGAGCCGTTCGCTCCGCAGAAAACGCTCATAGAATCAAAGCGCATTTCAAACGCGACAAGAGAGCGGTAGTTATTTACATAGAGCCTTGTAATCATTTGTTTTTCCTGATGTATCATACTAGATACTATTGTGCCTTTATTTTCTTTTCTACATATTTTAAAGTACTTGTTAATTCGGTTATTTCTTTTTCAATTTGCTGATGAACCCTCGACCCCTTTTTGGTTCTACTTGATAATAAAGGAACATCTATCGTTGGATTATTAAAATTATTTATTTTAAACAGTAAATTAATTTTTGAGATTTGTTCTTTATTTAACGGTCACCCCGATTATTGCACCTATTCCTCAAAAGAGTAAACTTCCTGCAATTGCGCCTCCCACATTTGCAATATTTTTACCATTAATTATAACTTCAAATCCATTTACATCTTTTATATTGAATACTTTCGTGTTCTTTGTCGTAGGATTTATTATTCCAATATTTCTTTTTTGTGTAATTGCCATTGGCATTTCTATCCATTCTTTAAATATTTTTGCCCCTTTTAATCTTCCATCATTATACAATTGTTCAACAGCTACTTTTTTATTGTATATACTGATAGCAACTCCTACAATGAACAACAATAATCATTAAAACAATTACCCAAAACATAAATACCTCCTCATTTTAACTTCACTGTGTGAGCTTATCTAATGCCTGGACTTTGTCGAGGCTTTCCCTATCCCGTATTGTCTAGTCCATAATACCATATCGTATAAGTTTTGTCAGCATAAATTTGTATTTTTTTGTGAAAAATTGTTGCTATTTCCCGGATCGGGTGATATTTTGGGAATATGGAACAAGTAACAAAAGCTATCAGAATGGAAAAGTGGATGGCGGACACCATCCAGAAAATTGCGAACCAGAAACGGCGGAGCTTTGCACGAGAGGCCTAGGTATTGCTTGAGCTGGGCTTGAGTTGTGATGACTTGAGGCTACCGAAGCCCCCAGTAAGGGGCTGTTTCTATTCTTCCTCCTGAGTTCCCCCTGCCAGACTTGGATCCCGCTATAGGGAATCCTCAGGTCAAACGACTAATTTTTATGAATACATCCATAATCTTCTATAAAAGAGTACCTTATTCATGGAGAATATCAAGCGCTTTATCGTGAATTGGTAAAAAATACTGCGGCTCTAAAAAACCATCCCCCCAAGCCCGGGACCGGCTTCCCGATGCTTCAGGGAAATACCCGAATCGGTATCCTGCTCCTGCTGCGGAGTACTGCAGAGACTTCCAGGGCCGCTTTGAGGGAGGTGGCCCGTTCCTCCAGAAAGGCCGGGGCTAATGCCCTTACCAAGGGGTCTGTGGGAGCAGGCCGGGCCTTGCCGTACAACTGGATGGCTTCTATTCCCGGCCCCCGCTCCCCGGTTCTCCTCGGCACAGCGGCTCCGATGCAGGCCAATTCCACCACCAGCCCTTCCCAAGCCGCTGCCTCTTCCCGGGGCGGGGGCTTGTCCTGGATAGCGCAGAGCATGGTTTGTATCGTTACCGGAACACAGGCTAGGAAGTCCTTCATGGCCTGGATGAGCCCTTCAAAGGGTACCGACGATCGGGCCATGAGCCGATACCAAGCTTCGGTCCCGGCATCCAGCTTAAGCCAGATATGGAGGGCCTTAGGCCCGGTAGCAGCCTGGCGTAAGCCCTGGAAGGTGTGATCCTGGAGCAATCCCGTGCCATTGGTGATCAGCACCAAGGCCGTATCCGGTACCCGGGCATCCCGGATCCGGGCTGCCCGCTCTAGAGCTTCAAAAAACAAGGGAGACAGGCTCGGCTCCCCATTACCGGAGAAACATATATCCTTCACCGGGATGCCCTGTTCCCCTGCTCTGGACAGTGCAGCCTGAAGCTGCCCCTCCATCGTGGGCAACCCAAAGGGCCTCCCCCCTTTAAAAGGAAACACCTCGCAGTAGGGACAATCAAACGAACAGCGCTTCTGATCCGGGAACAGGTTTATCCCCAAGGAAAGCCCCTGGGAACGTCGGGAATACACCGGGTATACCAAAACCCCCTCCTCCCGTTGTCGATGGTTTTCTATAGGTCCTATGTGCATCTCCTTCAACTCCCGCTCCCCCTGATTTTAACCTAGGGGAGTTTTAAACAAATTGCAATCCTTTCCTATAACTTGATCTTAAAAATGTCCTGGTGCTATACTACTCACACCATGAATGTGAACGGCAGGCGGTATCGAACTATCTGGCTTGCAGGGCCGGATAAGGGGCTTGTACGGATAATTAACCAACTGCTTCTGCCCCATCAATTTGAGACCTTTGATCTTCATACCCTAGAAGATGTGTGCCGAGGTATCCAGGATATGTACGTCCGGGGTGCGGGGCTTATCGGGGCGGCAGCGGCTTATGGCATGTACCTGGCAGCCCGGGAGGCCGGGGATGCTTCCTTTGACGAGGATATGGTACATGCAGGGGAGCTGCTAAAACATACCCGACCCACGGCGAGCAACCTGGCCTGGGCGGTGGATGCCATGCTTGGGTTGCTCACAGGCCGGCAGGGAAGGAGGGCGCAAAAAATAGAAGCGGCGCGGTTTGCCGCCGAAGCTATTGCGGCTGAGGATGCCCAGTCCTGTAGAAAAATTGGCCGTTACGGGCTTGACCTTATCCTGGCAGCAGCGGAACGGAAAAACGGGGAGGTGGTGCATATCCTTACCCATTGCAATGCGGGGTGGCTTGCCTTTGTGGATTACGGCACCGCCCTTTCGCCGGTATACGCGGCCTTTGATTCAGGGATTGCCGTGCATGTCTGGGTGGACGAGACCCGTCCCCGGAATCAGGGGGCTGCCCTTACAGCCTGGGAATTGGGCGGGCACGGGGTTCCTTACGACCTCATCCCGGACAACGCAGGAGGCCATTTGATGCAGCACGGCATGGTTGACCTGGTCATTACCGGCGCCGACCGGGTGACGCGCCGGGGCGATGTAGCCAACAAGATCGGTACCTATCTTAAAGCTCTGGCGGCAAAGGAGAACGGCGTGCCCTTTTATGTCGCCCTTCCCTCCTCCACCTTTGATTGGAACATGCGCGATGGTCTTGGAGAGATTCCTATTGAAGAGCGGGACCCAGAAGAAGTACGTTGGGTAACCGGGAAAACTACGGACGGCCGGATTGAAAGCGTCCGTATATGCCCCGACTCTACGTCGGCTCGCAACTGGGGCTTCGACGTTACCCCGGCGTGCTGTATTACCGGTCTCATCACCGATCGAGGTATCGCAGAACCTTCTGAACAAGGGATACTGAAACTCTATCCTGAGCAGAGATGCGTACCATAAGCGTGAACCCAATGGAGGAAGGATAGGTTAACTATCCTATAGAAAATACTTACAGATAAGGAGCATTGATTATGGCGATTATCGGTGTTATAGGCGGAAGCGGGCTGGACAAGCCGGATATTTTTTCCGACCCTCGGGATCAAAGGTTGGACACTCCCTACGGGGAACCTTCGTCCCCGTTGCAGTGCGGAACCATAGGCGGGGTGGAGGTGGTGCTTTTGGCCAGGCACGGACGGGAACATAGGATACCCCCTACTCAGGTCAATTTCCGGGCCAACATCGCTGCCCTTAAAGCTGCGGGTTGTACCCACATCCTAGCCACCACGGCGGTAGGTTCCCTCCGTGAAGAGATTGGTCGCGGTGATCTGATAATTGTGGATCAGTTTATCGACTTTACCAAACAGCGGAGGATGACGTACCACGAATCCTTTGAACCGCATAAACCCATACACACGGCAATGGCGGATCCCTACGATGGCCATCTCCGGCAGCTCCTTATTGAGGCATGTAAAACCCTGGGCTGCCGTTTTCACGACCACGGAACCGTGATAACCATCGAAGGCCCCCGTTTTTCCACCCGCGCGGAATCCCGCATGTTCCGCGCCTGGGGAGCCGACATCATCAACATGTCCATTGCAACGGAGACCGTTTTGGCCAAGGAGGTAGGTATTCCCTATGCGGTGGTGGCCATGAGTACCGACTACGATTCCTGGAAGCACGACGAGGAACCGGTTACCTGGGAGGCGATAGCGAAGGTCTTCGCCGAAAACGCGGCCCG
>JAITJS010000026.1 GCA_031278815.1 Treponema sp.
GGGGGTATGTTCGGTATTCACCTATTCGGTAAAAAGTCATAAAACCTCCTGACTACTAAAATTAGTAGTTTAATTTATCATACTACTGATTTTAGTATATGTCAAGCGAAAAACTACCAAATTCAGTATTTTTTTTCCGAAAATTAGAATATGGACTTTTGGGATAGAGTGGATATGCTGATAAAACTGGAAAAGACTAGTTATGCCTATATAGCGCAAAAACTAGGAAAACGAGAATCAACCATTTCTGGCTGGCATAGAGGTATTAAACGGAAAATACCAGAAGCGCATTTTGCCGTTAGTATAGCAAAAATTCTTCATACCACTGTTGAATATCTTGTAACCGGTGAGGAGGTTATAGTCCCCGGTCTATCTCCGGAAGCCCTGGAAATTGCCAGGGCCGCCGATAAGCTGAACGCCGAGGGGAAGCGGATAATTCTCTTCCAAACCAAAACCCTAGAACAGATGTACCCTTTAGGAATTTCAGAATCTGTCATAACGGCGATTTAATACCCTACTGTCAAGCAAATTCACTTGACAAGTTCTCCCATAGCAGGTACATTCCAATATGGCAAGGAAAAAAGACCCTTCGCAACCGAAAAGCAAAGAAAAGGAGGGAAATATCGCCACATGGGTTGTGGCTATTTCCGGTCTTATCGCCGCCCTTGCCGCCTTGATTTCCGCTATCGCCACCCTGATACTGGCGATGAAGTGAGGTATATTATGACTATTTCTAGAAATACGCTCCTTAATTTTGCCCTGGGGTGTTTTATTTTTTCCACCCTGGTATTTGCTGTCCTGTTTTTTTTGAAATAAAGGTAATCCTGGTCAGGAGGATTTAGGGGAGAGATAACACAGATTGATTCAGCAGTTTATTGTCAGTCTACTTGATGCTCTTAGTAGCAAAATAGTGGATGCTGTTTTTCCTGTTTTCAAGGGACTGCTATATAAGCTATCGTGGCGTATGATACTTGTCTTAGTATGTATACCAATAATCATAGTGGTTATTAAGAAGGGTCTCCTCACCAGGCTCGTTAAAGCGCTCACACAAGCAGAGCCTCCTGCGTGGATACATTATACTAATATGCCATATAAGGGCTACATCATCGAATGGGATTATCAGGTTGTTCCTCTTGTCTTGAGCGTTTTATGTCCTGCCTGTCGCTGTATAGTATCACAAAAGCCTGGGTCGGGGTATACCTATTGCCCAAAGTGCGATACCTATTTTCCTGAGCGTTTATATGAACAAGATTTTGAAGATATACGAAAAATTATTGAAAGAAATATAAGAATGGGAGACTACCCCAAGGGCTAGGAAGCTTGTCTGGAAGCAGATCCAGAGCATGACCTTGTATAGGTGCGTAGATTAAGCATGGAGGACACCGTGGAGGAACTAATACAACCACAAATGGGCTTGAATTTCGAGCAGGTCTGGGCGGCGTTTATGGAGACCCGCCAACAACTAAAGGAGACAGACCGACTCTTTCGGGAATCAAAGGCAGAAACGAACCGGCTTATCCGAGAACTGCGGGATGATCGCAAGGAGACCGACCGGCAAATAAAGGAACTCCAGAAAAGTATGGGCTATCTGAGTAACCGCTTCGGGAAACTGGCAGAACACCTGGTCTTACCCAATATCGTCCAAAAGTTCAATGCCCTGCACTATCAGTTTCACGATATTGCCAAAGAACGCAAGTTCGTTAATCCCGAGACGGGCCGGGTAGCAGCGGAGTTTGACATACTCCTTGAGAATGACGCCTACAGCATCGGCGTAGAAGTAAAGGCAAAACCCGCTGAAAAGGATGTGACGGATCATATCAGCCGCCTTGAGTTTTTGAGGAGGCATAAAGATAAGCTGGGAGACAAACGGGCAATCCGGGGAGCCATAGCCGGTGCGATTATGAGTGAAGCGGTGAGGCTTGAGGCTTTACGGCTGGGATTGTATGTGATAGAGCAAGCCGGGGATACGGTGAGGATAGAGGAGCCAAACCAGCTACGCAGTTGGTGAGGGATACGGCCGGCTGAGCTGCGACAGATTACCGCCCTTGGTCTGGAGTAGGAGGCCAAGCCCGGAGTAGACTGTTCTGTGGACTTGCCGCGTCCTATGTAGGCGTGTGGATTGAAACAAACAGATAAACAAACAACTGGGGCACGATCCACCGGATCGTGCATTTATTTTGAAACTATTGTAATTTCTTCTAAAATCACCTATAATTAGGTAATTAGTTGTCATACCAGAAGTTACATAATCGTATAACAGCTGCCTTTTAAGCAGCAGGTAGGGGGTTCGAGTCCCTCGGGTCGCGAAAGGAGTAAGCAGAGGGAATGAAAGGAAATAGGTGCGGTAGGATGGAATCCTGTCCATCCTCTATTTATACTTGTATTATCTTGTTTAGTAAGGAAAGCAGCATGATGAAGAAAATCGTAGGTATCTTGTTGGTAATGGGTGTTCTGACCTGGGGGGCCTATGCCGAGGGAGTACCTGAAGTGTCCAGCCAGGTATCAAAAGAAGTGGATACCAGTTATGCCTTTGGGATGGTTATTGGTTCGGACTTAAAACAAACGGGCTTAGTCTTTAATTACAATGCCTTTGTCCGGGGGCTTAAAGAAAGCATGGAGGATAAAGAGACCCGGTTTACCATGGACGATGCGGTCCTCAAGGTACAAACTGCTTTTATGGCAGCTATGGCAAAGCGGGCTGAAGAAAACCGGCAAAAAGAAGCGGCCTTTCTGGAGCAAAACAGCAAGAAGCCAGGGATCCTCCTCACCTCCAGCGGGCTTCAGTATGAAGTCATCATTGAGGGAAGCGGTCAAAAGCCTGAGGGAAGCGATATGGTGCAGGTGAATTATAAGGGCACCTTAACAGACGGCACGGTCTTCGACAGTTCTTATTCCCGGGGAGAGCCTGCGGAATTCCCGTTAGATGCGGTCATTCCCGGCTGGACCGAAGGGATCCAACTGATGAGTGAAGGCGCCTTCTACCGCTTGTATGTACCTTCGAAATTAGCCTATGGCGAACAAGGCGCGGGTTCAGTAATCCCTCCTTATTCGACCCTGATCTTCGAAGTAGAACTCCTTTCGATTCTGGAAGATCCTGAAGTGGGGCTTGAGGAAACCGAACCCGGCGAGGAAGCCCCAGAAGAACCGGTGGAGGAAGCGGAATAAAGAGCGCCTCTGCCGGGAGCGATCCGTGTATCTACCGGTGAAGTGTGTACCGCCTCGTAATCCTGGGCTACAGCGGGAGGCGGTGTTTCCCCCTTGCCCCAAGTAAAAGTCTTTTAGTATCTTACATCCAGATAGTTTTACTTTAAAACCGCTTACACCATAGTACGAGTGGTAAGTAGTTTAATATCCTGTATCTAAAAGGAGCCTCATCATGGCACAACACCAGTTTCAAACCGAAGTAAGTCAGCTCTTGTACCTGATTATCCATTCCCTTTATTCCAATCGGGAGATTTTCCTCCGGGAGCTGGTATCCAATGCCTCCGATGCCCTGGATAAGCTCAAGTACCTCACCGTGGCAGAAGAGGCGTATAAAAGCATCAGCTTGGATCCCCGAATTGCTATTTCCTTTAATAAGGACGCAAAAACCCTCACCATCGCGGATAACGGGATCGGGATGAATGAGTCGGATCTGATTGAGTCCTTGGGGACCATAGCCCGGTCAGGAACTAAGACGTTTCTGGAAAAACTTACGGAAGACATAAAAAAAGATTCCAATCTCATCGGCCAATTCGGGGTGGGATTTTATTCGGCCTTCATGGTTGCCGAAACCATTGAGGTGATAAGCCGTAAAGCCGGGGAAGGGGAAGTCTGGAAATGGACCAGTGATGGCAAGGCAGGCTACACCATAGAAAGCGCCCCCCCAGAAGCCTTGGGTACTCCCCAAGGAACTCAGGTAACTCTGTACTTAAATGAAGAAGGAACCGAGTATACCAACCGCTGGTCTATTGAAGATATCATCAAACGGTATTCCAACCATGTGGCCTTTCCCATCTACTTGACCTATGACGAGAAGGAGTATGATGATAAAGGCAAGGAAAAGGCTTCCAAACCCAAAACCGAGCGGATCAACTCCGGTACTGCCCTCTGGCGGCGGGCAAAATCAGAACTCCAAGAAACGGATTATACGGAATTTTATAAACAGATCAGCCACGATACCGAGGAGCCCTTGTTTTATATTCACACCAAGGCCGAAGGAACCCTGGAATATATCACCCTCTTTTACATTCCAAAAAAAGCCCCCTTTGACCTGTACCAGGTGGACTATAAGCCGGGGGTAAAGCTCTATGTGAAGCGGGTCTTCATCACCGATGATGATAAAGAACTCATGCCCACCTGGCTTCGATTTGTTCGGGGGGTCATTGATTCAGAGGATCTCCCCCTGAACGTGAGCCGGGAAATACTCCAGCAGAACAAGATCCTCCTGAACATCAAGAACGCCTCGGTCAAAAAACTCCTCGCGGAGTTCAAGACCCTGTCAGAGAACCACAAAGAAAAATGGGAGACCTTTATTTCCCAGTTTAACCGGCCCCTCAAGGAAGGGTTGTACCAGGATTTTGCCAACCGGGAGGCTATTTTGGAACTGGTCCGGTTTAAGAGTACCACCGTAGAAGGATGGACGAGTCTTGCAGATTATGCTTCCCGGATGAAATCAGACCAAAAGTACCTCTACTACATCACGGGCGGGGATGAAAAGACCCTCAAGGCCTCTCCTCTGCTGGAAGCCTATACAGACAAGGGTATTGAAGTACTCATCATGGACGATGAGATCGACGACATTGTCATTCCTACGATAGGTAAGTACAAGGAATGGGAACTCAAGGGGGTGAATCGTTCCGGTGCGGACGAGGAGCTAGGAGAAAAACGAGACAAACAGGCGGAGAAGGAGAACAAGCCGGTGATTGAAAAGATCAAAAAGGCCCTGGGAGACCGGGTCAAAGAGGTGAAGCTCTCTCGCCGCCTGCATGATTCCCCTTCTTGCATTGTAGCGGATGAACATGATCCCTCAATCCAGATGGCCGCGATGCTCAAGGCGATGGGACAGACCGAAATGCCTGATATTAAGCCCATTCTGGAGGTCAACGGTGAGCATCCCATTGTGGCGGCCCTAAAAACCATTGAGGATGAACAGCGGATTGCCGATACCGCCGGGGTACTGCTGGATCAGGCCCTATTGGTTGAAGGAGTCAAGCTCAAGGACCCCGCGGACTTTGTGAAGCGCCTCAACCGGCTTTTGGTGTCATAAAGGATTATATGAAGGAGGAGTTGCTATGATTCGGTATCGAAAAGACATGCTGGTCGAATACAAGGAGCGTATGCGGGAAGGAACCGGGACCGTGCGGGTAACCCATTTAGCGGACGAAAGTACACAGCCCCATGTCCGACTCTTGGCGGAACTCCATTTACCTCCGGGGGCTTCCATAGGCCTCCACCGGCACGATGGAGAGACCGAATACTTTTTTATCCTTTCCGGGACTGCTGTGGTCAACGACGACGGTAAAGAGCTGCAGCTTGGACCCGGAGATACGGTGATTACTGGAAACGGCGCGGCTCATAGCATTATGAACCCCGGTACCGTTCCCTTGGTGCTTCATGGGGTCATTATTACCCAAGCCTAATAGGGGCTGGGTATAGAAAAGGGGGAAGAGTTTCCCCCTTTTTTTGTAAAATCTGTAAAAATGGATGGGTACAAACGGTGTGCTTGTTGAAGCCAGATGTACTGTCATGGGGGATCATAGCTCCTTACCTGGTAGCCCTCTCGAAAACTTCCATAAATAAATCAAACGTAGGTATAGTATGTTTATGGATGTGGAAGAAAAGCTATCCATTCTCGCAGGGGCGGCACAATATGACGCCTCTTGTGTATCCGGCGGGAGCGGCCCGCCTCAGGCAAGCAGCCATGGGAAGACCGGTTCCAGAGCTTTTGGAGTGAGGAATCCCAGTGGACTCTACAAGAGCTGGACCGGGGATGGTCGCTGCATCAGCCTCTTGAAGGTCCTCTATTCCACGGCAAAGCAACTGCGGACCGAAGCAGGGTATGGCGGCTATATGCATCTTAAAATCATCCCCAGGGTTGGGGACGCCCTGCTCAGGGTACCTGGTATTGGAGCGACTGCAGGTCGGCGTATCATTGCGGCGAGACGTTCCCGGTCCCTTTCCTTCGATAGTCTCCGCAGTCTGGGGGTCCTCCTCAAGCGGGCTCGCTACTTTATCACCCTGGCGGAGGTCTTCCTGGAGCGGCCCGACGACCCCAATAGGCTCAGGTCTCTGCTTTCGGATCCTGATGACCGGGGATTACAACTCCCGCTTTTTGATTTTTAGGTTTTACTGTTCTGGTAGTGGTATCTTTATCCAAAATTCTATTTGACATCCCTATAAGGGGTATGATAAAATGTTTATAAAATAAATAATTATTCAATAAATACGGAGGAATGTATGAAAATGGTAAAGTACGCAGTATGCGTGGCTTTAGGAATGGCCCTTGCGGTAGGTAGTGTATTTGCAGGGGGCGGTAAGCAGCAAGAGAGCGGAGGCGGTAGTCAATCCCAGAGTGGAGGGGCTCAGACGGCAGCGAAGATTAAGGTTATTTTCGCAGGAACCGAAGCCGCTACCACCGGTCAAAGCCGCATGATGCAGGAAGTGGCGGACAAGCTGAATGCGAGTGGCCGCTTTGAGGCGGATGTCCAGGTCAACGGTGCCCTTTCCGGTGACACCGATAATCTGGTAACCCAGGCGAAAACCGGAGTACCCCTGGTGGTTCCTTCCGACCCTGGTAGGTTGGCGAGCCAATTCAACATCCCAGATCTCAATATTCTGATGGCCCCTTATGTGCTGACGGATATAGCGGTTTTGCAGAAACTGCCCGACACCCCGATCTTCAAAGAGTGGCAGGCAAAACTTGAAGCTCAGGGAATTACCTTTGTGGCGGATATGTACAACGGCTTCCGTAGCTTCTACACTACCACCCCGGTTACGACCCCGGCTGACCTCAGTGGTTTACGGATCCGCGGCTTTGGTAACAACATCGGTAATGCCCTGGCCAAGTATCTGGGCTTTGCGAATATCGGTATATCCTGGGGCGAAGTGCTCCCCGGTATCCAGCAGAAAACCCTGGATGGTTGTGAGGTCCAAGTCGCCACTGCCTATGGCTCGGCCATCTACGAAGTTGCCAAGAATTTGGCTTTGACCAAGCACTACATGCTTCAGTCATCCTTTGTGTGCTCGACCAACCTGCTCAACGGCATGCCGGAGGCGGACAGGAGACTGTTCCTGGACACCATTCGGGAAGCTTCTCGGAAATACAGCGGGATTATCGCAACAGAAGAAGACGGCTACTATCAGCAGATGAAAGACAAGGGCGTTACCATCACCGAAGTCGATCTGCAGGTATTCCAGGATGCCCTAGCTCCGCTATACAGTAACAATGATCTGGGCTTCTCCCCGGGTCTCAAAGATCGCTTGTTTAACGAATTGGGTCTCTAATCCCTACAAAGCCGGGGCGTTGTTCCCGGCTATTTTTTCTTTTAGAGCATACTTATGAGAAATCTATATCGGAGCCTATGCAAGGCAGAAATGGTTATCTGCGGGGTCGGGTTTATATTCCTAGTGGCCTTCGTTTTTATGTCCGCTATCCTGCGGTTTTTTCGGATTTCCATGTCCTGGAACATTGATTTGGCGATGTTTCTGCTCGCCTGGACGGCTTTCTTAGGTGCAGATATTGCCTGGCGAAGCGGTCAACTAGTGGGCGTTGACCTCATCACCCGTAATCTTCCCCAGGGACTGCAAAAGATTATAGAAATCTTACTTTATGGCGTTATCTTTTGCGCCCTGGTACTCATCATCATTTTCGGCATTAAGCTGGCGATCACCGAACGGATCCGGACCTATCAGTCCATCCCTATTCCTTATTCCTTGGTTACCCTAAGCATTGTAGTTGCCGGCTCGTCGATGGCCTTTTCGACCATCCTTAAAATACGGCGTTCCATTATCAACTTTAACAAGAAAGGAGCCTCGGCATGACCTTATTGATCCTTTGTTTTGTCCTTTTTCTTGTGATGGGTATGCCCATAGCCTTTGTAATCGGCATTGCGGGGTTCGCGTATTTTGCTTCCGTGCCTTATCTCAACTTCCAGATCGCCACTCAGATGATCGTCTCCCAGAGCCAATCTTTCGCCTTTCTTGCGGTGCCTTTCTTCATTTTCGCGGGGAATCTGATGAACGTGTCGGGGATCACCAGCCGGCTCCTCAGTCTGGCCCGGCTCCTTACCCGGCGCATGTACGGCGGCACCGCCCAGATCAGCGTGGTGATGAGCACCCTCATGGGAGGGGTCTCAGGATCGGCCACTGCGGACGCCGCTATGGAAACCCGGATACTGGGGCCAGAGATGATGCGGATCGGCTACAACAAGGGCTATATCTGCTCGGTGAACTGCCTTACTGCGCTTATTACCGCCACCATTCCCCCGAGCCTGGGGCTTATTATCTTCGGTTTTGTAGGAGAGGTTTCCATAGGCCGCCTCTTTGCCGCGGGGCTTATCCCCGGCATCCTGATGATGTGCTTTTTAATGGCGACCACCTCCATCACTTCCCGGATCAAAAAATTCGATCCCCCCAGACCTGAGGCGCCGAAACTCAGCATAACGGAACTGTTGGCTAACCTCAAGGAATCCATCTGGGCGCTCTTGTTCCCGGTTATCCTGATCGTTGGAATCCGTTTCGGGGTGTTCACCCCTTCGGAATCCGGGGCCTTCGCAGTGGTCTATGCGATCCTCATCGGGAGATTTGTCTACAAGGAACTGACCTGGACGAATTTCAGAGACGCCCTGATCACCACCCTGAAGGACAACGGCGCCATCATGCTGATCATCGCCATGTCCGGGCCTTTCAGCTATGCCATCACCTGGGTAAAAGCGCCGGTAGTTTTGAGTAACCTGATCTTCGGCATTACCCAAAACCCCCAGATTCTGGTACTCATCATGATTGGCTTCCTGTTCATCACCGGCATGTTCGTGGACAGTAACGTGAACTTTCTCCTCTTAACGCCGATTTTCCTGCCTATGGTAAAGAGCGTGGGCATCGACCCGGTTCACTTCGGTGTGCTCATGGCTACGGTGGTTACCCTAGGGGTAATGACCCCGCCGATTGGATCCGCCCTATACACGGTCTGCGGCATCATTGATTGTCCGGTGGAGGACTACACTAAGGAGAGCCTCCCATTCCTGGCTGCGGTGCTACTGGAACTGGCGATTTTGGTATTTCTTCCTGATGTGGTGCTCTGGATACCCAACATGGTTTTCGGTTGAGGTTTGTCTGTTTTTCTGGGAGTACGCTTCCCCGTAGCTTAGGGGTTTTGAGTAACAGAAAGGCTACATTAAGGAGTATCCATGGAATTCGAAGCAGCGCAAGTCAGTTTTTTATCAATTATTCCACCGGTTATGGCTATAGCCTTGGCCCTGATTACCAAAGAAGTGATCTTTTCTTTGTTGTTGGGGATCATGGCGGGAGTGGGGATCTATAGCTTTGCGATGGGGCTCGGGTTCACCGGTATCTTCAGTACCACCATAGACCTGATGATTACCCAGGTGGGGAATAACGCCTCCATGGTGATCTTCCTTGCCATGCTCGGCGCTTTGGTGGCCCTCATCACCCGTGCAGGAGGTTCCAGGGCCTATGGTAACTGGGCATCCCGGAAATTAAAGTCCCCTCAGAGTGTAAGTCTTATTACAGCCCTCTTGGGAATCATCATCTTCATAGACGACTATTTTAACTGCCTCACCGTAGGAACGGTTATGAAACCGGTTACCGATAGGTATAAGATTTCCCGGGAGAAACTGGCCTACATTATTGATGCGACTGCAGCGCCGGTCTGTATCATCGCCCCTATTTCTTCCTGGGCCGCATCGGTTATCTCCTATTATCCTACCGAAACCGGAATTACCGGGATGCAGGCATTCGTGGGTTCTATTCCGATGAACCTCTATGTGGTATTAACCCTGATCATGGTCATGGTCTTAAGTTTTCGTAAAAATGGGGACTTTGGCCCCATGGCTGTAGCCCAACAACGGGCCCGGCAGAACAGGAGTACAACCGTAGAGCAAGTCGGGGCAGCGGAGGATGACCTTGCCCAGCTTCAGGTCTCTGACCGGGGCAAGGTCGGGGATCTGCTTATTCCCGTACTTTTTCTGGTCTGTTTTTCCATTCTCGCGATGCTCTTCTACGGCGGTTATTGGGATGGCAGCGGGAAGACCCTTATCGCTGCCTTTGGGGATACGGATGCAGGGGCTGCCCTTTCCTTAGGAGGCTTTGCCGCTCTTTTTATCGCCTTTTTGCTCTTTGTTCCCCGGAAACTGATAAGCTTCAAAGAATTCTTTACCACCCTGATGATGGGAATTAAGTCTATGGTAGGGGCACTCATCATCCTCACCTTGGCATGGACCATTAGCGCAGTCTGTCGGGAATTCTTGTTAACCGGCCACTATGTGGCAGGACTGGTAGAACAGTCTCAGTTACCGGTAGCTTTTATTCCGGCCCTCATGTTCCTCTTCGCCGCAGGGCTCTCCTTCGCCACGGGGACTGCCTGGGGAACCTTTGGTATCCTCATCCCCATTACCATCAATGTATGCGATATTGTAGCCCCCCATCTTTCAATAACCTCCCTATCCGCAGTGCTGGCAGGGTCTGTGTTCGGAGACCATTGTTCACCCATTTCAGATACCACCATTCTTTCCTCCACCGGGGCCGGCTGTAATCATATTAACCATGTGGACACTCAGATTCCCTATGCCCTTACCGTAGCGGTGATTTGTTTCATCGGGTATATTATTGCAGGCTTTACCGCGGGCTTGGGCTTCAGTCTAAGCGTGGCCATTACCCTCCCGGTTTGTCTGATATTGCTTGTGGCGGCGCTGCTCCTGTTGCCCGTCTTATTGTAATAGAACGAAGCGGGCAATTTCCGGGGCAGGGAGAAGGGAAGCAGCCCAGGGACGGTCAGTACCTGGGTCTTGTCATTTTTATAGCTTCAGTAAAAAAAGCCTGCCCCCAGAGGCGGGGAGATTGACGTTAGGGGGCCCGGTGTACTATAGTGTTTCATAGAAACGATGAGCCTGGCAGGAAGCCGGGTTTTAGGAGCTGCCTAAAGGCCCCTCCAGGAGGTATGTGTATGATTTATTCCGTATACCCCCCACTTGTAATATATAGTTTTTCTTTCTCTTTCCCCGATAAAGAGCAGCGTTTATGCCGACAGCGTTGCGGATCGGCAGTTTTTCTACCGCTTATTTTTGTATCCTATAAAGCATCTCCGCTGTATATCGGCGCTTCCGACACGAAGCCGGAACAATGAAGGTGGTAACGCCGCGTCGCGGCTGCCATATAGATGGAAACGCCCCAGGTTGCCCCTTGCCTTGCCCACGTCGGGTAATCTCGAGGCTTTCCCTGTACACGTTTTTTACTTTATCCCGGACCTCAATATTCTGATGGCCCCGTATGTTCCTGACGGATATAGCGGTTTTGCAGAAACTGCCCGACACCCCGATCTTCAAAGAGTGGCAGGCAAAACTTGAAGCTCAGGGAATTACCTTTGTGGCGGATATGTATAACGGCTTCCGTAGCTTCTACACTACCACCCCGGTTACGACCCCGGCTAACCTCAGTGGTTTACGGATCCGTGGCTCCTGAACGCCTCACCGCCGGCCTGGTGTGAGCCTCCTACACGGCTTAGGAGGAGCCTCACACTCGCTCTGGTGGGAACCTCACTCTCGAGCTAAAGGGCTTTTTGATCCGCCTCATCTATCAAAGAGGGCTTTGAGTTCCTCGTGGCTCATCCGGGCGAGCCAGGACTCCCCAGAGGATAGGGTCATATCTGCCAGTTCCCGCTTGCTCGTCAACATGGCGTCAATCTTCTCCTCAAAGCTGCCCCGGGTAATGAACCGGTGAACAAAGACATTTCTGGTTTGACCGATGCGGAAAGCCCGGTCAGTAGCCTGGTTTTCCACTGCCGGGTTGTACCATAAATCATAGTGGATCACCCGGCTTGCCGCGGTAAGATTGAGGCCAAGCCCGCCGGCTTTGAGGCTCACCAAGAGAATCCGGGCACTGGAATCCTTCTGAAATTGGTCGATTACCTGGCTTCGTTTCTTTTGCGCCATACCGCCGTGATAGAGTAAGGTCATCTCCCCCAATTCATTCCGAATAATGGTTTCCAGGCAGTTCAAGGCTTCGACATACTGGCTGAAAATCAGCACTTTTTCGCGATTGCCCAAGATTGCTTCCAACAGGGTGAGGAGTAACTGGGCCTTACCGGAGAGTTTTGAGACAGCAGCGCTTTCTTTATCGTATACCCGAGGATGATCACAGACTTGTTTCAAGGCCGTGAGCAAACTCAAGACCAAGGCAGAGCGCTCCTTGGGCTCTGCCAGCTCTGCGGACTTGTCCATAGTCTCGGTAACAATACTTTCGTAAAGCGCGGCCTGTCCCTTTTCCAATACCGCATATTCGTTACTGGTGATCTTCTCAGGCAGATCCGCAATGATGTTCTTGTCGGTTTTAAGCCTGCGTAACAAGAAAGGAGCGGTAATTTTTTTCAAGACCTGGGACTTCTCTTTTTGACGCATCACCTCAATGGGAAACCGGTACTCCTCTTTAAACTGGGAAGGGGTTCCCAGATAGCCGGGTAGGATGAAATCAAAGAGCGAACGCATATCCTCAAGACGGTTCTCCACCGGGGTTCCTGAAAGGGCAATCCGGTACTGGGATCGGAGCTGTTTGACGGTCTTAGCTCCCTGGGTGTCGGCATTTTTCATCAGATGAGCCTCATCTGCGATTACAAGAGAAAAAGGATGATCCCGGAGCTTAGGGCTGTCCCGCACCACAGTCTGGTAAGTGGTGAGGAATACATCATGCTCATTGTCTAGGCTCCGCTTGGTCCCGTGATACCGGGACACCGAAAGGGAAGGGGCGAAGTTACTCAGTTCCCGTTCCCAGTTTTCAAGCAACGCTGCCGGCGCGATGATGAGACTATGATCCGATAAGAACCCTGCCTCTTTGAGCCACAGCAGCACCGTGATAGATTGGATCGTCTTCCCCAGGCCCATGTCGTCCGCCAGGATACATCCAAACCCTGCCAGTATGAGGGAACACATCCAGTTATAGCCCCGCTCTTGGTAGTGCCGAAGCTGTGCATTAAGCCCCTGGGGAATCGGGAAACTCTGCTCCGCTAAAAGCTGCTTCAGGATTTGTTCTGCATCAAAGGAAAGGATGCTGTCCCCGGCGAAATAGGCTTTGAGGAAATCCTGTGGCTGAGGATGCCCTGCAAGTTGAGCCTTCTTGAGCAGTCGAGCAAGCTCATCAGGATCCAGGTGGATAAAGGTATTCCTAAATTTAACCAGCCCCTTTTTCTGCTTCACCAGGGCCTTAAACTCCTCTTGGGTGAGCACCTTATCCCCAATGGCCACCTGCCATTGCCAGTCCAACAGGGAATCCAGCCCCAGGTAACTCACCAGGGCCCCCGCTGATTTAGCTGCAGTTTGTAGCATCAGCCGGGGCTTTAATTCCCGGTGCAGGTTCTTGGGGAACACCACATCGATCCCTAAACGGGACAGGAGCAGGGAGGCATGGTCGAGAAAGGCGAGGAGCCGCTCTCCGGTAAGCCCTACCCATGCCTTAGCGGTAAGGCTTCCCAATTCCGGGAGGTAATGGGAAAGCGACATAGGGGCTTTGAGCACCTCAATGGTTCCGGTCTTCTCCGCCGCATGTTTGAGGGGAATCTTTTCCAGTCCTTGGGGACCTTCAAGGAGTACCTCCATGGAAAGCTTAAAGTTTTCTGCGGATTCATCCTTGGGGGAAGCCTCTTTGAGACTAAGCCGATACTGCCACGCGGAGAAATCAACGTACAGTACCGAAAGCCAGCGGTCTATGGTCAGGGGTAGGCTCCGTAGCCCCGGGGAGGACACCTCCATAGGGTGGCCTTGAAAAAAGAGGTCTAACAGCTCCCGATAATCCGCGCTCCCCTTTTGATAGGTATTGGGGAGAAAAAAATAGTGCTCCTTCACCCATGTACCGAGAACTGCGGAAGCGAGCAGGTTCACCACACTACGGCCACTGGCAAAGGTTTTTCCCTTGAGCTTAGTACGCTTTAAGGTAGGAGATTGTACCCTGACCGTATCCAGGGGCAGCATCCGATCCTCATAGGTAGCGAGCAGATTCAGGGTCTGGTTGATGAGGGGTAAGCTATCAAAGGGCTTCCAGATAATCTGGAGGAAGCTGGAAGGAACCCGGGATTTCCCGGTTTTCTGGGAGACTGTTTCTCTGAACACCCCAGGGATAAAGGCCCCGGCAGCGCACAGGAGGTTGAGAAACTTGAAAAGATAAAACAGAAAGGTATAGGAAGGGGTCCCGTCATCGGAGGAAAAGGATCGAAAACGCTGAAATGCCTCATAAAGGGCATGAGGGTGTTGCTCCCCGGAAAAGGTTTCCTGCACCAGGGTGATTTCTGCCCCTGGCCGGGGATCCCTACTGGTAATGGTCCAGTGGGAACGGGAGAAGGCATGTTCCTCCTCAGGGCTTGCCTCTTTCGCATCTTCCCAGGACCTCAATCGGGCCATGAGGTGGTAGAATTCCGCCAGTACCAGGGTAAAGTCCCGGTTAGAGAATGACGGGGCCGGAGGCAGCAGGGAAAGGATCAGGTCCGTGCACTGGGGAAGCTCTGGAAGCTCAGGGGCTTGGGAAGGAAGGTTTCTTGGACTGGAATCTATCTCTACCGTGAAAGGAGGGAGCAGCTCTCGATCCAGGGAAGCGCCGAAGGGTTCTGCCATAGCATGGAGGTCGATACCGCGGAGCCGAAAAAGAATGCACGGGTCCGCATCAATTTCCCGGGCAATGATATAGTAAAGAGCCGCCATGTGCTTGCAGGGATCCCCATAGTCAGGGCAATTGCAAGACCGTTTCATTTCTTTCCAGCGTTTAGGGATGAGCAGGATCCCTTCTTTTTTGAGGGTTATGAGCAATTCTTCAGGCAGTTCCCCCGCAGCAAGCAGGGCAAGTAGACGGGGGTTTTCCTGGATAAGCTGCAGGACCCGTTCCTTTTCTTTTAATTCAGGAAAGGTAATTTCCACCCGGTAGAAAGGCTGATAATGCCCCTGGACCTTGGCACTTACGTGCTTGTCGGTAATATCTAGGGAGAGGACCTTCCCGGTATTGGCATAGCTCCGACCCCGGTCAAGCCGAGCTCCCATCTGGTAACTATCCAATACCTCGATAAACCACTTACCCCAGGGGGTAATCCCATAGCCCTGTTTAGCCATCGCTCTCCCTTAATTGGAATCCTTCCCTAACGACCCGATAAACCATTGGGGAGCCTCAAGGGTCTGGATCCCCCTTTCTCAAACCTAGGTCCTCCAAGGCGGCTTCCTTCCACTGAGGAACCCCGTTTTTCTTACCCTCGAATAAAACCGTATGGGTGTACCCTGCCTGAAGCAGGATTTTCCGGGCTTCATCATAATGACCGTCCACGTCTTCCGCGCGATGAGCATCCGCGGTAATGATAACCGGTACCTGTTTTGCCTGTAAGAGGCGTAACAAAGTACCGGAAGGATAGGCATCCGGGAGTTTATAGCGAGTAAGTCCCCCGGTATTTACTTCTACCACCACTGGAGAAGCCCCAATAGTATCGGCAATGCCCTTTATGCGGCGCTGATACTCAGGACTTTCCAAGGAAAACCACCTTTTTCTCTGATCCGGAGCGTTGTTTTTTTTGATCAAATCCGTATGACCCAGGATATCAAAACCGCCGGTACGGATCATCCTTTCCACCGTGTCCCAATAGGTTTCTACTAAGGCTTCCGGGTCATGAGCAAACCCTTCCTGGATGCCTTTTTCAAATACTTCTGCACTATCATCCACGGTAAAAGGGGCGCCCCGAGGAGGAATCACATAATGCACTGAGCCGATACAATAATCCAAACCTAAGTCTTGATAGTCCCGGTCTCCCGGTCCCATGAGCCCTGAGATATAATCAATTTCCAGGCCGAGAAAGACCCGAATCTTCCCTTCCCACTGCCGACGAGCCGCTCTCACCCTATCCAAGTACGCCTCTAAGCGATCTTCTTGAATATGCCAGTCAGTACGGAACCCGGTCTTGCGGTATATGGGGGCATGGGAACTGAACCCAATAGCCACCAACCCCTTTTCATAGGCCCTACGGCACAAGGTTTCAATGGTATCTTGGCCATCGCAGAAGATGGAATGGGTATGAAGGCAGGAATACACGCCCCGTCCCTAGTCAGCGTTCCGTACCACCCGGAATCCTAAGTAACTGGTCTTAGTATAAGGGGACATGCGAACCCGGTTAGCGGAACGCAGGTATTGGGGGGCGCTGTACCAACCTCCACCTCGAACTATCCGGCGGTTTGGAACCCAATCATCAGAACCATAGGCCGCATATCCGTCCCAGCACCACTCATACACATTCCCGTGCATATCATAGAGTCCCCAAGGATTCGCAGGAAAGCTTCCTATAGCCGTTGTCTGCTGCCGGTATATTCCCAAGGAGCTACGAGCATAGGTATAGGTTCCATCATAATTACTCTGGTTCGTATGTATGGTATCTCCCACATTAAAGGCACTGTTCGTACCTGCCCGGCAGGCATATTCCCATTCTGTCTCTGTGGGTAAACGGTACCCATTGCCTTTTTGGTTCCAGATTACCTGGTCCCCGTCGATAGCATACACAGGACGTAACCCTTCCTTGATACTCCGGGTATTGCAGTACTCTACCGCGTCAAACCAGGTTACCCGCTCTACCGGGAAGGTATCCCCTTTGAAATAACTGGGATTAGTCCCCATCACCGCCTCATATTCCTGCTGACTTACCTCATATTTCCCTATATAAAAACTAGCTAGTTTGACCCAATGGGATACTTCATCCGTATCCCGGGCAATTTCTGATGGAGGACTTCCCAATACCCCGATTCCTTCGGGTACGAGCGCCAATGACTCAAGGGAAAGCTTCTGATCTTTCACGATACCAGGGGCTTCCGGTTTTATCGGTTCCAGAATCTCAAGGGGGGGTGTTTCCTGCAACCTTGTTCCGGTGAGGGATGCTACTAGTTCAGCCAGTGAGGGTACATCCCCACGGCTATATTCTATGTCTCCTCCGGCGACCAGGTTTGCACCTTCCGTATCCACGATAGAAGCCATGAACAGATTGGTTCTTCCCAGGTTGAGCACATCTCCGGCGAGGATATAGGGGATATGGGTTATGATACCGATGGTTTTGGTACGATCAGGATCGATGATACCGAAATAAGGGATGCTTAAGTCCCGAATCCAGGTTTCAATGTGTAAGGCCCAGGGAAACACCGCATACTTGTTGCTATTTGCTAATTCAATCGTGAGCAATTGTACTAATATATCCCCTTCCCAGGATTCTACTCCTTCACTAGGGGTATAAAAGGACAAAACCGTTAACGGTGGTACCGGATTAGGGAGGTTCTGAGCAGTCTGTATCAACGTGGCGGCTATATCCGGTACAAAAGCACGAAACTCGCTGAGATTACGATAGTGCCGATATTCCCCGCCGAGTTGACGGAGGGTTTTCATCTCTACCAGGGAGATAAGGGCCAGGTTAGCGGTTCCTATCTTTTCAGTGCGGACTATCACGGTAAAATCTGCGTTAAGCTGACCCTGTAGTACCGCAATAATATCCTCCTGGCTGTTTACCGAATCAGGAAAGACGGTTTCTTCGGTAATATCCTTAAAATTGCCGGTACACGGGACCACCATAAAAGTAGTACGGATATCCCCTTGATTCGCCAATAATAAGGTGATGATTTCCTCCTCTCCCCCCATCGTACCAGTAAAAGGCAGGATAGTGAGAGTCGGCTTGGCTTGTGCTTCAAGCGTAAGGGATATGAAGATACCCCACAGGCATATACAAGCTAATTTCAACGCTCTTTTCATAGTACCATTGCTCCTTTAGTGATCTACGGTCATAGTTTCGTTTTTGTATATGAGGCTGTTTCAAAAGGTCTGCTTTTGAAACAGCCATATTAGATTAAGAGAAAAAGCGGTCTATAACCCACTTTTTCCAAAGCCCCTTTCAAAATAACCGCTTTTTGAAAAAGGTTCAAATTGTATATAATTTTCGTCATATTTTAGGTATTTCTTGAGTATTCGTTCTCCTGTACAAACAAGGCTCCCGCCCTGATCCAGAGGAAATTGACTTTTCCCCAAACCACCGCTATGATAAGCATCCATGAACATACCGAGTTGTATTACTGCCCTTGTTTGCCCAAAATGCGAGCAATCCTACGATCACCGGGAGATCCGGCATCTTTGTCGGTGCGGATCCCCGCTGTTGGTTCACTATGATCTGGAACGGGCAGCTCGCATCGTGGATACCGGGACCATCAAAAACCGCCCGGCCACGCTGTGGCGTTACCAGGAGGTGCTGCCGGTTCTGGATGACCGGAATATCCTTTCCTTGGGAGAGGGATGTACGCCTCTCACGCCCTTATCTACAATCGCCAAAAAATATGCCTTTGGGAAATTGTATATGAAGGACGAGGGTGTTATTCCCACAGGCACCTTCAAAGCCCGAGGTGCGGCGGTGGGAGTATCCAAGGCAAAAGAACTGGGGGTTCGGGACGTGGCTATGCCTACCAATGGTAATGCCGGCGCTGCCTGGGCCGCCTATGCCGCCCGAGCCGGTATAGCGGCTCATATCCTTATGCCTGAGGATGCGCCCCGCATCACGCGGAACGAAAGCGTGGCCGCTGGAGCGCAGGTTCACCTTGTCCGGGGGCTTATAAGCGACTGTGGGAAAATCCTCGCCCGCTCCATCCCGATCCACGACTGGTACGATGTTAGTACCTTAAAGGAGCCGTATCGCATTGAAGGCAAAAAAACCATGGGTTACGAAATCGCGGAGCAGCTCGGCTGGCAGGTCCCGGATGTTATTGCCTACCCCACGGGTGGCGGTGTGGGGATTATTGGGATTTACAAGGCCCTCAAGGAAATGCGCCGCTTGGGCTGGATCGGGGACAAGCTCCCCCGGCTTGTGGCGGTTCAGGCTGAAGGCTGTGCTCCCATTGTAGAGGCTTACCGGAAAAAAGCCAAGGAGAGTGAGGCCTTCCCCCATTCCCAGACCATCGCCTTCGGTATCAATGTTCCCAAGGCCCTGGGTGATTTTCTGGTCCTGGAAGCGGTCTATCAGACTGAGGGCTGCGCGGTGGCGGTGAGTGAAAAGGAGATTATAGAGGCCCTTCTGGAACTGGCATCCCTAGAAGGAACCTTTGTCTGCCCTGAAGGAGCCGCGGTCCTGGGGGGCCTGAAAAAATTGCGGGATGCAGACTGGATCAAGGCTGGGGAAACCGTGGTTCTGCTCAATACCGGTGCGGGTATCAAATACCCGGATACCCTGCAATACAATCTGCCCTACTGTCCGGTTGATGGGACGGTATAGCTCGGTTCCCATAGCTTACAAAGCAGGAAATACCGCGGAGCTTACGCTCCGGTTGTTTATGTAACCCTTCATTCTGCGTAAATCCTTCTTGCTGTCCACGGCGAAGAATTGCATTATGGTAAGGGCGGTGGTATATTTTTACGGCATTACCTCAAGCGCCCTGCGTCGGTTTCGCCGTGGCGACGCGTGGGCTTACTGTGGAAGCGCCCGCCGCGAAGAACGAGGCCCCGTACACGCCGGTGATTTCCGCCCCTTATGCTCGGTTCTTCTATCGGCAACGCTCTGGGAGATATTGCCTCTCCTGGTCTTTAGGAGTATGCTAAACTTAACGTCATCTAAAAGGAGTTCAATATGCCTGAACCAGCAAAACGGGATCCCCAGGCCCCAAAATTTCTTGACATTACCATAAAAGATAATAATGGTAAGGTATGGTCTACTATTTATGCTCAAGCAAAGGATTTTTCTACCGGTTCAGTGGGTTATTACGCTTCTGATAAGACTACCAATCCGGAAAGCGCTGAACGATACCAATGTAGTTTAGCTTTTACCCTTATAGGCTCGAAGCCAGGGAAATAATCCATGAATCGCCATCCACGAAGCTCATTCAGGGTTTGAGGATTCCTTCCCCAGGCACGCGAAATTGCTTCATGGGTGGCATCGCAAACGAGAGGAGCATCAGCATGATAAACAGGAATTCCTGTATTGCCAACATACAAGCGGGGTATCTTTTTCCAGAAATCGCCAAACGGCGAAGGGCATTTGCCGCAGCCCACCCAGAGGCGAAGATCATAAGCCTCGGGGTGGGAAACACCACTGAGCCTATCCTCCCTCATATCAACCGTGGACTGGTGGAGGGCGCTCGGCAATTGGGTACGGTAGCGGGATATTCAGGTTACAGCGACGAGGGGCTCCGATCCCTCCGGGAACGGATCAGCCAGGTGTTTTATGGAGGCCAGTTCACGGTAGATGAAATCTTCATCTCCGATGGTGCCAAATGCGACATAGGCCGGCTCCAGCTTCTCTTCGGTTCGGGTACTCCGGTGGCAGTGCAGGACCCTTCCTACCCGGTATACGTGGACGGTTCGGTCCTCATAGGCGCTGCTGGACCCTGGGCCGGAACCGGGTACCAGGGGATCCGCTACCTTCCCTGTACTGCAGAGAATAGGTGTTTCCCGGATATTTCCCTGCTTCCTGCTCATGGACTTTTCTATTTTTGTTCTCCTAACAATCCCACCGGGGCTACTGCCACCCGGGAGCAGCTCAGCGCCTTGGTCAATGCTGCCCTACAAAAAGGGACGCTCATTGTTTTTGATGCTGCCTATAGTGCATACATCCGGGATCCGGCATTGCCCAAAAGCATTTTCGAGATACCCGAGGCCAGAACCTGTGCTATTGAAGTGAATTCCTTTTCCAAGTCCGCAGGGTTCACCGGGGTGCGGCTCGGCTGGACCGTGGTTCCCCAGGACTTGGTGTATGCCGAGGGTGAAAAGGTCAATGCAGACTGGAGCCGGATTTGCGGCACCATCTTCAACGGAGCATCGAACATCGCCCAAGCAGGGGGATTAGCCGCCCTGGAACCGGAAGGACTCAAGGAGATTCGGGAATTGACGGATTTCTACTTGGGTAATGCGAAACTCATCCGTGCCACCTTGCAGCAGCAGGGAATTGCCTGCGTTGGTGGGGACCAGTCCCCCTACATCTGGGCTCATTTCCCGGGCCGGGATAGTTGGGAAGTGTTTTCGGAGATCCTGGAAATTTGTCAGGTCCTGACCACCCCTGGTTCAGGTTTCGGCCCTGCAGGGCAGCATTTTATACGGTTTTCGGCCTTTGGGCACCGGCCAGACGTGGAGGCAGCTTGTGGGCGTTTGGGAAGGCTGGCTAAGGGTTAAGTCCACAAAAGCCAGTACATCCTGGGGGCATACCTTTTTTGCGGCCTCAGATATTTTTCTTGACAATTCGGCAAGATCGTTCCATCATAGTAGATTAAAGACAAGATAGTACTAACGATTGCACTACAAGGAGCGCTTCCATGAGTCATAGGACGGATCTGATCAAAAATGTTTCTATAGCCGGTCACGGCGGGACTGGTAAAACAAGTTTATTTGAACATCTGTTGTTTGCCGCAGGGGTCATCCCCAAGGCTGAAACCGTAGAATCCGGTAAAACCATCGCTGATTCAAGCCCTGAAGAAATTGAACGGAAGATATCGATCCATGCTGCTATGGCACATATTGAACGGAATGGTAAAAAGATCAATATGTTTGATAGCCCCGGTTCTTCTGATTTTGTAGGAGATGTTATTTTGACCTTTCGGGCTTCGGAATTTGTCCTCCTTACCGTGGATGGCCGCTCTGGGGTCCAGATTGGAACCATCAAACTCTGGCGAGACCTTCAAAGCCGCGCAAAGCCGAGAGGTGTTTTTATCACCAAAATGGATGATGAACGGGCGGATTTTACCAAAGCCCTGGAGGATATAAAAGAAAAATGCCAGGTTGAGCCGGTGGCCTTTACCCTGCCTATGGGATATGGTCCTCAGTATACTGGGGTGATCGATGTCTTACATGAGAAAGCCTATATTGCCCAGGGAGAGGCTGTAGAAAATGAGGGGCCCATCCCTCCAGCGTATCAGGATGTCCTTGCGGCGGCTAGGGAACGGATCATCGAAGCTGCTGCCGAAGGGAATGACGATCTCATGGAGCAGTACCTGGAGACCGGTACCCTGGATGCAGCAGGAATACACCAGGGACTTATGGAAGCCTTGGCAGCAAACAAGATCCTCCCTGCCTTTGCCGGGGTTGCCCTTAAGAATTCCGGGCTTATTCCTTTCCTCGAATTTATGACAGACCTCGCGCCGGGCCCACAAACCGTTCAAGACACGATTCTTGATGGAGCAGGGGTACCGCAGCAGATCCCCATCGATCCTGATAAGCCTCTGGCTGCTTTGGTTATCAAGACCAGCTATGATCAATTCTCAGGAAAGCTCTCCTGGTTAAAGATCATCCAAGGTAAGCTTTCCGCAGATTCGGAAGCCTTCAATGTTTCGGAAAATAAGAAGGAACGGATCGGCAAGCTCTATACCTGCCTGGGCAAAAAACTTGAGGAAGTCCGGGAATTCTATGCAGGGGATGTGGGAATCGTGGCAAAATTAGGGACCCTCAAGACCAATGATACCCTTACCGCAGGGGATGGTTCCTTCAAATTCATGCCCCTGCACCTCCCTGAGCCGGTGCATTCGGTAGCGGTTAATGCGATCGCTAAAAAAGACGATGACAAACTCGGGGAGTTCCTCCTCAGAGTCACGGAAGAAGACAAAACCTTCCGGTATGCCTTTAATAGCGAAACCAAGGAAACGGTCATCTCTGGCATGGGTGAACTCCACGTCAATATCATACTGGATAAGATCAAACAGAATCAAAAAATTGATGTAGAAACCCGCATACCCCGGGTCCCCTACCGAGAAACGATCACGAAAAAAGCCAGTGCAGAGTACACCCACAAGAAGCAGACCGGTGGACACGGTCAGTACGGTCGGGTGGTCCTGGAAATCGCCCCGCTGCCGCGGGGTGAACAGTACAAATTTATCAATGCTATCTTCGGCGGCGCTGTGTCTAAGAGCTATATTCCTGGAGTTGAGAAAGGGGTCTTGGAAGGTATGGCCGCAGGAACCATGGCAGGGTACCCGGTGGTGGACGTGGAAGTGAAGATCGTGGATGGTAAAGAACATCCGGTGGATTCCTCTGAATTGGCCTTTAAACTGGCTGCCCGTAATGCCTTCCGGGCAGCTATGCGGCAGGCATCTCCTACCCTGCTGGAACCGATTATGAACCTCACGGTCTTTGTGGAACATAAATACCTAGGGGACGTGATGAGCGATCTTTCCGGGAAACGGGGCAAGATCCTGGGACAGAATTCCGCAGGGGGTATTGAGGAGATCCGTGCCCAAGTGCCCCAGGCGGAACTCTTACGGTATTCCATAGACCTGCGTTCTATTACCAGCGGTACCGGTTCTTTTAGTGTCGAATTCGACCACTACGCCCCAATTTCAGGTAAGATATCCGATGAAGTCATTAAGGCTGCTCAGGCATTCCGGGTGCAGGAAACCGAAGAATGAGGTACAGCCTTCTTTAGTTTGTATCACCAGCTTGTTCTAGGCATAGGTAAAAATGCCCCAAACAAGGAGGTTGCCGTCCGGGAATTACTCTGGACGGCTTTTTTATATCTGGGGAAACGGTATCTTGTCCGACAGTTCTATTGGTCGCTGACACAGCCACGGTTTTGGGCTTGACCAAATCCCTCCTTTATGATTATGTTATGTATGTTATCTTTGGGGGTGCACCGGTTTCGACTGGTACGGTTCGGGGTGCAGGTTGCAGGTGGAGTGCCGAGCTCCTAATATTCGGCAGCAATTTAATTGCCGATTACGACAATTACGCTCTCGCTGCGTAAACAGCAGAACGCGGAAATCGACCCCGCCGCCTTGAGGGATCGCCTTTCCGTCGCAACCAAGGCTGGTCAAACGTTGTTTCTGGACGGCGTGCGACAAGACCACTCCAGAATAAGGATGAGCCGCATGCCGCGAAGCCAAGCCCATCCCGACAATCGGATCCGCGGCTAAACCTGTAGTAGCCTGTATTTCGCGTAGTAGGACGCGGGTTCGACTCCCGCCACCTCCATAGTAGGCATTATTGATTCTGCTGGCTTATATCTTGAAAGACATCCTTAAGGAGGAGTACTGCATCGGTGAGCAGGGGATCAAATTGGGTTCCCCGGCCTTCATTGATTACCCGGTACGCCTCAGCATAAGGGAAAGCGATCTTATACACCCGAGGACATACCAACGCATCGTAGACATCAACCAGGGAAACGATCCGGGCGGACAGGGGTATATCATAGCCCTTAATGCCCCGAGGATAGCCTTTCCCGTCAAAGCGCTCGTGGTGGCAGTAACAAATATCTCGGCAATGCTTTAAATAGATGGTATCTGTATGGGTTAAGATCGATTCGATAATATTTTTACCGATGATCGTATGGGTCTTCATGATCTCGAATTCTTCAGTAGTGAATCTATCCGGTTTGAGGAGGATCTTATCGGGAATGCCGATTTTGCCTATATCGTGGAGGGCCACGGATTTGACGATGATATCCGGTTCAAGACGCAGCAGTTCCTGTGCATACACCGAAGAGGATTCGAGAAGATAGTCGATCAAGGCTTTAGAAAAAAACTGGGTCCGCTTGACATGGTTGCCCGACTCGAGGTTACGATATTCAATGATATTGGCCATGGCCTGGAGCATATTATCCAGGGTTGCCGTAACCTCCGCGGTCTTTTCCTGGACCATGACTTCCAACTTGTCGCTGTAGTTCTTTAATTCGATCTGGTTCTTCACCCTGAGTTTCACGATCTCAGGAAGGAAGGGTTTAGAAATGAAATCCACGGCCCCTGCGGATAAGGCTTCACTTTCCGAGTCTGAGGTGGTAATGAAAATCACCGGTATTCGCTTGAGGGTCTTATCAGCCTTCATAACTTCCAGCATCTGGTAGCCGTTCATTTCCGGCATAAATACATCCAGGAGGATGATCTTGGGAAGCACCGGGGTACGGTGCAGTACCTCAAGCGCCTCTAAGCCGTTTCCCGCGGTAAGGACGGTATAATCATCGTTCAATATCTCTTCCAGGATCAGCACATTCATGTCTACATCATCTACCACCAAAACCGTAGGAACTGGACTGTTTTTCCTGTACTTACCCATACTGCTCAAGGACCTTATCAATACTTATGAGGGTTTGCTCATAACAGCGGGTAATGCTTTCCAGAGAATCATCCGCTAGGATGCGGTTTTTAAGATGCCCTTCCAATTGCAATGCCTGGGTAAAGAGTGCCGTTAAAGATAAGTTCGCAGCCATGCCTTTGATGGCATGAGCCGCAGTCTGAGCACTCTCGTAATCTTTAACCTGGAGCGCAGCGGTAAGATCCATAAAATGGGTATCCTCTTTCAGCTTATGCAGCAGTTTAACATAGAGCGTTTTATTGTGCATCACCCGTTTCAGCCCTTCTTCGACGTTAATATAGACAATCCCCTTTTCATTGATTTCCTTAATCGTGTCTGCCATTGTATTATCCCCCATACAAATTATAATCAAGACATTGAAAATGTACTGTTTTTTTTATTCTAAACGGTTCTATACGATGATTGCTTGTACTATAGTGTACGATCTTCCTGCGGACCCGTCTACACACCTGCAAGCTGCCTTGTGAAGTAGCGCCCCAGGATAATTGACGAGAGCAGTATAGTCTAGTATCCTAGGTTCCTAAACAGAGATTGAGGTGTTAAATAATGGCGGAAATGTACTATAGGGCAAGACGGCTACGGGGGAGCGATACCCTGCGCAGGATGGTCCGGGAAACCCGACTCTCCCAGGATGCCTTGATTTATCCGGTGTTTGTCAAAGCAGGAAACAATATCCAAGAACCAATTCCTGCTATGGAAGGCCAGTACCGGTATAGTGTGGACCGCTTGGGTTTTCTCTATGACCAACTCCTTGAGCGGGGGCTTAGGAAGGTACTTTTCTTCGGCCTACCGGAGCAAAAAGACCCCCATGGAAGCGGCGCCTACCAAGCGGAGGGGATCATCCAGTCGGCATTACAGTACACCGCTGCCCAGTATCCTGAAATCTTCCGCATTACCGATGTGTGTATGTGTGCATATACCAGCCACGGTCATTGTGGAATCCTTGAGGGGGACCAGGTTGACAATGACAAGACCCTCCCGTATTTGGCAAAGATCGCCCTTTCCCATGCAGAAGCAGGAGCCCAGATGCTGGCCCCTTCAGATATGATGGATGGACGGGTGGGGGTCATCCGGCGGGCCTTGGATAGCAAAGGCTACCCTGCCTTGCCGATCCTGTCGTATGCAGTCAAATACAGTTCCTCCTTCTACGGCCCTTTCAGGGCTGCCGCGGATTCTACGCCGGCCTTTGGGGATAGGAAGACCTATCAAATGGACTACCATAACCAGAAAGAAGGGATCAGGACGGCCTTGAAGGACATTGAGGAGGGAGCGGACATGGTCATGGTGAAGCCGGCCCTGGCCTATTTAGACGTGATTCAACGGGTGGCTGACCGGGTTATGGTACCGGTGGCAGCCTACAGCGTGAGTGGGGAATATGCCATGATAAAGGCCGCAGCCCAAGCCGGGTATATGGACGAGGCCCAGATGGTCTGTGAAAGCGCGGTGAGCATATTCAGGGCCGGGGCCCAAATATTGATAAGCTATTTTGCCCGGGAAATTGCCCAGTGGATTGCCCAGGGGAGGATAGGTTAATGAGCGCACCCCAAGCCTTGCGTCGTTCTGCAGCCCTCTTTGCCCAGGCAAAGGAACTTATCCCCGGAGGGGTGAACAGCCCGGTCCGGGCATTTCGGGGGGTAAACCGGGATCCCATCTTCATGGATCACGGAGAAGGGGCCTTCATCTACGATGTAGATGGGAATCGCTATATTGATTACATTGGTTCCTGGGGCCCTTTGATCCTGGGGCATAATCACCCTGACGTCTGCAAGGCAGTGCTTGCCGCAGCGGTTAAGGGCCTGTCCTTTGGTGCGGTTACCGAGGGGGAGGTCCGCATGGCTCGGCTTATGACCAGTCTAGTGCCTTCCTTGGAAATGGTCCGTATGGTCAACTCCGGTACCGAAGCGACTATGAGCGCCCTCAGAGCAGCCCGGGGTTACACCGGGCGGGAGAAGATCCTCAAATTCGCAGGTTGCTACCACGGTCATAGCGATGCCTTGCTGGTCAAGGCCGGTTCAGGACTCTTAAGCGAAGCGATGCCAGACAGCGCAGGGGTCCCTGGGGCTTGTACTGCGGATACCCTGGTTGCCTCCTTCAATGATCTGGATAGCGTGGAGCAGCTCTTTGCCCATCACCCCAAACAGATTGCAGCCCTTATCGTGGAACCGGTAGCAGCCAATATGGGGGTGGTACTCCCGGAGGCGGGGTTTCTTAAGGGGCTGCGGGAGTTATGCTCACGGGAGGGGACACTCCTTATCTTTGACGAGGTGATTACCGGTTTCCGATTGGGTCTTGCAGGCGCCCAGGGCTCCTATGGGGTAGAGCCGGATCTCACGGCTTTTGGGAAGATCATCGGCGGCGGAATGCCGGTAGGCGCTTATGGGGGGAGACGGGAAGTGATGGAGCTGGTATCCCCCTGCGGACCGGTGTATCAAGCGGGTACCCTTTCGGGGAACCCGGTGGCTATGGCCGCAGGACTATGCCAGCTCAAGTACCTACAGGAACACTCAGCGGTGTACGAGCATATCAATCACCTGGGGGATATGCTCTTTAACGGCCTGAGGGAGATAAGTAGCCGGGCGGGTGCGCCCTGTTCGGTAAACCATATCGGTTCACTGGGTTCCCTGTTTTTCACTGCTGAAAAGGTCCGGGACTTCAAAACTGCGAAGACCGCGGATACTACGCAGTATGCCCGGTATTTTACCCATCTCATTGAGCAGGGCGTATACCAGGCGCCAGCTCAGTTTGAAGCTTTGTTTGTTTCCTATGCCCATACTGAGGCAGAAATACACAAGACCCTGGAAATCGCCGAAGATTTTTTCCGTACCTCCTTGAGGTAATGTGGTATAGTCAATAAAATACTTGTAAATAGCGGTTTGAAGCAAACCGTAAATTGGGGCGGCATCGCGTAAATTACGTTTCATATTCACCCATGTTTTTATCGGGTTGAAATCAGGAGAATACGGAGGCAGAAACAACGATCCGGCTTTTGTTTCTTTGTATGTTTTTTTCAAGTTCTTTTTTACGGTGGAAACTCACGTTGTCCATAATTATTACGCTCTCTTTCTCAATACTTTTTAGCAAACAGGTCTTCAACCATGCCTCAAAACTTTCACCGTTCATAGAACCGTGATAACCCATAGGAGCAATATCCCGCGACAACATTAACACGATGAAATTTACGCCCACGCTTTGTATCTTCGACTTTTACTCCCGCAATGCCCGTCTGTATTCACGTTTAAGATGCTCTTTTATGCCGCATTCATCCCCATATACACGCCTTCTAAATTTCTTGTCGTATGCCATGCCTTAAGCAATAGCATATATATTAATTGTTGTAAAGTAGAACTACTATACACCACTCAAGGCGGTTAGGGGGATATTAAAACTGAAAATAGATAAACGGATTCGTTCCAGTATAGGCAAGTCCCATAATCGTCCCTATAACGATAAAGAAGATAACCAGATGCCAAAATGTGGATAGATCAAGTATCGGATAAAACCCATCTATAGTGGTTGCTGTATCAGATCCATTGAGTCTAAGACGATGCTTTATGAGTGCCGATAGAGTTGCTATAAAAACAATTGGTACAGCTACTATAACCCATACATAGATTTGGGTGATACCATTTTGCCATGTAATCATACGTATAATAAGATTACTTGCAGTTGAAAAGCTATCTGCTCTAAAAATATCCAGAAAAAACAGACAAATATATTGGTTAAGCAATTGCTTGCTAAAAAACAAAACCCCTTAAACCATTTCGGGGGGGGGAGTAAGGCAATAGGCACTTATTTATTTTTATAAAAAGGTTTCGGTACAATTTATGGATACATAAAGCAATACCATGAACGCCTCCCCAAGCAACAAATGTCCAATCTGCACCGTGCCATAATCCACCTAATAACATAGTAAGCATATTATTGATATAGGTTCGAACAACACCCTTTCTGTTTCCTCCCATAGGAATATATACATATTCTTTTAACCAGGAAGATAAGCTGATATGCCACCGTCTCCAAAATTCGCTTATGTTTCTTGAAATATAGGGCATATTAAAATTGCGTACAAAATCATAACCCAGGCATTTGGCACACCCAATTGCCATATCGGAATAACCGGAGAAATCAAAATATATTTGAATGGAGTATGCTATAACCGCTAAAAGTATACTTATAGCATGAAACGCATGAGGTGTGCTAAAGACATCGTCTACAAATACTGATAACCAATCAGCAATGACCACTTTCTTGAATAAGCCGAATATACCTATCTGAATACCTATTTTGAAATTATGTAAACTAACATTTCTATGTTCTTCAAGCTGAGGTAAGAAATCCGAAGCTCTCACGATAGGGCCTGCTACTAATTGAGGGAAAAATGCGATATATAAGGCCAATTTCAAAAAATCTTTTTCAGCGACTACTTTTTTGCGGTATACATCAATCGTATAACTTAAGGATTGAAAGGTATAAAAAGATATACCTACCGGTAATATAATCGGTAGAGAACCAACACGCTCAATTCTCCACATAGCCATAAAAGAAGTAATGAAAAAATTAGCATATTTAAATATGCCTAATATCAAGAGGGGAACACTCACCCCCATAATGATATACAGGGGATGAGGTTTCTGGTTTTCTAGGTGTATTGCTGCGCTATAGGTAACGATGGTCAAAAGCAACATGAGAAGACAAAATCGCCAATCCCACCACCCATAGAATATATAACTGGCGATCAACAGTAAGCTATGCTGTACTCTGCGAAGATGTGGTTCTTTTAAGCCTAAATAGTGAGCAAAAACAGGTATTTTAATGATAGTCATTACCACCAGTACTATCGTAAAAAAAACAAAAAAAGGTATACTTGAAAAAGTCATTATATGAAACTACCTTTTGCTATGTTATATATCTGAGAATTTTTCACCACTTGCATTTTGAAAAAGCCTTATCTGTCTAAATAATGCATTGGCAATCATGCTATGGCCGTTTTTATTTAAATGACCGACACCAACCGCCGTATTAGTAAATCCATGGGGCAAGATATGATAATTTCTATAGGCATCCAAAAAAATATCCGTCATATCAACAAAATAGATCCCATAGTCAGTACAAGCTTGCTTAAATAAAGCAATATCTTCCCCATTGGTTTCTGCAGAAGCATCACCATCTCTCGTAAGAAGTAAATGGGGATGATAAAAAATGAGGATGTTAACCCGGTAATCGATCCTTAGGTGCTGTAATTTGTTCATTACCCTATTCAATATTTCCAAATATACTTCCTTGCTGGCCATATCAGGGGATACGGCAATGCTTTCTTGAGTCTTAGTACCCACAAAAGATTTATACTGGCTATAGAGTAATCGCAAAGAGGGTATTTTTTGTAAATAAAACAGTATCTTGCTACCATAAGATGGTATTCGCTGCATTCGTGCAGTAAGTGCATCTTCAAGCGACGGTATATCAAACCGTAATGAACCTGTTTCAATGATCACATATTCCTGAGGAGCATAGTATTGAATGGCCCTTTCTATATTATTAACTATATGGGGAAAATCATGACCAGAAATACCTATATTATAGGCGTATTTTGATGTATCAAATAAAGTATTCAATAATGCAACGGCTGTTTTATGTTGCACCACATTAGTACCTTCCATTTGGGAGGATCCCATTACTAAGAGGTCAACCCTTTGTCCATGATAGTCTGCAAGATTGTTAAATCCTTCATTATTCATCTTTCCATATCCAAAACCCTCAGTCATCTTACTATAATAGGCATGTTTTTCCCATACATAATCAGTTGTCCCGGTCTTCGAGGAACTATGTACGGGAAGATTATAATAAGCAAAACAGCAGAGGGTTAAAACTAAAAAAGCGATACTCCCTGCGGTAATAACCTTTATAAAAGTATGGATACCTCTATGCTTTGCCATATACCCTCCATCTTATAACCCCTAGGAACCGCACCGTTTCTCCCAAGGCTCCCTTATGCCTGTTCTACCGAAGCGATGGCTCCCTTGAGCGCCTCTTCGCTGCTCTGGGACAGCGGCCCCAGGGGAAGCCGGGTGGGCCCACCGGGAAGCCCCGCCCAGGTCATGGCCGCCTTTATGGGAATGGGATTGGTCTCGATAAACGCCGCCTTGATAAAGGGCAACAATTCGTAGTGCAATCGTCGGGCTTCTTCCCCATTGCCCGTAAGACCGGCCTTTACCAGGGCAGCGACCTTACCGGGGAACAAGTTCGCAATAACCGAAATTACCCCGTCTCCCCCCAGTGCCAGCAAGGGCAGGGTCAGTGCATCTTCCCCGGATAAAACCGTAAAGGGCTTCCCCCCCGCCTGTCCTTTGCACTTACGGATGATATCCCCCATCTGGTTAATATCCCCGGAGGATTCCTTTACCCCGATGATTTCAGGAATCTGGGCAAGCCGTTCCATGAGTTCTGCACTGATATTCCTCCCGGTCCGGGAGGCGATATTGTAGACGATGAGGGGAAGCCCTTCCCCAGCTTTAGCCACCGCCTCAAAGTGCCGAATAAGTCCCTGGTCGTTGGGTTTGTTGTAATAGGGAGTTACCACCAAAGCCGCATCTACCCCCAAGGCTTTAGCCCGTTGGGTGTAGTGTACCGCCGTGGCAGTGGCATTAGAGCCGGTCCCAATGATGAGGGGGACTCGTCCTTTAACTTCCGCCACCGCAATGCGAATCAGCTTTTCCTCTTCATCCTCTTCCAAGGTGGGGCTTTCCCCGGTGGTTCCTAAAGGTACCAGGCCGTCAATACCCCCCTCAATCTGGAACTGGATGAGCCGCCGAAATCCGTCATAGTCTACGGCACCGTTTTCTTTCATGGGGGTGATGAGCGCCGTAAAGGCCCCCTGTACTAGATCCATAAAAACTCCCTTATACGCCTAAAAGGTCTTTCAATACATAATCCAGGGTGAAAACCCCCGGCCGCGGGGTCCCTGCAGGTTTGCCGGGACCAGGACAGCCTACCAGCCACTCGGCAGCGAGTAAAGCACCGGAAGCCAAACCCTCCCGGTTGCGGGCAGTATGGGTAATCTCAATGGTGTCTGCAGGACTATCAAAAATCACGGTATGGATCCCCGGCATAGAACCCACCCGGAGACTCTGGTAGTGGATCTCCTCTGGAGCCGGGGGTCTATGCAAGGTTTCCCATACTGGGGTCTTCTTACGCTCCATACTCGAAAGGATCCAATCAATCAAGGTCTGGGCGGTTCCTGAGGGACTGTCTGCCTTTTGGTTGTGGTGAGCCTCCCAGCCTCCTACATCGTATTCTGGGAAAGAATCCATAAGGTGAGCTGCAAAGGCCGCTATCCGGTAGAAGAGGTTCACCCCAAGAGAAAAATTGGAAGCCCAGAGTAACGAAGCCCCAGAAGCCTCTAGGATCTGCGTAACCTCAGCAAGCCTATCCGTCCAGCCGGTGGTACCCACCAGGAGGGGGATCTTCTGTTCCGCCAGAATCTTGATGTTCTCAACCGCCGTATCAGGCCGGGTAAATTCAATGGCCACATCCGCTTTGCCAAGGTTTCCCCCTTCCTGTAGGCTCTTAAAAACCAGCGCCCCTGTGGGGGTTTTGCATTCCGTGGCAAAAGGATCCACTATGGCGGTGATGTGATGATTGCGTCTTAGGGCGTGGGCTTCTATCAGTCTTCCCATTTTCCCATAGCCGATGATAGCTATATGCATGTTGTCCTTCCTTCAAGAATAGGTGCACCGAAGAAGTGCTTATGTAAACCCTGGACCACTTCCACGCTCTGGGTATCGTTTACAATAAAACTGATATTCACCTTGCTTGCCCCATGGGAAACCATCTGTACCGGAATACCCAGGGCGGCACAAACCCCAAAAGCCTGCTGGAGGATCTCTGAAGATTTGTCCACATCCCCGATAATGGTAACAATGGCTTTGCCGGCTTTGATTTCCACATCCGCAATCCGGCTCAAGTCCTTTTTAAGGAGATCCAAGTCATAGGCCGCATCCAGGGTGAGGGAGACCGAAACTTCGCTGGTAGCCACCATATCCACGGAAATGCCGTATTTGGCAAAGTCTGCAAAGAGTTCTGCCAGGAACCCCGGCTGTCCGAGCATCCTGGTGGATACGATGTCCACCAAGGTTATCTGGTTTCGGGAAGTAATCCCCAAGACGGGTCTCTTTTTTTCCAACCTAGCCACGATCTGGGTTCCCCGAGCCTGGGGGTTGTAGGAATTTTTGATCCATACCGGGGTCTTGGTTCTCATGCAGGGTTGCATGGCCCGGGGGTGCAGGACCTGGGCGCCGAAATAGGCTAACTCTGCGGCTTCCTCGTAGGTAACCGCTTCCACAGGCCAGGCCTCGGGTACGATGCGGGGGTCGGCAGTGAGAATACCGTCCACATCCTTCCAAATCTGGACTTCTTCGGCCTTGCATGCTGCGGCAATCATCGTGGCGGATAGGTCTGAGCCGCCACGTCCCAGGGTGGTGATAGCCCCCTGGCGGTCCTGGGCAATGAAACCGGTCAGCACCGGTAGGATCCCCGCATCAATCAGGGGCAGGATCTTTGCAGGGATTAAGTCCCAGCTTTCCGGTACGAGCTCTGCGGCGGTGAAATGGGAATCCGAAACAAAGCCTCCCTCCCAAGCATCCAGGGCCGTGGCCTCAATGCCGGCAGACTGGCAATAGGCCGCGACGATTCGCGCGGCAAGCCGTTCCCCGAAGGATACCAGGTAGTCTTTGGTTTTACCGGTTAATTCCTTAACCAAGGATATACCCACCAGGAGTATCTGTAATTCCGCAAGGAGGGGCATAATTTTGGGTACATCTATATTTAGTTCCTGTATCGTATGCTTGTGTAGTGCTGTTATCCCCTCAATTGATACGATACCCGTTTCCAGGGCCGTGACAGCCGCTTCCAAGAGATGATCCGTGGTGTCTCCCAGAGCAGATACCACCAAAACCGGCTTTCGGGGAAGTTCCGGCTTAACAAGTTCCGCCACATGACGAATTCGCGCTTCATTGGCCAGGGAACTACCCCCGAATTTCATCACAATCATAGTACTTCCTCAACTAGATGCTCTCCCATAAGGCATAGAGCAAGCCTACCAAAGGATACCTACTTATGCAATAGGTTTGTATCCGCGTTTATCATTGCGATGATTGGGTGCCTGATGCTGATAACCTATATACCCCAAATTGCAATGTTCCTGCCGAATTTATTGATCCGGTAAGCTCAAACGTGGATGATTATGTTATGAGTACTTATACTATTTTAGTAACGGCCCGTTCTTTTGCCAAAGCAAACCCATTACCTCTTACCCTGCTTGAGGAGGCTGGCTGCGGGGTAATCCGTCCCCGGGATGAAGAAGAACGGCGAAAACTGCTGTCCGAAGCGGATGGTATAATTGCTGGTCTTGAACCATACGGCGTGGATATGCTGGATGTGTGCAAAAAACTCAAAGTCATTTCACGCTATGGGGTGGGCTGCGACGCCATTGACCTGGACGCGGCCCGGGAAAAAGGCATACAAGTGGCGTATACGCCGGGGGCAAACAGCGATTCTGTGGCCGATTTGGCCGTGGCCCTCATGCTTGCCGCAGCGCGTCATGTCCCCTACATGGACGCCGCCATAAAAAAGCGCGCCCAGGAACGGCCTTTGGGCATGGAAATGTGGCGGAAAACCCTCGGCGTGATTGGTACCGGACGGATCGGAAAAAGGGTCATGAAACGGGCTTCGGGCTTTGAGATGCGGCTGCTTTGTTATGACACCTTTAAGGACGAAGCCTATGTTTCAGGTTTGGGCGGCGCGTATACGGATTTGAACACCCTGTACGCGGGGTCGGACTTTATCACCATTCATGTGCCCTTAACCGGCGAAACCCGAGGGATGATTGCAGGGGCGGAATTCAAAAAAATGAAAAAAACGGCGGTAATTATAAATACCGCGCGGGGGGGCATCATAGACGAATCTGCCCTTTACGAAGCCCTGAAAAACGGTGAAATTTTCGCCGCCAGCCTTGACGCGACCGTGGACGAACCGCCCTACGGCAGCCATCTTTGTACGTTGCCCAACTGCATACTTACCCCCCACGCCGGAGCCGCAACCATTGAGGCGTCTCATACCATGGGTATGATGGCGGCGGAAAATCTGCTTCAAGTACTCAAAACCGGAACATGCCCGTATTTGGCGTAAAATCCCACCCTGCGGCAAGGCCCTTTCATGTTTTGGGCCCATCTAACCATGAGGCTCAGCAAAAAAATCTACCCATATAGAAGCAGGGAACAGGATAAGGCCCTAGTATATCGAGGGCTAGTGATGTACGTGATGGCTTATGCCCCCTATGGGGCAGAGGGTATTATTATCCGGGTTGAAGCGGATATACGCCGGGGTATCCCTGGGATCGATATTACCGGACTGGCAGAAGGGGCTGTCCGGGAGGCCCGAGAACGGGTTATGGCAGCCTTTCGCAATTCAGGCTATACCTTTCCGCCGGATCGGATATTGATTAACCTCGCCCCTGCAGGGGTAAGAAAAGACGGTACCTATTTGGATCTCCCCATAGCTCTTGCCGTGATGGCGGCGGCAAAGATGGTTCCGGTTCCGGATAATCTCATGGTGATGGGAGAACTGGAGCTTTCCGGTAAGCTGCGACCGGTTCGAGGGGTCCTGGCCGCCACGGTGGCAGGATTGAAGGCGGGAATCCAGGAATTTATCGTCCCTGCGGACAATGCCAGGGAAGCAGCCATCCTAGCAGGGGAACATTTCTCCGGGGCCGCTACCTTAGGTGAAGCGGTTCATGCCCTACGGATCCGGGCGGAAACCGGTTCTTTGCCGGTCTGTGAAGAATCCTCCTTTCCCCCGCTCAGAGGCGGGGACCAGGGGCGAGAAAAAGATGCAGAAGCTTTGGGGGGAGATTTTGCAGAGGTCCGGGGGCAAGGGCAGTATAAGCGGGCCTTGGAAATTGCCGCTGCCGGAGGGCATAACCTGCTGGTCTTTGGGCCTCCTGGAGCGGGAAAAACCATGCTTGCCCGGCGTATGCCTTCGATCATGGCGCCTCTGAACACCGATGAGGCGGTGGAGGTAACTCGGCTCTACAGCCTGGCAGGGCAGTTGGCCAAGGGTCTTGCCGCGGACCATGAAGGGCTCATCACCCAGCCGCCCTTCCGATCGCCGCACCATTCGGCGAGTGCCGAAGGTATCCTGGGGGGCGGTAAGACTGTGCGGCCCGGGGAGATCAGCCTCGCCCATTGGGGAGTGTTGTTTCTGGATGAAGCCCCTGAATTCCGTTCCCATGTGCTCCAATCCCTGCGAGAACCTCTAGAAGATCGGGTGATAAGCATCTCCCGGGCAGAGGGGCCGGTACGGCTTCCTGCGGATTTTCAGCTTTTTTTGGCGGCCAATCCCTGTCCCTGTGGAAGGCTGGGGATGCACATTCCCGCAGAGACCGGGGCAAGCCCTCGGGGAACCGAGGTAAGCTGTTTCTGTAGCCCTGAAGAGATTCGCCGGTATTGGCGCAAGTTGGGGGCAGCCCTACTGGACCGGATGGAACTGCGGGTCGGAGTCCATACCCCGAAGATCCAGGCTTTACGGCAACAGGGAGAAGAAACCAGCCACACGATCCGTCAGCGGGTCATCAGAGCCGTGGCAATACAACAGGAACGGTTCAAGCATACCACGGTACGCCGTAACGGTCGGATGGCTCCCGGGATGATCGAGCGGTACTGTATATTAACCGCTGAAGCTGAAAGGGCGTTCCGGGTAGCGGCTACGAGGCTCGGGCTTTCAGGGAGGGCCTTTCATGGGGTATTGCGGGTTGCCCGGACTATAGCCGACTTGGAGGAAACCGAGCCGATCCTGCCGATTCATATCTTGGAGGCCCTCCAGCATCGCCGCCTAGGGGATGATCCTTATGACATCTTAACCGTAGATAAGCTCGTATAGAACGCCTATAATGGCTTATCGCCTCGTGGCGTGCTTTACGGTAAGGAGGATTATATGCCGGATATCACCTTTGATATACTGACCCATTACGGTGACCTTGGAGAGGGCAGAGGAGGCTGGAAAAAAGAAATCAACCTGGTCTCCTGGAATGGCCGGAGTCCCAAGTTCGATATTCGTGAATGGGCTCCGGACCATCAGAAAATGGGGAAAGGCATCACCTTGACGTGGGAAGAAGCAGTGAAACTGAGGGAAATCTTGTCCCGTTTCTTAGCACAGGATCAAGCCTGAAGCCTGTACCTGCTCCCTTGCAGCCTTGAGTCGATGTAGCATCCTATGAGCGTAAGAGGCTTGTCAAAAACAGGGGAAACCGGTACATCTTAGTATTATAAAAATAAAGAGAAAAATTGCTTGTATGAGGTTATTGCGAACATGTCGATGCGTATTACTGCAAATGGAAAACCCCTTGAACTGCCTGGCGAGCTTTCCGTAACCCAATTGCTTACTGAAGTGCGGGTAGAGATGCCGGACTATGTAAGCGTCCAAATCAACGATGAGATGATACTCCGAGCTGATTTTGACAAGACCCTGGTAAAAGAAGGGGCTGTGGTGGAATTCCTCTATTTCATGGGAGGCGGTTCCCTATGGTGAAGCTTGCTGCGGAACATCGGGCTGCTCTCCTGGCCCATGCCCGGCAAGGGCTTCCTAACGAAGCCTGCGGCCTCTTGGCCGGGGAAGTGCAGGGGGATGCAAAGGTGATCAAGAAGGTGTACTGCCTCACCAACGTTGACCACAGTCCGGAGCATTTTTCCATGGCCCCAGAGGAGCAGTTCAAGGCAGTGGCAGACCTACGCAAAAACGGTTTGGTCCTGCTGGGAAACTTCCACAGCCACCCTGCAAGTCCTGCTCGTCCCTCGGAAGAAGACATTCGGCTCGCCTTTGACCCTACCTTGAGTTACCTGATTATTTCATTGCAAACCGGGGAGCCGGTTTTGAAAAGTTTCTTGATTCGGAAAGGTACCGTATCAGAAGAAGCCCTACAGGTGTAAGGTGCCCTATTTTCCCCTGTTTGTGGATCTGACTGGAAAGGACTGCCTTATCGTGGGAGGCGGGGCCGTCGCCGTGCGAAAAGCCCGATCCCTCCTCAATTTTGGCGCTAAGTTGAGGGTGGTGGATCCAGAACCCTCAGCATCCATTAAGGTCCTTTCCCTTACCTTGCTGTCCCGTCCTTACAGAAGTCCGGAGGATGTTACCGGGGCGGCGATGGTTATTGCGGCCACTGATAAGCAGGAACTGAATAGGATGGTTGCCCAAGATGCTCGGGCTGCGGGAATCCCGGTAAATGTGGTAGATGATCCACAAGGGTGTACCTTTTTTTTCCCTGCCTTGGTACAACGAGGTGAGTTGGTAGCAGGTATTTCTACTGCCGGTTTATGTCCCCGATTTTCCGCACTGCTCCGTGAATATCTGGACGGAGCCTTACCTCCGAATCTGGGAGAAGTTCTGGAATTGCTCAGTCGAGAACGGCAGCGCTTGTCAGGCTCTGAACGGATACAGCGGCTTGATAGTCTAATTGTGCCCCTCCTTACCGGAATTTTTGTTCCATAGTATCGGTAGTCCCTTGTACCGTAGAGAAATACGTATTATAATCTTTGTGATAGATTAATGAGGTATCCTAGTGTCCTTCATTATTACTACTTACATTGAGGTTGAGTATGAAGCGGATTTTTTTAAGTATCGTTTTCTGTATTGCTGTGGTAACGGTTATGCCGATCATGGCGCAGGATGAGTCTGGTGGTGGGACACCCTACTATTACGTTAATGTGCCTGTGGAACGGGTCTATGCGTATAAAAAAGGCTACGTGATAGCCTATCGGACGGGTGTTGTGGCTCCTGGTGTGGCTCATCTGTATCTTCCCATCGAATGGTTTGAAGATGGTCCCCGGGCTGTAGATGAGGCGCCTCCTAAAGGAGAAGTTATCCTCTTGGGGCCTGGAAATTCATGGCCTTATCTGACCATATATTACAAAGAGGGGGAATTTAGCCATGTCCGTCTCTATGTACGTCGGGAACGGGCCCATGAGAGCTGGGGTGGTATTCCTTTAACCGTCAATATTGATGATCGATTTGAGGGTGTGGAAGACGTAAAGCTCATCTATTAATGAGCCCTGAGGAACTGCAAACTATCCAAGAAGCGATTCGTACCGAAGGACTCGACGGGTGGATCTTTTCTAATTTTCATCACCGGGATAGACTTTCTGATACAATTCTTCATATTGTGCCGGAAACCACCAATTCCCGGTTGTGGGTATATGCGGTTCCTGTCCAGGGGGAGCCTATCAAAATAGTCCATGCCATTGAAGCAGGGCTGCTTGAGGAGCTTCCGGGTAGGACCCGGGTATATCTTAACCGGGATGATTTTGTTACTGCCTTGGATCCCCTCATCCATAAGTGTTGGGGGGCTCATTTTTCTGAAACCCTCCCTGCTATTTCTTATCTTGATGCCGGAACCGCAGGCTTGTTTAGAAAAGCCGGTATGGAATTGGTCTCTGCAGCAGGCTTGATCCAGCGGTTTAAAGGGATACTTGATACTCAGGGTATACAGGCCCATGAACAGGCGGCAGCAGCCCTTTATGATATTGTAGCCATTGCCTGGGAAGCGGTGCGAGATGCCTATACCCATCAGCGGCTCATCACCGAAGGGGAAATCCGCAGTATCATGGTGGAGGAGTTTCACCGGCGGAAGCTCGTAACCGATCATCCTCCCCTGGTCGCAACGGGGGTACATTCGGGAAACCCTCATTACGATTTTTCTGGTTCTGGCGCTCCCCTTCAAAGAGGAGATGTGGTGCAATTTGACCTATGGGCCAAGGAAAGTGGCCCCAGGGGTATATACGCCGATATTTCCTGGGTAGGGATCTTTGGGGGTTCTGCCCGGGAAGAGATTAAACGGGCCTTCAGCGATTTAGTTGCGGTCCGGGAAGGGGCGTATCGGTTTATTGCAGCGGAACTTCAGGCTGGGCGGTCAGTATCAGGGGCTATGGTGGATACCAAGACCAGGGCTCTCTTGATTGGTTTGGGATACCAAGGAGCCATTAAACACCGGACCGGCCACGGTATAGATACGGAATGTCATGGATCCGGGGTCAATATGGATTCGGTTGAATTTCCCGATTCCCGACTTATCCTAGAAGGTTCCTGTTTTTCCTTGGAGCCGGGGATTTATTTTCCACACTTTGGTCTGAGGACCGAAATTAATGTCTATATTGCCCAAGGAAAACCGCTCATTTCGGGGAAAGACCGCCAATTTACCGTACTCACCTGTTAATACCGGTAGGGGCGCCTGTTATGTGCCTCTCCAATACCCTTATATAGTATGTAGGAAATTAAAGAGGAAATACCTATGGCACATCCCGTACCTGTTCCCCCAGCACTGCTTGATTTTATTAAAAGGGGAAAAAAATTTCTGGTAGTAGGGCATAAAGAGCCTGACGGCGACTGTATAGGCAGCCAACTTGCGTTGAGCAGTGTATTACGGCGGCTTGGGAAAGAGGCTATTCCCTGTTCTGCCGGCCCCTTTAAGCGGTCTGAAGTACTACCCTATAAGGAGCGCTGTACCCTGCACATCAGTGCACAAGAACGGGAAGGAGCCTGGGTCCTCGTGATGGATTGTTCGACCAGTTACCGTACCGGGGCTCTGGCCGTTGCCTTGGAAGGGCTTCCTACGGCGATCATCGATCATCATGCCTTAGGGGACTATGCCCAGGGAGCCTCAGAGGGAATCCTCTATCTTGATCCGACGGCGCCGTCAGTAACCTTTATGACCTTGGGGATCATTGAAGCCTTGGGTTTGAGCCCCACCAAAGAAGAAGCGGAACTGCTCCTCTTTGGACTGTGTACTGACACGGGCTTCTTCCGTCATATTGATGAGCAGGGTGCAGCAACCTTTGAATACGCTGCCCGGATGATCCGTGGGGGTGCCAGTCCTAAGCAGGCATTCCAGCGCATCCACGGGGGGAAAAGTCTGAATTCCCGGATCCTTATGGGAATCATGCTTTCCCGGGTCCAAGCCTACTTTGGGGGAAGCCTCCTCCTCACCACCGAAGCCTATGAAGAAACCCAGCGTTTCGGCCTGGAGGGTAGGGATTCGGATACCTTGTATCAAGTGCTTCAGGCCGTTAGGGGGGTAGAGGCCATCGTGATCATCCGACAAGAGACCCCGGAAAACTGTACTGTAGGCTTACGTTCTCGGGATAGGGTTAACGTAGCGGAAATTGCCGCTCAGTTTGGAGGAGGGGGACATAAAAATGCCGCGGGGTGCAGCATCCCCGGGACCATTGAGGCAATCCGTCCGCAGATCCTTAAAGCCTTTGCGGGTAAGGTAGCCGCCTGGGGACTTACTCCCTAAGGGTATGGAGCAAGCTATAGACCGGTACCGGTCTTTCTGCCCTGGTGGTTGCGCAGTTGTAAGGGTACCAGATGTTCAGCCTTTTGGTTTATGGCCTTGTTTTTTATCTTTAATTTTATATTTTCTCTTGACATATTCCTTAAAGTTAGGTAGCCTATACAATGTTAATTTAATTTAACTTAGGAGGTACTTATGGTATCAAAAGTCGTTGGATATGCCCTGCCGCTGGTATGCGGGGTATTTTTGTTTGCCGGATGTACCACGTACAATAACGAGTATGGGGGGGGCCAGGGGTGATAATACCCAATCCGAACTTACCCAACCCGACCTTACGGTAAGGGAGGCTTTCTTCCCTATAGTGGACGCCCTTTCCAGTGCGAGTATTCTACGGGTGAATTCTCACACTATGGCGTATGTGGGGGAACGGATCGGGAGCAGCTATAAGCTGAACAAGGTAGATTTGGATAATCCCACTACAAAAGTCAGCCTGGATATTGGGGGTAATGTGGCGGTTATCACTGCCGGAGGCGGCAAAATTGGCCTTATCCAGGCAGTAGAGCAAGGGTACGAGGCATTTGCCGGGTCGTATACCAAAATATACGATGCCGAAACCCTAAAGTTGTTAAAAAACATCCCCTTAGCCCCGCCAGCGGCTGAGGGTCGTATCGTGGAACCCCTACACCACCGGGACCCCAGTTTGGCAATCACCGATAAATACGCGGTGGTTCTTACGGAAGACGACGGGTTTTTTAGCAGCGGCGGAGCCCAGCAGTATGTCAGCGTCTACGACATAGCCGGAAGTAAAGGCGCGTCCCATACCAATGCGTTCAGCAGCGGCAATGCTGGCGCCAGAGGGGATCCCAATCCCGCGCTGGGCGTTGGCACATTGATGGGCGCGGTCGTGCACGGGGACTACATCATCCTGGGAGGCCCCCCCGGCTGGAAGCAACGCGACAGGGACTGCGGTATTGAAGATCGACGACAGCGGCGATACCCTCACCATTACCAAAGAGACCCAGGCTACCACCGATTCCGCAGCCAACCACTGGTTCAAGGACAACGGCACGTATGTGCTTGAGTCCAAGAGCAATGGGAAGGTCCAGGTGTGGAAATGGAACGGTGCAGACCCACCCACGGTAGTTGGCGAGGTTGATGTAAACGGGAATAACACCGGGAGCATTCAGGCCCTCTGTTTTGACCCGGATGATCCGGCAAAGGCGTATTTTTATCAAAAAGCCGGCACCGATGCCGGCAACGTGTACAGTGTTGATCTGAGGAGCCCCTCATTGACGAAGACCACACTGTTCAAATTTGACCATTGGGTATTTAGCATAACTCCCCGAGGAGGGACGGCTACTTGGTATAATGGCACCTTAACAAGCGGTCTATGGACTATCGAGAAGCAGAGCGATGGTACGGATAATTACTTTGTATTCTCCGGCAGCTATAGCTATACGCCATCCGGTGGTACCGCAACCACGGTCGGCGCCGTCTTCACGGTCAAAAACCCGGCAAGCACCGATTCTTTCGGCGGTACAGTTACTGGGGGCACTGCTGATACTGGCACTATGGATGCTACCGGCAAAGTAAGTGTTGAGACCTTCAACGCCCCCTGGGGTACCGCGGTACGGACCCTGAAGACCTTCAAGAGTACGTCCGGGGATGTCTACTTCGCGGCCAAAAACTATACCGCCAATGGAGCAGCCTCCAATTACAAAATGGTGCTTAAGAAGCTGAACTAAGACCCTCCTCACGAAGAAAAGGACGTGAGCCAAGAACAGGGAACCCCCTTTGCCGTAAAGGGATAGTTCCCTGTTCTTTCTGTTTCCTGCACCGTGGAGGAAATTAAAAATCATCGAAAATGTATCGGAAACCAATTGACAACATCCTTTAAAATCCGCATTGTTCCATTAGTATTAAAGATAGGCACAAGGCCTATGCACGTTCATGTTGAAGGGAGGTTGAAAGAGCGCTATTGAAAGGGAGCGATGTAAGCATCAAGGAGATTGCCAAATCCTTCGGTGACTTTACGGTTTTACATAACATTGAACTAGGGATTAAAAAGGGAGAGTTTTTTTCCCTCCTAGGGCCTTCAGGATGCGGCAAAACGACCCTCCTTAGGATCATTGCGGGTTTTGAAAGTCCCGATGTGGGAAGCCTCGAGTTTGACGGAGTGGATATCTTAGACCTGCCCCCTAATCAGCGGCAGGCAAATACGGTTTTTCAGAACTACGCCCTCTTTCCCCATCTTTCGGTATTTGAAAATGTGGCCTTCCCCTTGCGGATCCGCAAGATCCCTAGGACCCGCATCGCCGCTCAAGTCAATGAATACCTCCAACTGACCCAGATGGAAGGGCATGCCCATAAGAAACCGAACCAGCTTTCCGGGGGCCAGAAACAGCGGGTCGCCATAGCTCGGGCCCTCATCAACGAGCCCCGGGTACTCCTCCTGGACGAGCCCCTCTCCGCCCTGGACGCCAAGTTGCGCCAGCACATGCTCATCGAACTGGACCAGATCCACGATAAGATTGGCATCACCTTTATCTACGTTACCCATGATCAGCAAGAGGCCCTCTCGGTGTCGGACCGGATCGCGGTGATGAACCAGGGGGATGTGTTACAGGTGGGAACCCCCCACGAAATCTACGAAAGTCCGGCCACGGACTTCGTGGCCCGGTTCATTGGGGAGACCAACCTCTTCGACGGGGTGGTGGCCTCTGCGGTGTACCTGGATAAACCGGATCCGGAATATATGGCGGAGCTGGATATACCGGAATTGGGCAGGATCAAGGTTACCACGGTGGATGCGGTGCAGGTCGGGCAGCAGGTGAGTTTTACCATTCGGCCTGAGAAGATCCTCATTTCCAAGGAAAAACCCGTTACTAAACGGGAGGATATAAACCTCTTCCAGGGTACGGTAGATGAGCCTATCTATTCGGGGTTCCAGACCAAATTCTACGTGAAGGTCAGGGATAATGCGCTTATCCGGGTAATGAAGCAGCATGCCAAGTATTCCGACGAAGGCCCTGACATCCTGTGGCGGGATGAGGTGTTCCTTTCCTGGAGCGCCAATGACGGCTATATCGTCGAGGTAAAAGTATCGTGAGCGGTCCGGGTAAACGGAATTACGGCCCCCTCTATTCGGCACCCATGACCGTGTGGTTCACCCTCTTCTTCCTCACCCCCCTGGTGATCATCGTGGTCTATAGCTTCCTCAAGAAAGGACTCTACGGCGGGGTGGTGGGAGAATTCTCCCTGGAGGCCTACGGGAGCCTCTCCAACCCCAGCCTGGTCTCTACTACGGTCCGGACGATCCTCACCTCCATAGTCGCCACGGTGTTGACCATCCTCATTGCCCTACCCTGCGGCTATTTCATGGCCAGGAGCCGGAATCAGACGGTGCTCTTGCTCCTGATCATCATCCCCTTTTGGACCAATTTCCTCATCCGGGTTTTTGCCTGGATGAACATCCTGGGGAACAACGGCTTCCTGAACGAATTGTTGCTGCGCCTGGGGCTGCTGGACGACTATATCCACTTCCTGTACAACCAAAAGACCGTGGTTTTAGTCTTGGTCTATATGTACCTGCCCTACGCGATCCTTCCCCTGTTTGCCACCATCGACAAATTCGACTTTTCCCTCTTGGAAGCGGCCCGGGACCTGGGGGCCACCCAGATTGAAGCTATGCTTAAGGTGTTGCTTCCCAACATCAGGAGCGGTATCTATACCGCGGTGCTCTTCACTTTCATCCCCATTTTCGGCGCCTATGCGGTACCCCTCCTGGTAGGAGGCAAGGATTCTTACATGCTGGGGAACGTCATCGCGGATCAGCTCACCAAGTCCCGGAATTGGCCCTTGGCCGCGGCCATCTCCATGGTCCTCACCCTCATTACTACCGTGGGAGTGCTGCTCATGACGACCTTGCAGCGGAAGGATGCGGCCCGGAACGAGATATCCAAAGGCAAGGAGGTGCAGCAGTGAGTCTCAAAAGGATCATTCACTACATCGTAACCTCCTTAAAGCCTGGCGGTTCTCTGGGGGAAGCTGCCCGTCATGCCAAGCGGTCCTATCGGAGCCGGTTCTCCTTTTCCCAAGCGGTTTTTATTGCCACCATTGGGTTTCTCTTTCTGCCCTTGGTGGCGCTGGTCTTGTACTCCTTTAACGCATCCAAAGGCATGCACTGGACGGGGTTCTCCTTGGTATGGTATGAACAGCTCTTTTTTCATTCCCGGGATCTGTGGCGATCTTTTTGGAACAGCATGCTCATCGCGGTGAGTTCCGCTGCAAGCGCCACAGTCATCGGTACCCTGGGGGCCATAGGGGTAAACTGGTACCGGTTCAAGCTGCGTAACTATGTGCAGATCGTGTCCTTCCTCCCCATGATCCTCCCGGAGATCATCATCGGGGTCTCCCTTTCCATCTTTTTTGCCGGGATCAAGATGCGCCTGGGACTTTTGACCATCTTCATCGCCCATACCACCTTCAACCTGCCCTTTGTGTTTCTCATGGTCATGGCCCGATTGGACGAATTCGATTTTTCGATTATCGAGGCTGCCCATGACCTGGGAGCCAACGAGGGGCAGACCCTCTTAAAGGTAACCATCCCTATCTGTATGCCTGGTATTGTATCGGGTTTCTTAACGGCCATCACCATTTCCCTGGAGGATTTTGTGATCACCTACTTTGTGGCAGGTCCCGGATCCTCAACCCTGCCCTTGTATATTTACTCGGCCATCCGTTTTGGGGTCTCTCCGGTGATCAACGCCCTATCGGTAGTGATGATCCTGGGTACGGTGTTCCTCACCTATCTTTTGAGGAATTTCCTCAAATATATCGCCGCTAAATAGAGCGGGCCTCGTGCTTATGCCGTTTCCGCCTGAGGGGTCGTGTTATCCTCAAGGCGATACGGGAGGGATGGGAATACCATCCTCTATATAATTGTTCTGGTGAAGGCAATGTCTATACGCCTTTACCATAGGAGGAAAAGATGAAGAAAATACCTGTAAGAAGCGCAGTCCTGCTTCGCACGGGGCCAGGGCTGCTGGGAATAGTGGCCCTTATGTCCCTATTCAGTACCGCCAGCCTCTGGGCCGGGGGAGGCAAGCAAGCGACGAGTACATCGAATCGGCTCTATATCTACAACTGGACCTATTATACCCCGCCGTCGATCATCGAGAAGTTTGAAAAGGAATACGGCGTTACGGTCATCTACGATGAGTTCGCCTCTAACGAGGATATGTATGCCAAGATCCAAGCCGGAGGCAGTGGTTACGATATCATCTTCCCCTCCGGGGATTATGTGTCCATCATGAGCCGCCAGGGTATGTTCGAGAAGATCGACCGGTCTAAGCTTTCCAATCTGAAGAATATCGATCCCCTGGTCTTACAAAAAGCCACCTATGATCCCGTAATGGAATACAGCGTGCCCTATTATTGGGGGGCTGCAGGAGTCGCGGTGAATATTGCCAAGGTGCCAAACTTTGAAAAGAACTGGTCCATTTTTAGCCGCCAGGATCTGCAGGGCAGGATGACCATGCTTGATGACATGCGGGAAGTCATGGGAGATGCCTTGGTGCATCTGGGATATTCGGTAAACACCAAGAACCCTGCAGAGATTGAGGCGGCTAAGAACCTTATCAATCAGGAATGGAAGCCGAATCTGGTTAAGTTTGATGCAGAGGCTTTCGGCAAGGGCTATGCCAACGGGGATTTCTGGGTGGTCCAGGGCTATGCGGAGGTGGTATACGAGGAGATCGCGGATAACGAGCAATTACGCCGGGATACGGTCTTTTTCATACCCAGCCAAGGGGGGCCCGCCTACATCGACAGTATGTGCATCTTGAAAGGCTCGAAAAATATCGACTTGGCCCATAAATTTATCGACTTCATCCACCGGCCGGAGATTTATGCGGAGTTTGCCGACTATTTCGGATTTCCCGCTACCGCCAACATTCCCGCCCGGCAATACCAGAAGGTTACCCCCTATTACCGGACCGAAGACCTGGCTGCCACGGAACTGAAAGACGACCTGGGAGCCGCGTTGGATCTCTATAACAACGCTTGGTTTAATTCGATCCGCATCGGGGATTAGCAACAGCCTCAAGGGACACCGTAGGAAGTATGGGGGCCTTGCCCCCATGCATCTCTTTTAGAGTAATACCGCAGACGCTATCTTTTGGGCAGTATCCGGATCCGTCAAGTATGCAATAATCGCCGTGGCCCAGACGCCTGCGGTTCCTGCCCCACGACTGGTGATGATGTTTCCGTCCCGGACCACCTTTTCTTCCACCCACTGAGCCCCGGAAACCGTGGTTTCCATGCCGGGAAAGCAGGTAAAACGGCGGTCTTGTAAGAGCCCCAAGGGAAAGAGCACCACCGCCGGGGACGCGCAGATAGCAGCCACGAGTTTTCCCGCCGCAGCCATATCCTTTACCAGCGTGATTACGGTTTCAGATGCAGCGAGATGGGATGCTCCGGGCATACCGCCGGGAAGAAGCACCCCATCCCAGAAAGCTGCGGATCCCTGTCCCGCGTTCGCCAATGCTTCAAGGGTGGAATCTGCCAGGATCCATAAGCCGTGGGCTCCCTGCACCTGCAAACCCGCGTCCCCAGAAGCAATGGAGACCACCTTTACCTCAATCCCCGCCCGGCGAAGGTAATCTATGGGGGTGATGGCTTCCACCTCCTCAAAACCTTCAGCCAAGAGTACCAGTACCTTTTTCGACATACCTAACTCCTTGTAATATAACGTGAGTTTGACAGCATCTCGCGCCCGTATACGCGGTAGGTATAACGGGTAACGCTATAAGCCTGATCCCTGGCGGTGTCCAGGCGCGTCTTGTTCCCGCCGAACTCGCGTTACTATATTTTCCTTATGGCCCTCCTAGGGAGAGCTCGTTTTCTCCTGGGTCGTGTCATACTTTCCTATAACGCTGCACTATAAAACGATAGCCTTGTGTATTCATCAAAAGTCCATATAATACTATATATTATATAGTAGAAATACTCCTATTATACCAGCTATCTACAAACTAAGCAAAAGAGAGGGCTACCCATGAATGAAACCTTTGATTTTACCATTGAGGAATTGGGAAAACGTAATATCAAATCCCCTATTATGATGTCGAATGTGAAGGGCGATTTTATCGCTAATTATGTTACCGACGATCAATTTATCCGGCTCAGCGCCGATGTGGCCTTGGGAGACCAAGTACGGATTGAACGAAGAGAGGTTTTTGAGTGTGCAGGGCCCCGGGAGATGATCTATTTCATGCCTGCCCATGTGCACGCAGGCATCGTCAGTTGTGGCGGTCTATGTCCGGGGATCAACGATGTGATCCGGGCTATTGTCCGGTGTCTGTGGTTCCGATATGGGGTACATCGGATTACCGGAATCCGTTACGGGTACAAGGGGTTCCTCCCGGAGTACCAGTATCCGATCCGGGAATTGAATCCTGAGAATGTGGATAATATCCATAAGCTGGGGGGAACCTATTTGGGAAGCGCCCGGGGCGGGGGCAAAGAGGTAAGTAAAATCGTTGATGCCATGGAGCAGCTTAACCTCAATATGCTGTTTACTATAGGTGGAGACGGAACCCAGCGGGGTTCCCTGGACATTGCCGAGGAAATAAGCAAGCGCAAACTGAAGATCGCCATAGTGGGCATACCCAAGACCGTAGACAATGACTTTGCCTTTATACAAAAGTCCTTTGGCTTTGATACCGCAGTGGCTAAGGCAGTGGACGTAGTAGCTGCGGCCCACATGGAGGCCAATTCTCAGATTAACGGTATCGGCTTAGTCAAACTCATGGGGAGGGAGTCGGGGTTCATTGCCGCGCATACCGCCCTGGCGAGCCATGAGGTGAATTTTGTGCTTATTCCCGAAGTGCCTTTCAACCTGGAGGGGTATAATGGCTTTTTGCACCACTTGGAAGAACGGCTTAGAAAACGCAAGCATGCAGTGGTGGTGGTGGCTGAGGGGGCCATGCAAGATCAGTTGGTTAAGGATGTGAAAACCGATGCCGGGGGTAATCTCAAAATGGCTGATGTAGGTACCTATCTACGGGACCGGATCCAAAGTCATTTTGACGAGAAAAAGATGGAGATCAACTTAAAGTACATCGATCCCAGTTATATCATTCGGTCCGCTCCTGCAGAGCCAGGGGATTCCATTTACTGTGAGCGCTTGGGGAATGCCGCGGCTCATGCGGCTATGGCAGGAAAAACCAAGGTCATCATCGGCTTGGTGAACAACGAATTCGTGCACCTGCCTATGTCCGCGGTTATTTCCCACCGCAGCCACGTGGATCCTGAGGGCAATCTCTGGCGGGACACCCTGGATGCTACCCATCAGCCGATCCTCATGGTAAATCAATTCAATGACAAACCGGTGATTAGTGACTAAGGGGATGGAAATGATCTATGTTGCTCAAGGAGCAGTGCAGGAGGATATACCAGACCAGAGGCTCGAGGAGCTTTTTTCCCAGGCTCTCGCTAAGGCGCTTGAAGATTTAGGTGCTGCAGGACCGGTGCTCATCCTGCCTCCCGATATAACCCGCTTCCATTCTCGGGCAGGGTATTTTACCGACCTCGCCTGTCGGGAACTGGCAAGCAATGGAAAGACCCCCTTAGGAGGGGTCATGCCTGCTTTGGGGACCCATATAGCCATGACCAAGGCGGAACTGAGCCGTATGTTCCCCGGAACCTCCCCTGATAAATTCATCTCCCATGATTGGCGGCAAGATGTGGTAGAGTTGGGCCGGCTGGAAGCGGACTGGATCGCCGAAGTTTCACAAGGGGCAGTCCATTACGATTGGCCGGTCCAGGTAAATAAGTTGCTGCGGGACGGAGGCTTTTCTCTGATCCTTTCTATTGGCCAAGTGGTACCCCATGAGGTAGTGGGTATGGCCAATCATGCAAAGAATATTTTTGTGGGAACCGGCGGCAAAGAAGCCATTGACAAGAGCCATTTTGTAGGAGCTTCCTATGGGATGGAGCGGATGATGGGCCGAACCGATACCCCGGTTCGGGCCATGTTTGACGAGGGAATTCGCCGTTTTAGCAAGTACTTGCCTCCCATCCTCTGGATTTTGACCGTAGTGGGCGCCCGGACTGATGCAGAAGCCACGGCCGCAGGTAAGCCGCGGGGCTCTTTGGCGGTTCGGGGGTTGTATATCGGATTTGGCCGGGACTGTTTTGAAGCGGCTGCTACGCTTGCCCGGGAGGTAAACGTGGATATTCTGGAGGAGCCTATCCAGAAAGCCGTGGTATACCTAGACCCTGAAGAATTCCGCAGTACCTGGCTGGGAAACAAGGGGATTTACCGGACTCGTATGGCTATGGCCGATGGCGGGGAGCTCTTGATTCTGGCTCCAGGGCTTGAACGGTTCGGGGAAGATCCGGGGAATGACCTGCTTATTCGTAAGCATGGGTACCGGCCCGGAAAGGTCATCCAGGAGCGGGTGAGCCAAGACCCTGAGCTTGCCGGGAGCCTTTCTGCGGCAGCCCATCTCATTCACGGTTCCAGTGAAGGCCGGTTTACCGTACGCTACTGTCCTGGTCCGGGCCTATCCCAGGCAGAGGTTGAAGGAGTGGGCTACGAGTGGGGGGATCTGGCAGAAGGCTTGTCCCGGTATGCTCCCAAGACCTTGGGCTTGGGCTGGAATATCCTGCCCGATGGGGAACAGATCTTCTTTGTACCCAATCCGGCCCTGGGGCTTTGGGCAGAGCAAAGCCGGTTTTATCCACAGTCGTCTTAAGGAAGGCAGTACTTCTTAGGGCTTGAGCGAAGTGCCCCAGTATATACTAACCTTTGGGTAGCTTGACCTACAGGTTGCCGCGTGTTTATAGACGAATCAGCTTGTATCCGGTATACTAAGCCCTAATGGTTGGATTTCTACTTAAGAAGACGTTTTTTGATCTCTGGGATAATCTGTTCCGAGTTGCCTTGCTGAACCTAGGATTCCTTGCTTCTGTGGCAGTTCCCCTTTTTATTCCTCCCCTCTTACCATCCCTTCCCGTGCTGGGAATGCTCGTCTTAGGTGTGGGTATCCTCTGGTGTTTTGTGTATCTGGCCGCCACTGCCTTATCCCTTAAAGCCATATCCGATTACGGTTCCTTTGGTTTTGGGGATTTTTTTATGCAGGTGCAGCACGCATGGCCGAGCGGTATCGTCATGGGGGGCTTTGTCTTCCTAGGAGGGATCCTCCTTCGTGTGGTCATTCCCTTCTATCTGGGTCTAGGCTCGGTGATAGGCTTGCTAGTGGCCGCAATGATCTTCTGGACCCTGGTACTGGGAAGCCTGTCCTTGCAATTCTTCCTGGCAATCCGGGCACGGCTGGATACGAAACTAAGCAAAATCATTAAAAAATGCCTGCTTATTTTCTTTGATAATCCCCTGTTCTGTATTTTTTCTTGTGTGTATTGCCTCCTTACCTTGGGACTCTCGATATTCTTGGGCTTTCTCTTTCCGGGGCCTGCGGGTGTCCTCCTCTATCTTGACGAGGCTTTGCGCCTGCGGCTGCTTAAGTACGATTGGCTTGAAGTAAACGCCGATGCGAACCGCCGCAAGATCCCCTGGGAGGTGCTCTTGATTGAGGAACGGGAAAAAACCGGAACCCGGTCGTTTAAGAGTTTTATATTTCCTTGGAAGGATTAGGATAAATCAGGTGAGTTTGATGAGCCGTTTCACCGGAAGCGCTTCACAAACCTGGGGAAGCAGCCCCTCTCCAAACGTACTCATCCGTGGATCATCAATGTTAGGTGAGTTTAGTGGGCTTGCGTTCGGCATGATTAAGGGTAATTCCAAGCCAATACGCTGTAAAAAGGGGTGATCCCTAAGTAATGGTTTTACTTTGAGCGGCGCTCCATTCGCTGCATCGCTTGGTCTACACCGGCTTTCGGTATGAAGTATTGGCAACCTTGATGCTGAAATCAATATCTTTTCAAGAGAGATTGATGCTTGGAAGTTTAGGAATCTGTACTTGATTTGCATTTGAATATGGCGGTGTCGGTATCAGCTCGGACACATCGGTTTTCGCCGTTGAATCAAGTGAGAAAATGGTGGTATGCGCAAGGATAGGAGAGTTATACCGCAGTCGATGAAGAGTTAGTATATACAATAGTATACATCAAAGGAACCTAGTGTTCTGTCCAAATCAATTTGAATAAGCATCTTTTGCTTTCTTTATGCTTCCGATGATTTCACCGGCTGATTTTGTCCACGTAAAGGGTTTGCTGTCCTTATTCCAGGTTTTAA
>JAITJS010000078.1 GCA_031278815.1 Treponema sp.
GGGCCCGCTTTTTGCGGATCTCGTCGGTACTGCCGTAGGGCTGGCCGCCCCCGGAGATACATCCGCCCCGGCAGGCCATGACCTCCACAAAATGATAGGGGGTATCCTTTCCCGCGTCCCTGGCGGCCCGGATCCGGTCCAGCACCGCGGCGATGTTACCCATCTGGTGGGCTACGGCGACGCGGATTTTGGTCCCGTTCTGGAAATCCACTTCCGCTTCCTTCACCCCTTCAAGGCCCCGGACGGGCTGGAAGTTCACATCCCCCAGTTCCTTCTTGGTAACAAGGAAGAAGGCGCTCCGTATCGCGGCTTCCATGACGCCTCCGGTAACGCCGAAGATGGTGCCCGCCCCGGTATAGGGCCCCAGGGGGCTGTCCGCATCTTCATCGGGGAGCTTGAGGATCTCGATCCCCGCCTGTTTGATCATCCGGGCCAGTTCCCGGGTGGTGATGGCAATGTCCACATCATCCCCGTGGCCGGCGCTCTTCATGTCCTTGTTCCGCCGGGTTTCCCATTTCTTGGCGGTACAGGGCATCACCGAAACGGAGTAAACCTTATCCGGGGCTATTCCGGCTTTTCCCGCCCAGTAGGCCTTGATCATGGCCCCCATCATCTGCTGGGGAGACTTGGCGGTGGAGAAGTTCGGGATCATATCGGAGTAATATTTTTCCATATAATCGACCCAGGCGGGACAACAACTGGTGATCAGGGGAATGTCCCCGCCTTTGGTGAGGCGGTTCACCAGTTCCGTCCCCTCCTCCAGGATGGTGAGGTCCGCGGAGAAGTTGGTATCGAAGACCGTCTTGAATCCCAGCCGGCGCAGGGCCGCGTAGATCTTCTTGGTAAAGACCGTTCCCGGCTCAAGGCCGAATTCCTCCGCCAGGGCGACCCGGACCGCCGGGGCGATCTGGACCACCGGGTGAATGTCGGGGTTCTGCAGGGCGGACCATACCTTAACGGTGTCGTCCCGCTCGTAAATGGCCCCCACGGGGCAATGGGCCGCGCACTGGCCGCACTTAATGCAGGGGCTTTCCCCCAGGGGGGTGTCCGCCGCGGAGGCGATCCGGCCCTTGATGCCCCGGCCCAGGAATTCCAGGGCCCAGACGTTCTGCATCTCCTGACAGACCTTCACACAACGGCCGCAGCGGATACACTTTTCCGGGTTAAGCACGATGGACGGATTGGAGTCGTCGATGGGAATCTGGTTGAGAACCTTCCGGTAGGGTACGTCCCGGATGCCGAATTCCGCCGCCAGGGTCTGAAGCTCGCAGTTCCCGTTCCGGGGGCACTGGAGGCAGTCGCTGGGGTGGTTGGAGAGGATCAGTTCCAGCACGGTGCGCCGCACCGCGATGATCTCCGAATCATGGGTGATGACGCTCATATTTTCCGCCACCGGGGTGGTACAGGCCCTGACCATTTTAGGGGAGCCCTCCATACGGACGATACAGATCCCGCAGGAAGCCCACGGGGGAAGGTCCGGGTTATAACAGAGGGTGGGGATCTTTATGTTGACTTTTTGAGCCGCGTTCAAGATAGAGGTACCGTCCTCAACTTGAAGGGGTATGCCGTTAATTTTAAGGTTTACCATCGTTTTCTCCTTAGATCCTGACGACCGCATCGAATTTACAATTCTTGAAGCACTCGCCGCATTTGACACACTTGGACTGATCGATTGTATAGGGCTTTTTCTTCTCGCCGCTAATGCAATCCGCCGGGCAGTTCTTGGCGCAGAGGCCGCAGCCCTTACACTTCTCAGGATCAATCTCATAGCGCAGCAGGTTCTTACACTTCCCCGCCCGGCACTTGTGGTCGTGGATGTGTTCGAGGTACTCGTCCCGGAAATTCTTCACCGTGGACAGGGTGGGATTCGCCGCGGTTCCTCCGAGCATACAGAGGCTGGCCTTGGCCATGGCCTTGCCGATAGCCTCAAGTTTTTCCACGTCGCTCTCTTCCCCGTTACCCCTGGTGATCTTCTCCAAAATATTGAGGATCTGGGTGGTCCCGATCCGGCAGGGGGAACACTTCCCGCAGGACTCGTCCACGCAGAAATCCATGTAGAACCGGGCCACGTCCACCACGCAGTCGTCCTCGTCCATAACGATCATACCCCCCGAACCCATCATGGAGCCCATGGCCGTGAGGCTTTCATAGTCAATGGGGGTGTCTAGGACTTTGTCGGTGAGGATGCCTCCAGAAGGACCGCCGGTCTGTACGCCTTTGAACTTCTTGCCGTTCTTGATACCCCCGCCGATCTCAAAGATGATCTCCCGCAGGGTGGTTCCCATGGGGACTTCCACGAGGCCGGAGTTGTTTATCTTACCGGTCAGGGCAAATACCTTGGTACCCTTGGACTTTTCCGTACCGATTCCTGCAAGATAGGAACCGCCTTTGGTTAGGATTACCGGGATATTGGCAAAGGTTTCCACGTTGTTGATCACCGTGGGCTTTGCCCAGAGCCCCTGGAATGCAGGGAAGGGCGGCTTGGGCGTAGGCATACCCCGAAGCCCCTCTAAGGATCTGAGCAGGGCAGTTTCTTCACCACAGACAAAGGCTCCGGCTCCAAGACGGATTTCAATGTCGAAATCAAAGCCTGAACCCAGAATATTCTTACCCAAAAGGCCGTAGTCCTTGGCCTGGGCCAAGGCGATCTCCAGACGGTGAACCGCCAAGGGGTATTCTGCCCGGATATAGACAAAGCCCTGCTGGGCACCGATGGTCTTACCGCAGACGGTCATGGCTTCGATGATGGAATGAGGGTCTCCTTCGATGGTGGACCTATCCATGTATGCACCAGGGTCTCCTTCATCGGCATTACAGACCACGTATTTCACATCCCCCTGTACCTTACGAGTGGTATCCCACTTGATCCAGGTGGGGAAACCCGCGCCGCCCCGGCCCCGAAGTCCGGATTTCTTGAGTTCCTCAACAACCTCTTCAGGCTTTAACTCGAATAGGACCTTTTCAAGGCCGATATAGCCATCAGTGGCCAGGTATTCTTTAATATCCTCAGGGTTAATAACCCCGCAGTTCCGTAATACCACCCGGAATTGCTTCTGATAGAACCCGATACTGGCTTCCGCAGAACCCTTGACCTGCTCTTTCCCAGAAGGATCCTTGTAGAGAAGCCGGGATACCTCATTACCCTTGACCACCTGTTCGGCGATGATCTCCTGGGCGTCTTCAGGATTCACTTCTACATAAAAAGAATTATCAGGAAGGACCTTGACAATCGGGCCCTTCTCGCAGAATCCAAAACAACCGGTTTTAATGATCTGTACTTTATTTTTAACCCCCTGTTTCTCCGCTTCAGCGATCAAGCCTTCGTAGATCTCGACCCCTTTGTTGGACTGACAAGCGGTTCCGCCGCAGGTGAGGATGTAATGAGTACAGCCTTCCCGCCTTCTAAATGCTTGCTTTTGAGCGTCCCTGAGTTTCCGCAGTTCCTCCAAGCTTAAGTTTGCCATACTTTCCTCCTCAACCTCGGCTTCTGTATTTTTTGATTACCTCAGGGAGCTGCCCTTTCGTCATCTTCCCATAGGTCTCACTTCCCACGGTTATAACCGGTGCAAGACCACAACAACCAACACAGCGAACCGGATCGATGGAGAACAATCCATCTTCAGTAACCCCTCCTTCGCTAATACCTAGAAGACGCTGCGCTTCTTCAATAAGGTCCCCTCCTCCCTTAAGGTAACAGGCAGTTCCCAGGCATATAGAAATCTTATGCTTCCCCGGCTTGGTGGTTTTAAAGAAATGATAAAAGGTGATAACCCCATAGATCCGTGCCATAGGAATACCGGTAAGGATCGCAAGCTTTTCCGCGGCGGGACGGGAAATATAGCCAAAGGTTTCTTGGGTTTTATGCAGGATCATAATGAGACTACCGGGTTTTACCTTCCATTCATCAATGAATGAGAGCAGTTCCTGCGGGAATTCTAAGTCCCCAGGAGTACCCCTGTCCTTTGCAAGTGCTCCACCTGCTGTTGTCATACATACCTCCATTCGTAATTACATAGTCCCTAAACATAGGACGACATTGCTCCATTTCAGCAGACTGAAAATGGTTCAACCATGATTTTGAGATGCTTAGGCCCTTGAGTGAGACCAAGAAATTGACAGGCCATTACGTTAGACCCATAGATTAAAGTCATTGAGTGAGACCTACGGTTCAGCGCATACATGTGTTTGATAAGGTTGTAGAATCCTCCCAGCGTGAACCATTAGAACTTATTTTATAGCCTCTCATAAAATAACGCAAGCACATTTTTTATGTATCGAAAATTTTTCAAAAGACCAGGTTTTGAAAAACACCCTTCCTTAGCCTTCTACCTTGAACTTGGAAATTTCACCGACCAGTACGTCAATATGCCGTTTGTTCTCCCCGCTCAAGTCATGGACCCGCTGGACTGCGGCGTTGATCTCTTCTGCCCCGCTGGCCATTCCTTGCATCCCGTGGTTAATCTCCTGGGTAATCTGCTCAAGGTTTTTACTCTCCCCTAAGATCTCCCGGGTCCCTGCCCGCATCTCTCCGGAATCCTCTTTAATGATCTGGCTTATATCATTGAGCTTGCCGATATACTCCAAAATCTGCTTACTCCCACTCCCCTGCTCTTCCATGGAACTGCGGACCTGTTCTTCCTGCTCTGAGACGATCTTCACGCTCCGGTCAATAGCCTCAAAGCGCTCGATCACCGCATCCGTAGACCGGGCTATTTTATCAATGGACTCTTTTATTTTTTTAAGCACTTGGGCTATGGTGTTTGACTGTTCGCTGGAGGATTCGGCAAGTTTCCTAATTTCATCGGCCACCACCGCAAAGCCCTTCCCGGATTCTCCTGCATGAGCCGCTTCAATAGCCGCGTTCATGGAAAGGAGGTTCGTCTGGCTGGCAATACTCTCCATCACTGCGGTAATCTCCAGAAGCCCTTCAGAGTCTTTGGCGATCTTCTGAATATCCGCAGATACCTCTTGCAGCCCGGTACGGCCCGCATCCGAAGCCTGGGAGAGGTTCTTTACATTCTCGTTGTTCTTCACCAGGGTCTGGGTAACCGAGGCGATATTCGCCAGCATTTGTTCAATGGCCGCTGAGGACTGGGAGATATGGCTGGACTGGGTTTCAATATGCCGGTTAAGCTGTTCTATGCTGGCGATGATCTTCCGCATGGTCTCACTCGTCTGGCTTACAGTCCCGGCTTGACTGCTGGTCTGCTTCTTAACGCTTTGGATTGTGTCGGCGATTTCCGTAATGGTTGCTGCGGTCTTGCTCATGTTGACAGATAATTCAGCGCCAATATCCGCAAGGCTTCCCGATTGTTGCTTGATATTCACCACCAGGTTGTGGATTTTATTGAGAGTTTCATTAAAATGGTTCCCCATATTGCCGATTTCATCCTTGGCATAAATGGTAAGACGCTTGGTCAGGTCTCCTTCCCCTTGGGAAATGTCCTTCATCATCGCCCCCACCCGGATGATCCGTTTCGCCAGACTGTTAGAGGTTATGAAAATAATGATCGCCGCGCCTATGCCTGCCCCAATAATGAAGATGACGCTGAACCGTATGAGGGCATACATAGGTCCCAGGACGGTTTCAAGCGGGGCTAAGTTTATCACGGTCCAGGCTTCTGAGGAGGTGCCTAGATAAAAAGGGTAACTCACCAGGATGACGTTATTGGAGAGGATCGTAGCAGGCTGCCCACTGCTTATGGAATTGAGGACCGTTGTAACCCCTTCTTGCCCCAAGGCTTTCACGGAGGTTTCCTGGAAAAAAGTACCCCGCTGCTCCTTAAGGTAATGAGCGGCTATGGTACCGTCATTGGCATATACCGTAGCATGCCCGGTACCGTATGGCCGTATGGACTCAATCAGGGGCTGTAAATCATCAATATCCAGATGAATACCGACGATTCCCACAATCACCTGGTCGGAGCGGATAATGGGAACTTGAATATCTATGGCTAAGTTTTGGTCCCCATTGGCCAAGAGGGAAAAGGGGTTGGAAATCACATCCCGTTCAGAAACAGTGCGGAGGGCCTTTTGGTATTCGGCATAGGCATTGAGTTCTATGCGCCCGGCTTCCCTCGTATAATAGGGAATAAACTGACCGGTTTCGCTGGCCCCTGGGGTGCCGGCATATTCCGCGTCTTTGCCGTCCAGGGCATTGGGCTGCCAGAGGGTATAAATACCGATAAAATTAGGAAACGACTCAAACACGCTACGCAGGATCTCTTGAAAACGGGTTCGCCGGAAGTCAATATCCATGGATTCATAACTATTCATGATTTGAGACAAAGTTTTTGCCACTTGGACGTAAGCTTGATACCGGGACTGGATATCCTTGGCAGTAGAACTGGCCAAGTTATTCATATTTTCCATGGCTCCGTTTCTTTGGAGTGTAATGGACCTGCTCAATATTACGATGGCGATGACGGCAATAAGCATAATGGTCAGCATGACGTTGATTATCGTAAGCCTCGTACTGAGTTTCATTCTTTAACCTCTTTCATTTTGGTATAGGGGCTTATTAGGTAAACCCAGGGTCCTCTTAAACAGCGGTTAATGGGTATGCGCTATGGTCCCCTGGTAAGAAAAGCCCCTCTAACTTTGTTTAGTAGTATGCAACGCTTCCCCTGGTTCTGCAAGGTGTGTTTCAGGTTTTCCCCGATTACTACCAGGATACCTCATAGCGCAAAGGGCTATCGAGAACCAGCAGATCCCCCAAGGGTATGGTAAATTCCGCCCGGTTTTCCGAGGCCCTGCCCCCCTGGATACTGCTGATGGATCCGGGAAAGTCGATGGTAAGGTGAATACGGGAGGCGGTGATCTCCTCCGCCACGGCCTTACCGTATACCGACTGGACCAGAACCAGGTACTCCTGTTGGGAAAGGGCTTCCCCAGTGGCCACCGGAGCCATGAGGGCAGACAGGTAATCCCGCACATCTGGGGAGAACAGGGTAAGGAGGCGGGGTCCTGAAAAGCGGTCTATGGTTATCCGCAGCCTCCCGCCAGCAGGGGTCTGTTCGTAGCTGATGAAGGGACTATGCTCCGGGCTTCCGGGAAGGGCAAGAAAGGCATCCGCCTTGAGTATCCTGATGGTTCCTTCAATGGTAGTGGGATTCTTATTACGAAGGAGCACGGATTTGATGCCCGGTGCAGCAATGAGGAATTTACTGATGCTCAAGGCATCAAGAACCTGCGCTGAACCAGGGGACGGGCTGCTCAAGCGGGATAAGGAACGGATGAGAGCGGTCATCCGGGGTTCCAAGGAACAGTGGAGGTTCAGATTCGCCGAACCGTCCACATACAAAGACCCTTGTACCTGGGCAGAACAGGAAACCCACAGGAGCAAAAGGGGGATACACCCCAAACAATGTTTACCTACGATGCTTATCGTTTTCATTACCCTCTCTTAGCTTATTTTTAAACCCTAATATCCTGAATATCAAGCCCCAAGCACGTATTATGGACAACCGATGAAAAAACTACGCCTTTTAATCTTAATCCCTGCAACCCCGAAGCTTCGCCCTGGTCGAATAATACAGAGGTGATGAGATGATAGTAAAAGATGCTGCCTATACCCCCTGGGCTTTTTTAAATGAGTTCCGGGGTATAGCTTTTAAGGGCTTATGGCCCACCCTGCCGGAGATGTTTAGGATCACCCTCTCTCGGTATGGAGAACGGTCCTGTTTTACCATTTATGAGCCGGACCGTATCAGCCTCACCTATAGGGAATCATTCCATATAATAAGCGCCCTCGCTCGGTGGCTCCATAGCCAAGGGATCCATCAGGGAGATACCGTAGCCGTAAGCGGCAAGAATTCTCCGGAATGGGCCATCGCCTACCTGGGTATCCTCTTTGCCGGTGCCATCGTGGTCCCTATAGATTATCAACTGAAGAACGAGGAAATTGATCTGCTCCTGAGAACTGCTAAGGCCAAAATCCTTTTTGTGGACGAGGAAAAATACCCCTTCTTTATGAGCAATCCCGGGGCCTTAACCGGTATCGTTTCCCTCAAAAAGGGGATAAGCCCGTATCTGTACGAATTGGATGGCCCTGAGGCAAACATTGAGGAAGCAGAAGAAATGGACATTGCGGCGATTCTTTTTACTTCCGGGACTACCGGGGTTCCCAAAGGGGTTATGCTGACCCATCGGAACCTGGTTTCCGACTGTTACCTGGCCCAGGGGAACCTTACGGTCCTGCATACGGATGTGTTTTACGCCCTCCTCCCTATTCATCACTCCTATACCATGCTGGCGGTGTTTATAGAAGGCATATCCACTGGTGCGGAAGTGGTCTTTGGCAAGAGAATGGTTACCAAGGCGATCTTGAAGGACCTCAAGGAGGCGAAAATCACCATGCTCCTGGGAGTTCCCATGCTCTTTAACAAGCTCCTGGCCGGGATCCTCCGGGGTCTCAAAGCAAAAGGGCCGATGGTGTATGGGCTTATTTCCGTGTTAATGGGCCTTTCAGGGCTTATTAAAAAGATCTGTAAGGTGAATCCCGGTAAAAAGCTCTTCGGTGCAGTGCTGCGTCAGGCTTCTCTTTCCACCTTGCGGATCTGCATCTGCGGCGGAGGTCCCCTAGCACCGAGTATTTTTAAGAAATACAACCAGTTGGGGCTGGATTTCATCCAGGGTTACGGCCTTACGGAAACTTCCCCCATCATCAACCTTAATCCCGTAGAACATTATAAAGAAACCAGCGTGGGCAAGATCATACCCCAGGTAGATATGAAAGTCCTCAACCCGGATGAGCGGGGCATCGGCGAGATCATCGTGAAAGGCCCTATGATTATGAAGGGGTATTACCAGATGCCTAAAGAAACCGCGGCTGCCTTTACTCAGGACGGGTACCTCAAGACCGGGGACCTCGGTTACCTGGACAGCGAACAGTACCTGTACCTCACCGGCAGGGCCAAGAACATGATCGTTACCGGAGGAGGCAAAAATGTCTATCCCGAAGAGATCGAAAATGAGTTCCAGCTTTTTGAAGAAATTGAGCAGATTCTGGTCCGGGGCTTTGTCCTGGACCAGAAGATGAAGTCCGAAGGTATTGAGGCCTTGGTGTATCCTAGCGCTGATTTTTTCAAGAACCTCCAGGATACTGCATCCAGTGAGGCTAAAGAATCCATAAGTAGGCGGATAAACCAGATCATCGCGGAAGTGAATCAGCGGCTGCTGCCCTATCAACGGATCGAAAAAACCACGATCCTGGATGAGCCTATGGAAATGACCACCACCAAAAAGATCAAGCGGGAGCGCCTGGGACTGGCACCCTTACCGGGGGCGTGAGTAGAGGCTTAGCGAGTGGTGTCTACGCGCCTTTGGCTGGCGAATCAAGCACGCTGTAGGTCCCTTGCTTGGTTCCATACATCACCCCCTTCCCCTTGATACCCTGATTTCTGAGAGGTTCTTTCAAAATAGAAGCTGTTGAAAAGCCTGAGGAATGTGAAGAAAAAAATAAAAAAACCAACAAAAGCTCCGATGCGCCTTGACAAAAGCACCGGCATACGGCACTCTACCCAAACTAATTGGTATATTTTCATAATTACATGTAGAAACTACCAGGAAGGTTCCTATATTTAGGTATAATCTTTAGGAAGTATAACAGGGAGGCCCTCATGGAGCAGAACTTCGTAGAACGAATCAATAAATCCCTCACGGATATGAAAACAGAGATCATTTCAAAGCTGATCGTTAGTAATAAGGATTTTAAGGCAATTGTAGAGGGTATGGATCCAAAGGATTTAGCAGATAGTGCTTCCGATGACATAGATCGCAAAATGATTGAAGCGATTGGTTCTCAGGAATTAAAACGACTCAAGTTGATAGATGCAGCCCTTACCAGGATTCAGCAGGGAAAATACGGTCTTTGTATGAAATGCGGCAAGCGTATACCCCAGGATAGACTCGAAGCGATTCCTTATGCGCTTATGTGTATCGAATGCAAAACTGTGGAAGAACGACGGAATCGGTAAGTGGGCTTGCTTATTCTGATAGGTCCTCAGGGCGGGAATGCAGGGAATAGGTATGCAGCATGGTCAAGAGCTGGTTCGCCCGTTCCCGAATCGTGCCGTGATAGCGCCCTGTGGAAATACCCTGGATGACCTGTATGGTGGAGGCATCCAAGGTTCCCCCTGCCTTGGATGCAAAGGTTTCATAGGCTTCCAAGGCAGCCAGGGCGAGGAGGTTATCCGGGAGGAGTACATCAAAGGCATGGAGTCGTTTGCTAATCATCTGAACCGTTTCATTATTATCATTCATCCCAATTTTAGTTAAAGATTTAACTACTTCGGTTAATACCATAGGCTCGTATTCGGCTTGGGTCATCTTTAACAGGATCTTATGCGCTTCCAGGCTCCCCAGGTCCCCAAGATAGGCTGCGGCTTGGCATCGGATGTCCGGGTAATTATTGCGTATCCGGTTGTTGTATATGGTCTTGTTTACGATTCCCTCCATAGCCATATATTCCAGGGCCTTCAGGATCTCTCCGGTGGTAATACCCCGATCAATGGCACCTCTGATGTTTTTTAAGGCAAGAACCTTCATTTCCCGGCTTTCAGTCCGGCTTTGCTCGCGGATAGTCATAAGATTCACTGATTCTTGTCGATAAGAGTTTTCCACGGTCATGATGATCCCTGGATCAATATCATGGTCAAGCTCTTGACCCATTGCCAGGGCAGCAAGGGTAGCGAGTACTCCCAGGGTAATGGAGGACGTACGGGTCATCTCAATCCCTCCATAGTACGCTCCTTATTTCATCACTACCGAATTCCCCGCAAGATTAAAGTCCAGGGAGAATCGAGGAAGGTATGCAATAGTGGTGAGGACCGCAGCTTCGCCGGTGAAACGGTAATAGACCCGCTTTGCCGCCAGGACATCCTCCAGGAGTTTCCGGTTCATATCAATAAAGTTCATCACCATGAGAACCTGGGTTTGGATCGAGCCCTGTGCAGGAATATGCCGTACCATCGGGTCCATTCCAGCTGCCCAGAAATACTCGTCTCCATAAAACTCATAAGCTAGGGAAGCAAGTTCTACGGGGAAGGTATTAGGATTATCAATGCGAAACCCCACTTTTACCCGTGTATTGATGAGTTCCCCTTGATTCACCGCGATCGTGGTAACGGTCAATTTTGGCGCTCGGATTCGAGGAAAGACTGCTTCCGCGCTTACTTGGGTGGTGCTAGGCCCTTCCCCTAAAACAAAGGTACATACTATATCCACCTCGAACCTGGCTTGGTAGGTATCAAACACAGCTTCCTCCAAACCAAGACACGTACTTACATCCACCAAAAGGCCCAAAGGGAAGCGGGCAGAACTCAGGGCTCCTACTGCAAGATGATCCTCCCCCGGGAGGTCAATGATCCGTACTACCCCTTCATGCTGGGGCAGCCCATTCATCGTAAGCTGGTATTGGCTTATTTCCAGAGATGCTGGGCTTGACCGGGAATTATCAACCTGTAAGACAAAATACAAGGTGATATGTTCAGGGCTTGTAGCTTCCAGGTGCTCAAAGACGAGCTGTATCTGAGGGTCTGCTTCCCTAAGCGGAGCAAGGTGTTCTGTCTGAGGAGTGGGAAGCTGGATCGAAGCGGGAATCTTTTCAGAGAGGGGCAGTGCTGAGGGCGGGTCTGGGGTCCTACAAGCCATGCTTGCACTCACCCACACCATAGCCCCCAGAAATACAAACCATTTAGCAACAAGCATATTCCTTATTATCGTCGTTTCTATCTTAAAAATAGAGGCCTTTTCAAAGCACCCCCTATCCTCATAGAGCCAGGTAATTGACAGGGTTCTGGGATAGGGGTATGATAATTACCCATAAGAAAGGTAATACTGTGAAATACTCCCTGGGTGACAAGACAAATACGAACTTTTCTCTTGCTGCTTACACCTCCTATTATTATCTGTTTATCATTCCAAGGGAGCTGCCGCCTATCAGTTTGCATGGCAAAGGATAGGTGATTACCTGATTAATCAGGGAGGTTCCATAAGGGGCCTCCCTTTTTATTTTATGTATTTTTTTAGAGGGAGAGCCTATGATTATTGCGATAAAACCAGGGGCCAGTGCAGCCTCAGTAGCGCGCTTCAGCGCGATGATCGAGAAACAGGGAATCAAGGTCCACCGTTCCGAGGGAGCTTCCCAAGTGGTACTGGGTCTGGTGGGAGATACCACGGGGATACAGGAAAAAAGCTTGTTGGCCCATCACCTGGTGGAGAAGGTCATCCGGGTACAGGAACCCTATAAAAGGGCAAACCGGCTTTTTCACCCCGATGACACCCGGATTGCTATATGCGGCCTTGACGGTGAGACCCGGCATATCGGGGCCGGGTATGTGGGGATTATAGCGGGCCCCTGTTCGGTAGAGACCAGGGAACAGATCATCTCAGTGGCGCAATCGGTGAAAGCTGCAGGGGCAGGTTTCCTGCGGGGAGGTGTGTTTAAGCCCCGGACGAGCCCCTATAGTTTTCAGGGCCTGGGCTGCGGGGGCCTGGATCTCCTCATAGAAGCCAAGAACGTTACCGGCCTGCCTATTGTAACCGAGCTTATGGCCATCCATCAGCTTGAGATTTTCGATGCCGTGGACATCATCCAAGTGGGGGCAAGGAACATGCAGAATTTCACCCTCCTCAAAGAGCTTGGGAGCTGCCGTAAACCCATACTCCTTAAACGGGGTTATGCGGCCACCATCACTGAACTGCTCATGGCTGCGGAGTATATCATGGCTGGGGGCAATGACCGGATCATCCTCTGCGAGCGGGGAATCCGGACCTTTGAGTCCTATACCCGTAATACCCTGGACCTTTCTGCGATTCCCATCTTAAAAAAGCACAGCCATCTGCCGGTGATAGTCGATCCCAGCCACGGCACGGGCCTCAGTTGGATGGTTCCTGCTATGGCAAAAGCAGCTATAGCAGCCGGAGCAGACGGCCTCATCCTGGAGGTCCACCCCAACCCGGAGGAGGCCCTCTGCGACGGTGAACAGTCCATCAGGCCGGATGCCTTTGAGAGACTTATGAAGACTTTACAGGCCTATGCCGCACTAGAAGGCCGGCTCTTGAAAGAGGAAGCCCATGAAAGGCCTTGAAACCTACACCGTGGGTATGGTGGGACTGGGGCTTATGGGGGGAGCCATAGCCCTGGCCTTGCGTTCAGAAGGGATCATCCGTACTGAGGGCCGTATCCTGGCCTATGACCGTGACCCTGATACCCTGGAAAAGGCAAAGGCTGCGGGTATCATTGATGACGGGATGAGCGTACCCGAGGCAATGCTGGGCCAGTGCGACCTGGTATTCCTCTGCATCACCCCTAGGGCGCTCTTGCATTTTATGGAGAACCAGATGGCAGCGTTCCGACCTGGAACCTTGATCACCGATATAGCGGGAATCAAGGGAAGCATTGTGGCGGCTATGGAACACACCCTGAGGGAGGATCTGGACTTCATACCAGGGCACCCTATGGCAGGGAGCGAACTGGGCGGCTTGGCCCATGCAAAAAGCTGTACGTTTCAGGGGAAGAACTACATCCTCACCCCCCTTAAACGGAATAAACCGGAAAACCTGGCGCTGCTTAAAACCCTGATCTATCGCATGGGCTTTGGACGGATTACCGAGACCAGCCCACAGGAGCATGACCGGAACATCGCCTTCACCTCCCAGCTCTGCCATGTCATTGCCGCAGCCCTCATTGATTGTGAAGCTGATACCAGAATCACCCGCTTTGGGGGAGGGAGCTTTGAGGATCTTACCCGAATTGCCATGCTCAATGCCCCGATGTGGACAGAGCTTTTTATTGAAAACCAGGAAGAACTGTTGAAGCGGATCGAGCAGTTTGCAGGAAGCCTGGATAGGCTGAAGCGCGCTATCGCCGCTGGAGAGAGAACCGCACTGGAACAGCGCTTACAAGCGGTCCGGGAACGGCGGGCAGCTATGGTATAAAGGTTTCTGAAAGGTAAAACCCCACAGCTTGGGGTGATTCAAGCTCTGGGGTTTTAGTGAAGAAGAATCCGGTTGAGAGACTCGAACCCACCACCTTCAGTTCCGGAGGCTGCTGCTATACTATTATATAATTTCTGGTATGACAATTAATTACTTAGTATAGGTGATTTTAGAGGAAATTACAATAGCTATAATAATTATAATAGTTGCAAAATAAATACACGATCTGCGGGGTTAGATTCATCAATCCACATCAACGTACCGATATGTACGCCTGCCGAGTATGTCCACGCGACGTATTTTTTTCCAACCCAGTTTCAATCCAAGCACCCTGCGGCGAGGTACGACCCGCCCGCTTGCCACCTATTCCGCTCCCAGCCTCCCCTCCCCCCCCAGGCTACGAGGTGCAGGGTGATTATGCGCGCCTCTTGCCGGTATGGTCAGGGGCTGGTTCCGGGGAGGCTACAGAAGTAGACTCCCCTAGGGTCTTTTTCAGGATGGTCTGCTGGTTTTTCAGGAACAAGCCCTGACCAACAAGTAAAAAGACATCCCTTGATTCAGGAGGGAGACGACGAAAAATGGATAAAATTTTCTGTTCATCACTTGAGATCAAAGAAACAGTCCACCGTGGTCCGTACGGTCTAGACCGGGAACCTCCCACGCAGGCCGGGAAGTCGGCATAAGGGAGGGCTAGAAATGATAATCAACGCCCGCTTGTTTCAGAACGCCGTTTGCGGTATGGCGTTTGTTGATTTTACCATCCACGGTGAGGCTTCTATCCATATATGGGACTATACCAAATGTCATGGTCGCCTCTGCCGTGTCGCACAAAACGGCAGCCGTTCTCCGCGAAAATCTTGCTGACTTTTTTCTCGTATTCCGCCATTACGCGAAAGCCTTCGCCCTGCGTTCCGCAACAAAGCGCAAGGTTATGTCTTTTTCCTGCTTGCCGTTCAGAGAGAGGATTTCCGGCGCGACGTACCGACATCGCTCCATAAGCAGATCGAGAGACCCCGCTTCGAGGGCGAGCGGAATGTCGTCGTTGATGGCGTCCCATCGTTGGGCTTCATCGTCCCATGTTAAGGTGATGGTGTATTCGTTCATCGCGGACTCCTTCGTGTCAAAAAATAGCGCAAGCGAAGCGGGAAGTCAAGTGGCCGCATTGAATCATCGAAAATCTAACCCAAACAGGCCCATCCGGTGATAAGGATCGCAGGCTATTATGGGGTTAAGGGTGCAAGCAAAATAATCGGTTATTCAGGAATCGTATCAGCGCTATCAAGTGTCCAGTACAAAAGACAAGACAAAAATCCTTGACGAGGTCAGTGAGATTACCGGCCTGAACCGCACATATCTTTTGCATCTCCTTGCAAATAAGACTACGAGCGTCTTCTATGAAGGGAAACGGCTCACCCTCAAGGCAGCTCCCCTCCAAAAAACCGCGGAAAAATCAAGCGGGTAAGATCAGCTACGGCCCTGAGGTCATCGTTTCCCGCAAAGCCCTGTGGGAATATTTCGGCTTCCGGTGCCCCCTTCATTCGGGCGTACATGGCCTTCCTCGAACCGGAGGAGGTCTTTCATAGCACCCCGGTGGTCAAAAAAAACTCCGTGGCATCAGTTCTGCCACTAGTAACCGGAAGCTCAAAGATAAACGGAAAAAAGGCTCCTCCGGGGTATTTTCGGCATAAAACCGGGAAAATGGCTGAAACACTCCATCCCCCTCCGTGTCCAGTACCCCTGGAATGACCGAAACCCCGGTTTTTTCACAGTTGACACGGTCCGTCATGGCGGCAATCACGAACCCGGGGAGTTTAACCTCACCCTTGATTGTACCGATGTCTATTCCAGCTGGGTCGTTCTGTTCAGTTTACGTACTAAAGCCCAAACAGGGGTCTTCACGCTTGGGGGCCCGCTCACCCTTTGGGGCCTCGATAGCGACAACGGCAGCGAGTTTATCAACGAATGGCTACGGGATTGGTGCGAAGACCACGTCATCCAGTTCACCCGCAGCAGACCCTATCACCAAAACGATAATTGCTTCATCGAACAAAAAATAACGCCTGCGTCCGCAACTACGTCGGTTATTACCGCTTCGATTCCCCCCTAGAGCGGGACACCCTCAACGTCCGGTATCAGTCCCTTTGCTCCCTCTTCAATTATTTCCTGCCTACCATGAAACTACTTGAGAAGGGCAAAGAAAGAACCACGGCTACGGTTAGCTTTTATGATGATACATTACGGGGCATTGCGCATACCCAGTTATGCGAAGTCCGCGGAGCGGATTTTGTATAACGTTCCGGCTGTATGTGACGGTTTTGCAGGGCGAATAAGGGCTTTGCGTAGCAAAAACCAAGGCTGCAAAAATGTGGCGAAGGTTTTGCGTGGAAATGGAGCGTAGCGACTGACCTAGGCGAACGGAACCCCAGAGTGCCCAACGGGTGCGGAGCATATGACCTGTTATGTGCCGTTTGTGTGCTAGAAATTATTTTTATTCTATTTTTTCAAAATTGCATCCCTATTCCAACTGTTGGTTTTATATAAAAATTATTGCCTATATGATTCTTATTCTCCCTTATTGGTGTATAATATATGGGATTCCCTCCGGGCCCTATGGGATAAATTTTATTTCCATTTTCATCTACTCCTATTGAGGCATCTTTATAACCAACTGTTTCTTCATACGGATTATTAAAATCATAATTCATTTCTATATTTATTCCACAAAATATATTTTTTGTTATACTATAATTCAAAGATATTATTCCTCCAATGCCAAAATAAGAATCATTTTTATTACTTGATAACACATCAATACCTACGCTTATTGGTATTCTTATCTTGGGATTATTTATTGCAAAAAATGTTGGCCCTAAAAATATATGAATTGCCCGTATGTCATCTGATAATAACGATCCTGCTTGCAAGGTACAACCAAATCGAGTAAATAGATAAACTAATTTTAATTCTATTGGAACAGAATTTGGCAATTCAATTCCAATGGCATATCCGGTGTTTAATTCTATCAAGACATTTGGCGTTTCTTCTTCCGATCCAAATGTGAATCCAGCCAAGGCAAAAAACAAGATTATTGAGATAACTTTCTTCATAAATTTCCTCCAATATTTTTAAATATACAACACAATTTTCTTCTTGTAAAGTTTTTTGAGATTTTTTATAATTTTCTGCAAAAAATTTCACACAAATTGCACATAACATTCCGGCTGTATATGACGGTTTGGCGGAGGTTTGCCGTGGAAATGGAGCGCAGCGGAATGACCTAGTAGGCTGTGTCAACTAATACTTTACAAAATAACAGGGTAGAGCCGTTTAAGTTTAGTACGAGCGGCATCGGAGGTAAAATGCCAGTCGACCCCCTTGTGAGCGGCATTACGTGTG
>JAITJS010000112.1 GCA_031278815.1 Treponema sp.
TGAACTGGAAAGAAATAAACCGTATCCTGGAAGAGCTGGATTTACCGGGCTTTCAGATACAGAAAGCGGTCCAAAGCACCTATGATGTGCTTTCCCTCAAACTGCACCGGGGATTTCCCCAAGGAAGCAGCAAAACCCTGCTCATCGCCCTGGGTCCTGGAGCGTGCCGGGTCCATGAGACCCGGCAGACCATGCCCAAACCCGGAAAGCCCCTGCGTTTCACGGAATTACTCAATTCCCGGGTGGTGAACGGCTGGATAGAAGAAGCGGTCCAGCTGGGGGATAACCGGATCATCCGGCTTATGATTCGGCTGGGACTGCACCGATGGAGGCTCTACCTCCGGCTCTGGTCCAATGCCGCGAATGTACTGCTCACCGATGAGGAAGGGGTGGTGGTGGATGCCATGCGACGTTTGCCTAAACGGGGGGAAATAAGCGGGGGCCGGTACACCCCGGAAGCGGCTCTGGAAGGGCTCAGTCCGGGGGGCAGGGAATATAGGGTACGGGACTTTTCTGGGCCAAGCTTCAACGCCTTCATCGACGCCTGGTATGCCGAACATGGCGGCCCCTTATCCCTGGACAGTCTACGTTCCCAAGCCCGAAAGACCTTCGAGACCCATGCTGGACGTTTACAAGGGGCCTTGGAATGGCTTCGGGAAAAGGAACGGGCTTTTGGGGATACCCAGTCCCTCAAGGAATACGGAGACTGCATCCTGGCTCATATCAGCGCCATTAAACCAGGAGATTCTTGGCTTGAGGTGGAGAACGACGCTGATCTTGCCGGGGGGACCATGAGGATTAAGCTGGATCCCCGGAAAAGCCCAGGAACTCAAGCGGAACCCTACTATGCACAATACCGGAAGGCAAAAACCGGTGCAGCCCAGGTACAGGCTGAAATCGCCGCAGGAGAAGCGGAACTGGTACGGCTGCAAAATGCCCTGGCTCGGGTACTGGCAGAGACCAATCCCCTGGTCCTGCACAAGCTCCTTAACGCCGGAGCCCTCCACGGGCCCTGGGCTGCAGGAGATGCCGGACCCCGGAACCGGGACCAGGACAAAAAGCGACCAGGACTGGCATTCCGGCGTAAGGACTGGCTCATCCTGGTGGGCAGGGACGGGGTGGAAAACGACCTGCTGTTGCGGCATTATGTGAAAGGGAAGGATCTGTGGCTGCATGTCCGCGACTATCCAGGATCCTATGTGTTTATCCAGCAGCGTTCAGGAAAATCGGTTCCCTTGGATATACTCCTGGATGCGGGGAATCTGGCGCTGTTCTATTCCAAAGGCAGGAATAACCGAGAAGGGGATCTGTTCTATACGCCGGTTAAATACCTGCGTCGGGTAAAAGGAGGGCCTCCAGGCTTGGTGATTCCAACCCAGGAAAAGAACCTCCACATAAAACTGGAGGAGACACGGCTCCAGGCATTAGAAACCTGCAAGGTACAGCCCTCCGTATGAAGCGCCACGGGGTGAGCTCAGGGGGCGGTAAATTGTGCAGCGTAGAGCGTTGCATACAATCCCTCCTGGGCCAAGAGTTCTGCGTGGCTACCCTGCTGCCGGATACCATCATCATCAATAACCACAATAGAGTCGGCCTTGCGGATAGTAGAAAGTCGGTGGGCGATGATCAGGGTCGTGCGTCCTTGGGCAAGGGCTTCCAAGGCCCGCTGAATCTTGAGTTCCGTAGCCGAATCCAGTGCGGAAGTGGCTTCATCCAGGATGAGGACCGGCGGGTTCTTGAGAAAGACCCGGGCAATGCTGACCCGCTGCTTCTGACCCCCGGAAAGCTTAATCCCCCGCTCCCCCACCAGGGTATCATACCCCTGGGGCAGCTTCATAATATCTTCGTGGATCTCTGCCTGCTTCGCCGCCTGGATGATCTCCTCCTCGGTAGCACCGATTCGTCCGTAGCGGATATTCTCCTTGATGCTTCCGGCAAAGAGAAATACCTCCTGCTGCACAATACCGATATGGCTGCGTAAGGACTTAAGGCTGAGATCTCGAATATCCCAGCCATCAATGGTGATGCGTCCCTCCCGGATTTCATAGAACCGGGGCAAGAGATGGCAGATGGTCGTTTTCCCTCCCCCCGAAGGGCCTACCAGGGCCAGGGTAGTCCCTGAGGAAATCCGCAGGTTAAGGTGTTCCAGAACTTGTACATCCTGGTTATAGGAAAAGCTCACATCCTCATAGGCAATATCCCCCCGTACATGGGTGAGTTCCTGGGCTCCGGGTTTGTCGGTAATGTCCTCACCTATCCGCATGAGTTCCACGAAGCGGCCAAACCCCGCCATACCGGTAGTGTACTGTTCCACAAAGTTGGCAAGCCGCCGTATGGGCTGGAGGAAGGCGTTGATGAAAAGGTTACAGGTAATGAGTTCTGATAGGTTCATCTTATGACCCATGATGAGGAAGCCTCCCAGGCCGATAACCATCACGGTGAGAACATGGATGATGAATTCCAGGCGACAATGGAAGTTTGCCATGGATCGGTAGTAGGTTTTCTTCGCGGTTTTGAAGCCCTGGTTGCCCTTCTGGAATTGAGCGGCCTCGTAGGATTCGTTGGTAAAGGCCTTGGCAACCCTGACCCCGGAGATGCTTGATTCCAGGGAGGCGTTGATTTCCCCGGTCCGTTCTTTGACCCGCTTGGAGGCATGCATCATCCTGGCTCGGGAGCGCAGGGTATGCAGGAGCAGCAAGGGAACCAGGATGAGGAGGGCCAGGGCTATTTCCCAGCGGATAAACAGGATGAGCACAAAAGAGCCAAGCAGGGTAATAAGGGAAATAAACAGGTCTTCCGGGCCGTGATGGGCCAGCTCGGTTACTTCCCAGAGATCGTTGGTAACCCGGGACATGATCTGTCCGGTCCGGTGGTTATCGTAAAAGGAAAAGGAAAGCCGCTGGAGGTGATTAAACAGGTCCTGCCGCATATCCGCTTCGATATAGGCTCCCAAGGTATGACCCCAATAGGTAACGAAGTAGGAAAAGCCGGTCCGCAATACATACAGCAGGAGCATGAGGCCGATCATGGCAAAGAATAAGGGGTAGAGCCCCTGGGGAAGGAGCCGGTCGATGGTGTATTTGGTCATCATGGGAAAGGCTAAATCCACTGCCGCAGTGAGCAGGGCGCATAGCATATCCGCCGCAAAGAGCGCGAGATGGGGCCGGTAATAGGAGGCGAATATAGCCGCCTGGGGCCGGTTGAAATCGGTTTTCATGGGCTCATTGTACCCTAACCGGGCTTCTTAGTCTTGTTTTTAAGCGGCTGATAACCTCTATGCGGGAAGCCGGGCGGCTACTATTGCTTGGGCGCAAAGCCTTCCGGCGGCTGGAGCAGCTGAACCGATTCTCCTTTCAGCTCAAGCACAAAAAAGCTCGATGCGTAGGCCCGTTCCCGTACATCAGGATCAACCACCCCGCCGGTCAAGCTCTCGTTTTACCTCAACCGCCATACATAT
>JAITJS010000008.1 GCA_031278815.1 Treponema sp.
TTTGAAATTAACAATGGGGTCATTGGAAATGCACCGGATCCAATCATCATTACTTTTGAATCAGAGGTAATCTTGAAGCTACCAAATTCTGTTTCAATACAGGTTTCTATATTTTTAAAATACTCCGCTCTACTTTGTGTATCTCTTTGTAATTTAATAGCCCTATACTTTTCTAAACTCCATACACAGAATGCAGATTGTTCTCTTAATTCTTCCACCAACTTGGTTAAGGTCGTATCGTAACTACCTTCTATACTGTTCCATATCCGCTCTTGCATATCGCATAATACAAAGGATGAAAATTTATCTATTGTTTTTTCCAATGTACTGTAGGCATCAAGATTTTTTACTTTTAAATCATTGAACTGCCTGAAAGTACACAAGAACGTATTTGCCTGATTAATAAATATACCTCTATCCGTCATAATATTTTTCTCCTTGCTAAAAACTGAAAAGATTCTCCACGGGTCCTACGCCCTGACATCAGTCCGTTTTGCGATATTGTAGGTAAAGGCTACATCCTCCTGCCGTAACCTTTCGTTTTCGTCATCTTGTATCTCTCCTTAATTTGGGATATACTTATAAAAGTTTTGGTCCAAACCGCAATTGAATACCATTCGAGGAGTTGAGGGATCCAGGGCCTTTACTATCATGAGAAAAAAGACCTCTCCCTTGCAGTAAAAATGTTTCTGGGGTACCACAAAAAAGATAATATCTAAAAAATTAGTGTGTAGGGGGGGGGTACGAATAACGCATTAATGAAACATGAAAATGCTTGAATAACATCCGCACATAAAAACCGATACCTAAGCTGTTACAAAACAGCGCCATCGAGATATACTTCACTGGTACCTGTTCATCATTCATTCGCTTTCCTCCGGCACAACCACGAGCCATCAAACCCCTATTGCCGTTACACCAAAGTCTCCTGGCTTATGAAGCACTGCGACCCGGACAGCGGCCTTCCCACAAGCCCAGCTTGCAGTGACCTTTTACCGTCCTTACTCCATTTACAGTTGTGGGTTACAACGGAGGATTTTCACCTCCGCTTCCTCTGCAATGTAACTAGTAAAATAATATAGCTCAGGATTTTTTTTGTCAATAGGTCGCATTGCCTAATCAGCAATTTTCAGTTTACCCCCCCATCATCGTTGACGAATTTCTCTCCCTGGACAAAGACCAAAAACTCCCGCCACATTTCATGCAGGGCATAGCGCAGAGCCGCCTGCATTGGGAGCTTTGTTATTGCCTTAATGGGCATCCCGCTGTTCCACTTCTCTAAAGGCAGCCTCTAGAAAAGCATCAAGGAAAAGCAGTCCTGCTTTGGTGAGGGCCAGGGGTTCCGATTCCAGAAGCCCCCGGTTACGCCATTGGGTAATGGTTTGAGGAATACAGGCTGCTATATCCAGCCCAAATCGCTGCCGAAATAAGGCTGCATCCGGTCCCTTACGGTACCGGAACCCCATGAGGAAGGTCTCTTTCATGAGGGTGAGCGGATCCAGGGCTTCCATGAGCACCCCTTCCCCGGCTGCCTGTTTGGAACTCCTCTGGTGCCGGGCTATATAGGCATCCACGTCAGGGTTCACCGTAAAACGCCGACCCCTTCCTTCAGCATCGTCAATGATGGTAGCAGAGGCTCCTGGGCCAAGACCGAGCCAGTTTTCCATGCGCCAATACCGTATATTATGAAGAGCCTCCATACCGGGACGGGAAAAATTGGAAACCTCGTATTGTTTGTAGCCCTGCTGTTCCAAGGTGTCCCGGCCAGCGATCCACAGGGCATCAGCCCTATCTGGATCAGGAAGCAACCCTTTCTGAAGCAGGGCTTGGGAGTCTAAGGGAGTTCCTGGTTCCACGGTCAAGGCATAGAGAGAAACATGGCCCGGTTCATAGGCCAGGAGTTGGTCAAGATCCTGCAAGAGGATCTCCTCATCCTGTAAAGGAAGGCCGGTGATGAGATCCCCGGAAAACCCGGTCCCGAATATATCCCGGACCAGGCGGATCCCTTCCTGCCACGAGGCTCCATCCCCTACCCGATGCACCGCCCTCCGGGAAGGCTCATGAAAGGTCTGTATCCCCAGACTGAGCCGGGTAACCCCTCCGTCCCGGCAGGTCTTGAGAAAAGCCGCTCCTGCAGATTCGGGATTTGCCTCCACGGTGATTTCCTCCGGGGCTTGGATCCCCTGATCCCAGAGTTTCCCCAGCCCTGAGAGTAAGCGTCCCATTCTGGCAGCTCCCAGCAGCGAGGGGGTTCCGCCGCCGATATACACCGTGGGAATATGGATAAGGCCCGCGTCCTGGATACGCTCTTGCGCCTCTTTAAGGAGGGCCTCCCCATAGGCATCCAGCCGGCTGTCGGAGGGCATAACCGGAATGGAATAAAAATCGCAGTAATCACAAGCACCGGCACAAAAAGGCACATGAATATAGAGGGAAGCGGTGGTTCCGCGTTTAGGGTCTGCCAAACCGGGTAAGGGGCCAATACCGGAACAGGGCCTTCCCGATGATACTGTCCACCGGTACCGGCCCCCAGGTACGGGAATCATTGGTATTACTCCGGTCATCAGAGAGGACGAAACATTCATCCTCCCCCAACACGATAGTTTCCTGGTTTCCTGAAAAGGGAATGGACCCATCCCAAAGCGCAGGAACCTGTGGGATGGTAACATCATAGGTCTTGTCAGATAATTCAAACTCCGTAAACGTATAAGACGCATCCTTGGGTTTGATCCGTAACACATAGTTGGTCATGGTAATCTCGTCTCCCGGAAGGCCGATGACCCGCTTAATGTACAAGGGTTCTCGCTGGAGAAACCCTATCCGCTGGGCCGTAAAGAAGCGGATCACCCCATCAAGGATCCGATCAAAGAGGCTGTGGGGAGTATCAAAAGCAGTGTCTACCAGAACCACATTACCCCGCCGGAAAGGCAGCGCATGATTCAGCCATCCATCGGGAAGTAAGGAATACACCGTATAGGAAGAGACGATAAACCGGTCTCCTATCCGCAGTTCCGGCTGCATGGCATCATTTTCCAGTACCTTAGTAGAAAAAACCAAGGTAGTCAACGCGATATAACAAACATAAAAGATGAAAAACCCTAACACCGCCCACCGAAAACGATGGCGTTTCTTCTTTTGATCCGCATACGAAGCGTATCGGTACTTACCAAAAAACATGGACATCCCCCCCACTAAGCCCTAACGAATCAGGCCCATACGTCCTATAGGCCAATAAATGATAGAACCCTTACCCAGGACCTTGGTTTCCCGGATGGGACCGAAAGAACGACCGTCCCGGGAATTATCCCGGTTGTCTCCTAATGGAAGGATCCTGCCTTCAGGGACGTACCAGCCTTGGGTATGCCGAGAGAGACGCACCCGATACCGAGGGTCCTGAGGATAGGCCCCGCGGATCACCCCAAGACCCGCTTTATCCCGGGCCCGATCATCGGGATACCGTATCTCATTGGTGAAAGCCGCGGTGTTAAGGAGTCCGGCAGGAGGATTGAGGCGTAATTCCATATATGCCATGACCTTTCCTTCAGCTTCCAAGGCAGGATATGCCTCGGGCGCTACGAGACGACTGATACGGTGCTTGAACTGCCGCTGAACATTGAATTCCCGTTCCTCAGTCCACCGGGTTTCTCCGGCAAAACGGATCCGAAAGTCCCCCCGGTGAAGCACGAACTGATCACCCCCCCAGCCGACCCCACGTTTTATCAAGAAATGGGCCTTGGGTTCCCCGGATTCGTCCCGGTCAATATCCACCAGAGAAATGGTCAGCATATAGATGATACGCTGGGCTATGTCAAAGGCAGGCCCCTGGGAAAGGTAAGAAGGGCTCTCAAAGATGATAATATCATTGCGTTTGGGCTTAATGGGGCTGGGCAACTTGGCCATACCCGGAAGGAGCTCAGGGCCGAATAGGATCTTATTGACGAAGATCCGATCCCCAATGAGGAGGGTATCGATCATGGAACCTGAGGGAATTTCGTAGGCTTGAAAGAGGTACTGATTAATGAGGAGCACCACCCCCACGGCCCATATAAAGGCTTCAAGCCAATCCAGAATTGGATTCTTGGCTTTTTGTTTTTCTTTCTTGATCCGTCGGGATCGTTTTTGATACGTAAGGTACCTTTCAGTCAACCCTTCAAGGCGATCTAACAAACTGTTTTTTTTCATTACATCCATATTTTGTCTTTACTTTGCTATGCTTTACCGTACTGTTTTTCTCTATACATCCAAAACCCTATCACGAAGTACCGTCGTTGACAAGGGTACAAGAGCCCCCTATAATTTGGTATGGCAAAAATGGCAAAGACGGAAAAAACAGATACTCCCCTACCTGAGGACGCCGTCCATTTACCGATGCTCCTGGGTATAAGGCCCGGCGTATACTTACTATTCCTCTATTCCCTTATCCTGCTTAGTCTTCTCTTCTTGGTGCTCCTGTACCCAGGGCTTTCCAAACCCGGCGCTGTCCTGGTTCTGAGGTCTGAGCCCTTGGGTGCAGCGGTCCGGGTGGATGGGGTCTATAGGGGAAACACTCCGTGTGAACTCTTTATCTCGAAAGGAACGCATCCTATAGCAATGGTCCTTCCCGGCTTTGTAGCGTATGAGCAGGAACTGGTAGTTGAGGGACGCCTTGTCGCTTCCCTGCTTTTCCCCCTGAAAGAACAGTTGCGTGCAACCCTTACCGAGACGAGCCCCGGGGCTGCCTTGCTAGCAGGGGCCGCAGACTATGCGGCCTGGTCTTTTACCGGGGAGCCGAGTACCAGCTACCAGATTCCGCAAAGCCTCTCTGAAGGGGCCTATCGTTCAGGCCCCGGGGCAGCGGATATCCCCAGTTACCAGCGCATGGACAAGCTGATTAAGAGCGCTGCCCGCTTTGCCTCGACCAAGGCAGGGCTTCGGGACTTACTCCGGGCAAAGTACACCCTGGATAACGGGGGCCTTGCCCCTTCTCCCTTGAGCCTGGTCCGTTCTATAGAAGCTATCGGGGCCTATCTTTCTGAAGCCCCTGGTGGGGGGCTCTGGCTTGAGGGGATACTTCCTACGGAAATGGCAGGTATCCTTACAAAGCATCCGTGGTATACCAAGCAGATCCAGGATAAGACGGGGCTGGTCCCGGGAAGCCGCCTTCAGGGGTCGCCCACGGGGGTGTCTTTGAGCTTGGGCGCTCTCCAGTTTAGGGAGATCCCAGCAGGAACCTTGGTTCCAGGAGGAGGGCTTTTCTTAGGGGAAGTCCCGGTGGCGGCCTTCAGTATCGCGGAAACCGAAGTGTCTGTTGCTTCTTGGGAGGCTTTTCTGGAGGCTCATCCTGAGTGGAGGACAGAGAGCACCCTGACCCTAATGGAACAGGGCTTGGTTACCGAGGACTACCTGGTATCCCTGGATCACCCTGCTTCAGAGAGCCCGGATTTCTCTTCAGTGCCTGGGGTTTCCTGGTATGCGGCAGCGGCCTATTGCCAGTGGCTCACGGGCTTGCTGCCTCCTAGTTGGGCGGATTATGCGGTGCGCCTTCCCACGGAACGGGAGTGGGAATACGCGGCCTGGGCAGGGGAAGAAGCGGGCCTTAGAAATATGATAGGAGGTCACTGGGAATGGTGCCAAGACCCTTATGCGCCGTATCCCTTCCTTGCAGAAGACCTGGAAGCCCAGGAGGAGATTGCATCTCCTGAGCGGGTATTGCGCGGGGGCGCGTGGATAAACCCGCCTGGTTCCGTGGAGCCCGGCACAAGGGCATCTTTGCCGCCTGCGTTCTGTTCTGCCTTTGTTTCATTCCGGCCTGTGCTTGCCCCAAAGCCCTGGCTTGCCGGCAAGGAGCTGTCCCATGAGTGAGGCGCGTAAGATCATTGCCATAAACCGCAAGGCCCGGCACGACTATTCCGTAGATGATACCTATGAATGCGGCATAGCGCTTTTAGGGACCGAGGTAAAATCCTTTCGGGACGGGAAAATCTCCTTTCCCGATGCCTGGGCGGAGGTGATCGCGGGGGAGATATGGCTTCGCTCTCTAAAGATTGCGGAAAATCCCTTTTCTTCCATATTTAACCATGACCCAGACCGGAAAAAGCGCTTGCTCCTTCATAAAGCAGAGATTAAACGGATAAGCCGCAAGGTTAATGAGAAGGGATACACCCTCATACCCCTGTCTTTTTATTTTAAGCAGGGCCGGGTTAAGGTAGAATTGGGGCTTTGTAAAGGGAAAAAGGCCTATGATAAGCGGGCAGACATCCGGGAACGGGATGTGAAGCGGGATATGGCCCGGGAATTCCGCCGGGGGCTGCACTAAGAGGGGCTTGTGCGGCGGGGCCTGCTTTTGGAGAAGGCCTTGCAGCGGAAGGATAAAACGCGGCCTTTCCCGTGCCTTAAGGCATGGATTTATTTTCATATCTTGTCCTTAATACCCCCCCGTCGCGTGCTATCTAAAATATATACTTCATATACCCTCATCCTCACGACCGCTCCCGGGTCTACTCATAAGCCCAGGATTTTCAGAATTTCCTTTCCCCTCTAATTTTTCTCTTTTTTCTCTATGTCCCTTTTATTTCTAAGGAGGATGTTATGGCACTCATCAACCCGGTAAACCCGATGCTCCACCGGATCCGGGTGAAGCTCTATCCCAATTACCTGCCCCGTTTTAGTGGCGGGTATATCGTCCGTACGGACAGTGAAGCCGCGTACCAGTTAGGCTATAGGGGAGGGGGTATAGGGAGTTATGCGACATAAAAACCAAAATTTTTTCGGAAATTGGAAAATAGAGGCATCTATGCCGTCAAAAAAAATACAAATTTTCTCGAAAAGTAGAAGTAATCCAGTTGAATGTCCTGATATTTTTGGAACTCCTCACCATTGGTGCCTTGACAAAGGCTATAGCGGGGAGCCGGCCTTAGCGCTTGTTGGCTTACGCACATCACGAGCCGGGGGCAGGAACGTATAGAAAAAGTGGATCCTATCCGTTCCTTGGCTTTGAGACGCGGGGTTCCCGGGTGGTGCTTATTATATGAAGGAAGCGCATTGATGGATCTTTTACAGGTATTTAATACCAGGATCGAAAAGGCCAATCTGGTCAACCGGGATGCCTTGATTGCCCTGGAAACGTTTAAAGCTAAGATCGCTTTCTATAAAAAGATTGTCCAGAGATGCCGTCGTTGTCGGACCTATGAATTCGAATTTGACGAACAAAGTGAACGGGTGAAGGTCGTGAAGAAAGCCCGAGTCGATCAGAGGGCGATTACTTCGGTGTTGGCGAACCTCAAGAAGGAAAAGGACGCGCTGGAGGATAGGATCGCCACGCTTAACTTTAGTACGCCAGTTGATTTTGACCTGAAGACATCTTATCCCGCATCTAGTGTATCCTGGGGGGAATGAACTGTATGGTTTTTAGTGTAATCAAGGTATGTTTTTGTATTGCCTTATAAGCAAGCGTCTCGAAAACGTATCCAATCAAACCTTACGATGAGGATGAGAAACATGCTGGATAGAAACCTGAACCGTAAACCGTTCACTCGTTACGTATCCATATCCTTGATTTTAGCGGCGATATAAACGCCGGCGACTATACAGGACATCCCCCCTTTTTTCAGGGAACACCTACATCATAAGTAGTATTCGGCGGATATTCTTCGTCCTCCTTCTAGCGGTTAAAGGGCTGTTTTTTTGCGGATAAAGACCGCTCAGGCTAGGGAAAAATAAGTATAGAAAGCCCTAACTCGGGCTTATGAAGCTATATTCCTAAACATACAACCGGCCATTGACAAGCCAGAAGAAAATAAATAGGGTAGAGGGAAACATCAATGCAATGCTGGTGCATGCGGGAGAAGACCAGAGAGGAGGGGAAAAAAGGATGGGGGATCGAATTTATGTTGATAATTCCGCCACGACCCCGGTTTCTGAAAGAGCGCTGTCGGCCATGCTGCCGTATTTTCGGGAACATTTCGGGAATCCTTCGGCGATTTACAGTTATGGGCAGGAAGCAAAAAAAGCATTGGAGGATAGTCGCCGGGTAGTCGGAAACGCCATCGGGGGCTTAAACAATGAAATGTATTTCACCTCAGGCGGCACGGAAAGCGATAATTGGGCGATTCATAGTGTAGGTGAGTTAAAGCATAAAAATGGGAAGCATATCATTTCAACCGCCATAGAACACAACGCCATTTTACGGCCCCTGGAAAAAATGCGGGAGAAGGGGTATGCAATTACCTTACTGAAACCCGATAAAAACGGACAAATAAGCAGCGAACAACTGGAAAGGGCCATACGGCAAGACACCATTCTCATAAGCATTATGATGGCCAACAATGTTATAGGAACGGTATTGCCTATTAAAGCCTTATGCGAAGTGGCCCACAAGCATGCGATTATCTTTCATACCGATGCGGTTCAAGCCGCTGCCCATATACCGATTGATGTACGCAGTCTTTCTATTGACCTGCTTTCCCTGTCAGCCCATAAGTTTCATGGGCCAAAAGGGGTGGGCGCCTTGTTTTCAAAGATACCCCTTGTGCCAACCCCGTTTATCACCGGCGGCGGCCAAGAAAAAGGGCGCCGTTCTGGAACCGAAAATGTAGCTACTGTGGTCGGTATGGCAGCGGCTATAGCAGAAGGCACAGAAAATCTGTACCCTAACACCCAATACATAGGGGTATTACGAGACAAGCTCATTGAAAGTACCCTCAAAATACCCGGCGCCTATCTAACCGGCGACCCTGTCAACCGTTTACCTGGGCATGCCTCTTTTGTATTTGAAGGGGTTAACCATAGCGTTTATGTAATTAATATGCTCAATGAAGCAGGGATTTGCGCCAGTTCCGGTTCTGCCTGTTCTGCTTCCGCTACAGAAGCGCCTCACGTCCTAAGCGCCATGGGCTATGCTGACGAGCTGGCCCACAGCGCATTGAGAATATCCCTTTCCCATTATAATACGGAAAAGGACATTGATAGGATCAACGAAACACTGCCCCGTATTATAACGGAAGTACGCAAGAGAAAAGATACAGCCCTAGGCCCCTAGCCCAGGTATATCCCCAGAAGAGCAGGCAAGCAGCTCGGTATAGTACCGGCTTTCAATGTTATCCTTATCAATGCCCAAACGGTGTAAGAGGTCCAATAAGCGGGTCCGGGCAGCAGTTACGGCTTCAGCTAGGTCCTCATCCTCAAGGATCTCCAGTTCCACAAACCAGCCCAGTCCTGAGACCCGGACCAGTTCCACGGTGATACCCTCATAGTCCCAGGTCCAGCCTTGCTTGTGTTTCCCTATCCCTGGCTCAAAGCCAAAGCGTCTCAAAAGGTCTTCAAAGAGGGGGCCATCGGATATGCTGAATTCCCGCTCGTGGTTTACTTCAATACCTTCCCGGACTTCCTTGGTTTTATAGGTTACCAGGACTTTCCGGGTAGGGGTTCCCTGGGCATCCGTAGTGGTTTCTTTTCGTATCCGGATCCCCGATGGGGGAAAGGAACCGGTATGGATACCAGGAGCAGAATGCCAGTAGGTATCTTCTTTTTCAAAAGCTCTGGATACCAGGGATAAGTCGGTGTTGAGGGTATTTCTCAAGCCTTGAGGATCCGCAACCCAGGCCTTAAGTTCAATTTCAATACTCATACCATGATTGTAACAGATAGGTAGGCCCCTTTGTTGCTTATGGGGACTTTTTTCCGGATCTGCCCTTTTGAAAAACCTCTATGGTTTATTATTTAAAGATTTGTACTATATTACAGATTTGTGCGGTATATCCGGAAAAATCCTTGAGTATTTAATTGAACCGGACTATATATGTTCTTATAGCATAAAAAGGTAAAAAAAACCGATATACTAGTAATATGAACATTCCATTTAGCGGTTTACCCCCTTTTTTATGTACCATGGTGCTCTGGATCTATGCAACCATGTATATCGGCGCAGAAGAAATGGTTCATATTGTTCAAGGAGGAGATACTATTTATTCAATAGCTCGTTCCTATAAAATTGATATTGATGCCCTTATGAAGGTGAACGGTATTACGGATCCTCAAAAATTACCCATAGGCAAGCGTCTTACCTTACCCAGGACGAGTACTCAAGGGTTTATAGAATACCGGGTGGTGCGGGGGGATACCTTATATAGTATAGCCCGGCAGTATAGGATCACCCTTGAATCCCTGCGTAGGGCCAATGATCTGGCTACTACCTATGTATTAAAAGAAGGGGATCTCCTTCGCATCCCCTTGACCGATGGAGGAGCGGATAAACCGGTTACTTCCAGCAGCATAGGAACCGTAACTCAGGGCGGAACCACGGCGAGCACAATGACTTCGAATACCAGCCCTTCCCAAACAGCTCCAAGCAAGGGTGGGAATGCTTCAGTACGCTGGCCGGTGGCTGCGAAAGAGGTGTTATATATGACCGGTAAATTATACGGGGTTGTTCTGGTGGGGGAAAAATCTGAGGCCGTAAAAAGCCTCACCCAGGGAACCGTAGTATCTGCCGGGCCCTACCGTGGGTTCGGCGGGGTGGTGATTGTTCAGGTGATAGGAGGTTATTTATATGTATACGGCGGTTGTGAACGTTTATCGGTAAAGGAAGGGGATAAGGTTGTTTCTGGAACAGAATTGGGGAGATTAGGGCTTGACACAGTATCCAAAAAACCACAATTATTTTTTTTAGTATACCAGAGCAGTACCCCTATTGATCCTGCAAAAGCCCCACGGAACTAGGGTGAACCAGACTGGTAGCAGAATCACGTTTTATAAAAAGTGTAAGGTAAAAAACATAGAAAAATACCAAGTAAGGATAATAGCATGTTAAAAACAAAATCAACAGGAGCGCGCGAAGAGGGAGGAACCAGAAGACAGGGGACTGTCTGGTATCCTATGGAGGGAGATACAATGAAATCGACCCATACCGGCAAACCAACCCAAGTCACTCGGTCTTCAAGAAATTCTAAAAACGCAAAAAAAACCAAGATTTCCAAAGAGACCGATCCATTGGCCTTGTATTTTAAGCAGATCTCCAAATTTCCGCTTTTAACGGTCCAGGAAGAGCAGGGTATCGGTGAAAAAATAGTGGTCATCCGGCAAAAACGGATAGATCTGGATCAGATGTATAAGGGAAGGGAGCGGGAAGGGACCTACAAGAAAGAGCGGTTTGCCTTGGATAATGCGCTCCACATGTATAAAAGCAAGATGATTAATGCTAACCTGCGCTTGGTGGTTTCCATTGCGAAGAACTATCAACACCGAGGTTTATCCCTCTTGGATCTCATTGATGAAGGGAATATTGGGCTCATTGAAGCGGTGGATCGCTTTGATTATACCCGGGGCTGCCGCTTTTCCACCTATGGCACCTGGTGGATCCGCCAGGCCATTATCAAAAGCATCGCTGATAAGGGTCGGGTGATTCGCATCCCCGTCCACATGCTGAATACCATCAAGAAGTGTTATTTTGTCTCCAAGCAACTAACCCAGGATCTGGGTCGGGATCCCAGTAATGAGGAGTTATCCGCATATTTAGGGTTACCCATTGCCAAGGTGAAGGAGATCGTGAAACTCTCCCAAGAAACCACCAGCTTGGATACCATTGTGGATGACGGCAACCTTACCCGTTTGGCGGATCTCATTAAAGATGATACCCTAGCAGAGCCTTTTGAACTAGCCTTTTCTTCCACCCTTCAGGAGACTATGGAGGAAATTCTTTCCCGCCTCTCCGAGCGGGAAATGAGGATCATGCAGCTCCGGTTTGGCTTGGCCGGTGAAGGTCCTTTAACCCTGGAAGAAACCGGCAGACTCTTAGGCATAACCCGTGAACGGGTTCGGCAAATTCAGGAGAAAGCCACCTTTAAGCTACGGGGTCTCAAAGAAATCCACGAATTGAACGAAAACCCCTAACGCATGATGCAGGTTTAGTTTTGTTGGAGAAGGGCCTTGGCCCCTCTTATTGTTATGAGCGGGTTTCTCCGGGAACCGGGATGGGATACTCCCCGGTAAAACAGCCGAGACAGTAGCCCCTTTGCTCCTTTTGAACAGAAAGGGCTTCCAGCAAGCCCGCTACTGAAATAAAGGCCAGGCTGTCTGCTCCCAGGGATTTACCAAGTTCGGTAACGCTGTTCATGTTGCTGATCAGGTCCTTTCGGTGGGGGGTATCAATACCGAAATAACAGGGAAAGCGTACTGGAGGGGAACACACCCGGATATGTACTTCCTTCGCTCCAGCATTCCGCAGGATAGCAACCAGCCGCCTGCTGGTGGTTCCCCGGACAATGGAGTCGTCGATGATCACCACCCGTTTTCCCTGCACTTCCCGTTGAATGACGTTGTGTTTCACGAAAACGGCTTTTTCCCGGAGCTCTTGATTCGGGGCAATAAAGGTACGGCCCACGTACTTGCTTTTGACAAAGCCCAGGCCAAAGGCTGTCCCCGTAGCCCTGCCGTAACCGATAGCCGCGGGGATCCCTGAATCAGGGACCCCCATAACCAGGTCCGCCGGGACCGCAGACTCCCGGCCGAGGATTTCTCCTGCCCGGATCCGGGATCCATACACGTCCACCCCATCAATGATACTATCGGGTCTGGCAAAGTAGACGTACTCAAAGGCACAGACCCCGCGCCGGGTTTTTTCACTAAAACTGAAGGAGAGCACCCCTTCAGCATTGATGATGATCAGTTCTCCTGGCTCTATATCCCGGACAAAGGAGCCACCTACTGCATCAATAGCGCAGGATTCACTGGCCAGGATCCAACCATCCTCAAGCTTCCCCAAGCACAGGGGTCGAATACCATTGGGATCCCGGGCACCCACCAGGGATTCATCGGTCATGACCACCAGGGCATAGGAGCCTTTGATGAATTGGATCGTATCGGTGAGGGCTTTTTCCAGGCCCTTTTTATAGTTTTTGGCGATGAGATTAACGATGACCTCACTGTCGCTTGAGGAGGTAAACCCAATCCCCGCGTCTTCCAGGAGTTCCCGGACCACGTTGGCGTTGGTCAAGGTACCGTTGTGCACTACTGCGATGGAACCCAGCTTGAAACGGCTCACAAAGGGCTGGGCGTTCTCAATGCAGCTGGTCCCTACGGTGGAATAACGGACATGACCCACCGCAGTAGAACCTTTAATGGTCCTGAGCAGCTCTGGAGTAAACACCTCCCCCACCAGCCCCATCCCTTTACGGCATTCCATAACCCTATCCTGGACCGCTGCAATCCCCGCGCTTTCCTGTCCCCGGTGCTGTAACGAAAAAAGGCCGTAATACACTAAGGAAGCCGCGTCCTGCTGCGGATCCCCGCAGAAGACCCCGAACACACCGCAGGCTTCATGTAAGGTATCGTCGGTATCAAGGGTGTTTTTCATTTATACGCCTATACGGTTTACTATTTCTGCATAGGCTTCTCGCACCGCCCCCAAATCCCGGCGGAACCGATCCTTATCGAGCTTTTTGTTGGTTTGAGCATCCCATAAACGGCAGGTATCCGGAGAAATTTCATCGGCTACTACCAGGTTCCCCTCTCTGTCCAGGGTACGACCGAATTCAAGTTTGAAATCAATGAGAGTAATATGCTTCTCCAAAAAGAACGGGGAAAGTATATGGTTCACCTGGGCAGTGTAAGCAAAGATCGTTTTAATTTCCTCGAAGGTGGCAGCACCGATGGCCACGGCATGATACTCATTGATCAGGGGATCTCCCAAGGCGTCATCTTTGTAGGAAAGTTCAAACACCGTGGTTTTCAGGGGGGACCCTTCTGCAAGGCCCAGCCGCTTGGCCATGGAACCGGCGGCCACATTCCGGACAATCACCTCCAAGGGGATGATCCGTACTTTTTTGCAAAGCATATCCCGTTCTGCTATCCGGGCAACAAAATGGGTGGGTATCCCGGACTGTTCGAGTACTTGGAAAAGCCCTGCGGCAATGGCATTGTTCATGATCCCCTTGTCTTGAATCTGCCCCTTTTTTTCGCCGTTAAAGGCGGTAGCAGTATCTTTATACCGAATAATGACCATATCCGCATTATCAGGGTCATCTAGGGCATAGACCTGCTTGGCCTTGCCTTCGTATAAGAGCGGCCCCAGTTTAAGGGACCGCGGAATTCCTGGTTGAGTATCCTTCATAGTTCCACCTTTTCGGTATTCCCCTCAAGATCAGCCTTCATTTGAGCTCTGAACACCGCAAGCCGCTCTTTTAAGCCAGGGTATTTGAGGGCAAGCACCTGACAGGCCAGATAGGCCGCATTTGCCCCGTTATCCACCCCCACCACTGCCACCGGAATAGGCCGGGGCATCTGGACCATAGCCAAGAGGGCATCCATACCTCCCAAGCTCCCTGAATTAATGGGGACCCCGATCACCGGGATCAGGGTCAAACTAGCGATGAGCCCTGGCAGATGCGCTGCAAGCCCGGCACCGGCAATGATCACCTCGGTTCCGTCCTGTTCCAGGTTTTTGATGGTTCTTTGCAAGAGCTCCGGTGTCCGGTGGGCGGACAGGACCTGGGCAGTGTACTCCACCTCCAATTCCCGAAGCACCTGGGCAGCTTTCTTCATGACTGGAGTATCTGATGGGGATCCAAAAATAATGGCGACTTTCATAACAAGGAAGATACCACGTTAAAGCTTGGAAAACAAGATAATACTTGAAAATAAACCCATAGAAGACTTCCTGGATGTATGGAGGAACGTGCGGTCCCCCATATAGAGGTACCTAAAAAAGTTTTTCCAAAACTCGGCTGGTTTTGGAACCGTTTAAGCAAAAAGTAAAAAAACACATTTTTCTCTTGACCTTTTTTTATCAGCATAGTATTATTCTTAGTATGACTATAAGATTAATAATATAATTGTATGTACAACTTACGTGAAGGAAAGTTACAGAAAGCTCAGTGCAAGTAATCCCCCTTTACTCAAGGTGCATTGTTTCTATAACCGTATCATTGTTTTTCTCCTCCTAGGCGATAGAGATTTTCTCTATCGCCTTTTTGTTGAGAAACAGGCTATTCCGGCAAAGGAAAAGCCACTGCCGGTATACGGGGATCCTGAGCATGAGGGGAAATTACCAGGGGAATACCAAAGACCTGAGCGAGCATTGCTTCCTGAAGCACCGTGTCCGGTTTCCCCAGGGCGACGATGCTTCCCTGATGAATCAGGGCAATCCGGTCGGCATATAAACTCGCCAGGCTGAGGTCGTGGAGGCTGACCAGCGCGCCTAGACCGCGCTTGGTCAGGGAACGGACCAGGTTCATCACCATATACTGATACTTGGGATCCAGATTATTGGCCGGTTCATCCAAGAGGAGGAGCCGGGCTTCCTGCGCCATGGCCCGGGCAATGAGGACCCGTTGAAATTCACCCCCGGAAAGCTCCGTTATCCGGCGGTTTTCAAAACCCGAAAGCCCTGCGGTTATCAGGGCCCGGTCTGTGGCGTCTTTGTCTAAAGCAGTCTCTGCAGCAAAGATGCTCCGGTAAGGAGACCGTCCCTGGGATACCACTTCCTGCACGGTAAAAGGCCAATCCGGGGTGGCGCCCTGAAAAAGAACGCTTATATTGCCCGCCTTTTCTTGCTTCCCCATGCCCTGTATATCCTTCCCATCCAACAAGACCCGACCTGCGAGGGGTTTTAAGAGGCCTCCGATGGTTTTAAGGAGGGTGGTCTTCCCTCCACCATTAGGACCTGCCAGGGCCAGGAGTTCTCCCGGCTTCACCGTCAGGGTAATATTGCTCAGTATCACTTGACCCTTAAACCCGACCCTTAGGTTTTCCAGTTCCAGTCGGGCCCCGGCCTTTTCAGGTACATCTACATCTGAGGGATGGGCAGGTTTCAGCATCATCAGAATCGTCCTAAACGCCTGCCCCGATAGGCCAGCAGATAGATGAAGAAGGGGGCTCCTCCCAAGGACGTGATGATGCCAATGGGGATTTCCATACTTCCCCCTAGGTTCCGGGCGAGGATATCCGCCAGGAGCACCAAAAGGGCCCCTGAGAGGGCTGTAGCAGGAAGGAGCTTTTTATGGGTAGGTCCGGTTATCATCCGCGTGGCATGGGGAGCGATGAGCCCTACAAAGCCGATGATCCCTGCAGCAGAAACCGCGGCAGCCGCGGCGAGGGAGGCTCCCAGGGCTATGAAGAGTCGGGTCTTTCGAACATCGGTCCCCAAGCTTTCAGCCACTTCCTCGCCTTGCAACAGCAGATCCAGAGGACCCTGGCTCAAGAACACCATAAGACAGCCGATGAACATCACCGGCAAGATCGCGGGTAATTCGGTCCAGGAAGCCCCGTTAAGACTCCCCAGGAGCCAATAATACACTTGATGAAGGGCCTGATCTTTCAAGACCAGGATGAGGGAGAGGAGGGCTGAAAACAGGGAACTCAGACTCACCCCCGCAAGGAGCAGGGCTGTTGCAGGAGGCGGATTTCCCGCGCTTCGGGATATAACAAAGGCTAGGAACACCGCTCCCATGGCCCCTGCAAAGGCGCACAGCGCCACTGGGGATACTGGACCGGTCAAGGAAAGACCCGCGGTCATTGCCAAGGCCGCCCCCAGGGCAGCCCCGGAAGAGGCGCCAATCACATAGGGATCTGCCAGGGAATTGCGAAAGATCCCCTGAAAGGCTGCACCCGATACCCCCAAGGATGCCCCCACTGCCAGGGCGAGGATGATCCGGGGAAGCCGAAGCTCGAACAGGATGAGCGCCTCGGTTCCATCCCCTTCGCCGGTATGTAAAAACTGCCATACCTGCCAGAGTCCTTCAGGGCTTAACCCCACAGAACCGCTCAATAGGGCCCCGAAAAAAGCAGGAATCAGCGCCAGGGATAGGATGATAATAAGGGGTCCGGTCCTATGCCGGCTACTCATAAGCACCCCTGCTTACGGGACATTAAAGAACCTGGACGTGGTATAATCCATTGCATGATCACGCTCTTAAAAAACCTCACTTGCCATAGAGAATATCCGCGATACTCACTACTGCATCGGCAAGCCGTGGTCCATAGCGGTAGAGGGTATCGGCATTGACCAGGGCAATATGATTCTGCCGTACCGCAGGAATCACCCCCCATCCAGGCCGACGGGCCAAGGCCCGGGGCTCGATGATCTTCCCGTGATCATCCCCGGCGATGATCCAATCAGGCTTCCTGCGTACTACCTGTTCGGTACTCACTATAGGCCATTCTTCGTTGAGATCCTCGAAAATATTCCGCCCACCCCCCAGACGGATAGCTTCACTGATAAAGGTCTTGCCCCCGGCAGTGATAAGGGGTTCATCCGAGAGTTCCCAAAATACCTGAGGGGGTTCCCGGTTCCCCCAGCGTACCGCTACCAGGCGTATTTTTTCCTGCATACCTCCTATCACCTCCCGAGCTCTCTGGGCATTCCCTGTAAGGATCCCTAAGGTTTCTATGGTTTGATACACTTCCTTAAAATTCGTGGGCTCTACCGCAAAGAAGGGAATGGAAATCCGTTCTAATAAAGGGATAATCCGACTGTGCATGAACGCGGAAATAATAACCATATCGGGCTTTAAGCGGGCAATGGTTTCTATGTTTACGGTGATCCCTGAGAATCCTCCCACTTTAGTCCGGGAAGCTGCCTCCGGGGGGTAATTACAATACTCCGTAACCCCCAGCACCTGGTCCCCTGCGTCAATGGCAAAGAGGATTTCCGTAACCCCTGGGCTTAAACTCACCATCCCCCGGGGCGGGGTTTGCAGGGTTATAGACCTTCCCAGTACATCCTTGAGGGTCTGGGGAAAACCACTCTGTTCCTGAGGAAATCCTCCCATCAGACTCGTAGCTAGTAATATAAGGCAGCACAGAACCGGTTTGATGTACACTCTAGGGGCTCCTCCTTCTGTAGGATAGCCTCCTAGGCTTATTTATGCAAGATGATTCTTCAATACCTTTGGGGTATGGTGGAGGGGCTTTTTCTACACCCCTTCCCCATCGGTTTCTATAGGTCTATTCCGGGGTTCTGAGGATGTTCTTTTGCCTTTACCCGGGAAACCGCATGGCTGGTATAGTGCATTATCCCAAAAAATAAGATCATCACCCCTAATCCTACTCCCAGCACGATAAAACCCCGTAAACCTCCTATCCCCAGCACCGCCAATAATGATACCCCACTCAAGCCCACCTGAATCATTACCAACAAGGCCAACACACTCTTCGTCGTGTACCCCATCTCCATCAATTTGTGATGCAAATGCCGCTTATCCGGCGTAAAAAATGACCGCCCCTCTCGAGTCCTCCGCCATATCGCCGCCGCCGTGTCCAAAAGCGGTATAGAACTTAACACCACCATCATCGGAAACAGGTTGAAGCTAAGCGTCTCCGGAACCTTGAGTAACGGCAACGCACCGAGCATAAATCCCAAAAATTGACTCCCCCCATCACCCATAAATATCCGCGCCGGCGGCTTGTTATACAGCAGAAAACCCACCATACACCCCCCCAGGATAAACCCAACGATCCCCTCAAGCCCCGTATCCCCAGTCCCTTTAACCGATACCACCACCCCCAGGGTAAGGGCCACACTCAAAGACAGGGTGCCACACAAGGCATCCACCCCATCAATCAAGTTAAAGGCATTACTCATCCCAATAAGCCACAAGAAGGTCATAACATACCCCATAACCCCCAAGTCCATGGGGCCTACCCTGGTGAGATGTACCCCATAGAAAAGGGGAATGAGACTGGCAACACTTTGACCCAGCAGCTTGTAGCGAGGGGGCAGTTCATACAAGTCATCCGCCAAACCCAGGACAAACACCAGGAACCCTCCTGCAAAGATGGGCAGATAGGTAAGAAGCTGGGTTCCGTGCATCCCGAGATAGAGTATTGAGGCGCCGAGGAAAACCGGCACAAATCCGACGCTTCCCAACCGGGGAATCGTCCCGGAGTGTATTTTCCGGCTATTAACCTGGTCATACCACCCTTGTTTTTTACAGAGCTTGATAACCCAGGGAATCAACACCAGGGTAAGCCCGCAGGATACCAGTGGGTAAACAACGGTGCGAATAATCCTCCTCCTCTAAAAAGGCACGCTCATAGCAGCATTGGTAAGACTTCGCCCTTCTTTTGTATGTTCATACAAGATTAGCATAATAATCGCCGTTACAAACTCCTTTTTAATTAAGGATCAAAGCCCTGTCGTTATGGATGTATATACAAAACATAGTAAAGTCCCGCCAACACGGAGCGATCGCCCTATCCTATTAAGTTACCTGAAAGTTGCGGTGTTCGGAGTTGACTCATGCTTTCTTGATTCCTCCCCGCAATTTAGCCATAGCTTCGGGATCCTTTCTGATATTAGTAATCGCATTCAATACAAAGGCAAGAAATACAGAAAAGAATCCTGCGGCAAAGGTAACGATAATACAGATGAGGCCTCGACTGGGCCCGGATTTTTGATCCGGAACTTCCGCCATTTCAAGAATTTGAAAGACCGGTCTTTCACTAGCCATGGTTACTTTTAAAAGTTCGTACTGGACCTTGAGTTGGGTATAGACCTGTTTCTGGGTCTGTAATTCCATGGTGATACGATTCTGTTCCAGGGTGATGGCAGGAATAGAACCGAACCGCCCTCCTGATACGACCGCATACTCGAGTTTATGGAATTCCTGTTCTAGGTTCTGAATCTCCTTATAGGTATTGGCAATATTAAGCTCTAAGTTTTCTTTTTCTAATTTATTTTGATCCACCGCTATCTCGTCAAACCGTTTTTCCAAGAACAAAACACAAAAATTAACCACTGTTTGGGCAAACACCGGATCCGTATCGGTAAAGCTGATGGTGAAAACCCCGCTATTCTCATCATACGTAGCGGTCAACAGCTTTTTAAGGGCCTTCCGGCTTTCTGCTCGGGGGGATTTTTCAATCTCATACTTGGTTATCAGGTCAAATTGATCCACCACCGCGTCCAATAAGGTATTGGTTCCCACTAAATAGATAGCCAGTTCACTGAAGCTTGGTCCAGTACTTACCCCTGCAAGTCCAGCCAAGCCTCCAAGTCCAGTAGCCCCCAAGGCAGCGGACATGACATTCCCAGAAGAAGAAGTATTATTAATAATCATCAGCGCACTTGGGGTATAGGTATTGGGAAGCGGGGAGGTTTCCGTAGGAAGGACCAAAGAAATAACTGAAAATACCACTACCCCAACCATAGAGGTGAGGGTTATAACCAGGATCATCATCTTTCGATGCCAAAGGACCGCAAAAAGATCAATAAGACTAATTTCATCGTCATGGTTATATGCTTCGTTTTTTTCTATCATCTGCTATACATCCTTAAAACCTTCACTACAGGACACAATAGTATCTCTCGAAATAGCAAACAGCGAGTTTAAAATAAAATTCCCGGTTTTATATAATTCATCAATACGGTAGATTAAAGAGTATGATTTTCTTTGTTATAAATCCCTTTAGTAATACCAAAAGAACGCTTTCCAAAATCATCAAACTCACTATATAGAAACTAGTATAGCACACTAATGCCAATATGTCAAGGTATCATAGGCTCATCGAATATGTTCACCATGCCGTAAAAAAATCCTTGACGCTCTCTCATAAGCGCTTAAAGAAAAGAGGACAGCTCTCACTGTCCTCTTTATATCTTGCCGCCAAAGAGAATCGAACTCTTGACACAAGGATTTTCAGTCCTTTGCTCTACCGACTGAGCTACAGCGGCATACATACATAATATAGTAGTAATGAGAAAAAATGTCAATAGGGTACATGAAAAAAAGTAATGTGCTGCCTTGGAACTCCAAAAAAGAAGCTGAACCGGTTGGATCGATCAGGGAAGCGCTTATGCCTTTAGCGTGCCTACCTGCCGTGTACCTTGCTATCTTCTTTCGCTCCTGGTATGCTCATGTCGTTGGCGTGGTATAAGCCCGGAGGTAGAAGATGAAGGTAGGTATCGATACCTTCGCCTGTGAAGGCGGTACATCGGGAGTCGGTGTTTATGTAATGCACATATTAAAAAAAATACCCCCTTCTGGAGCGCTCTATGAATTATTCGGCTGGGAAGAAGATCGGTTTGCCTATAGTGAAGTTGCTCCGGATCTGGAATTTATCCCCCGGTACCCTATGGGTGGTAGGATCGCCCCAACACTTTGGCATCTTTTTAAATACCCCCAATTTGCCCGGGATCGGGTCTATGACGCCTGTTTTTTCCCTGCAGCCCATAAGCAACCTGTGTATAGGTCTCCCTGTCCTACGGTTGGGGTGGTCCACGATATGGCCGCTTATGGAGGTTCTGAGAAAACCAGTGCAGCTTGGATGGGGCTTATCCGGCGGGTCCTTCCCAATGCCCTAAGACGGCTCGACCGGGTCATTGCGGTGAGCCATTGGGTAAAGCAGCAGTTAATAGAACTGGTCCATGTCAGGGAATCCCACATTGAGGTGATACCCAATGGAATTGACCATACTGGGTTCTACCCCCGGCCTCGAAACGAGGAAAGCGTGGTCCTTATCCAGCCCTTCAGTTTTCGCCGTCCCTATGTCCTCTACGCCTCCCGGCTTGAGCATCCCTTAAAGAATCATGTCAGGCTCATTAAGGCCTTTGGTATCTTTAAAGAACGAACCAAGTATCCCCACCGGTTGGTCCTTGCAGGGGGGGACAAGCTCGGAGCAGAACAGATAAAAGCCGCTGCCGCCGCCTCCCCGTTTCGGCACGATATTTTTTTCACCGGCCATTTCCCTCCCAAACATATCCCTGAATTGTATGCCGGGGCGGATATCGTGGTGATCCCTTCAATGTATGAAGGCTTTGGTATGGGGGCCCTTGAAGCTATGGCCTCTGGAGTGCCGGTTGCCTGCGCTCGGGCAGGCTCTTTACCAGAAACCGCAGAACACGCGGCCCTGTATTTTGATCCCTACAAGCCTGAAGATATGGCGGACCGCATGGTAACCCTCACGACCAATCGGGAGGTATACCGGGAATGCCGTCGCTTGGGGCTTGAACGAGCCGGGGCCTTTTCCTGGGACCGCTGTGCTACCCAGACCTTGAATATACTGCAAGAAACCTTCGGCAGGTAACGCGCCTCATACGCCCTGGAGGTGCTCCGGCTCTCCTTCGAAGGAATATCCCGCTCCGCTCGCCGGTTTACCTCGCTTGTATGGCAGCAGTAACCAGGAATCGGTATGGTTCCCCCTTGACATTTTATGGGTAAGGATTAGCATAGGTTTATGCTTTTGCAGGTGGCGGGCAAAAAGAGGGCTCACGGCTCACATTATACATTATTAAAAAGACGGTCTGTCACGTATCCCATAGACCCTATTCTCGGTGGCTGCTCTCGTTCCCTATTCGGATGCCCCCACGCCTCATGGGTAGGTACAAACAGACCGCCAGTAGCTACTTTCGCCCCATCGCTAATTACTGCTCAGTCATCAGAAATCCTGCATTTTGTAGACGAAGAGTCGTACGCCGTCTTTGCTTACCGCAGCGTACGTTTTAAACCCACGAAGCGGGTCAAAATGACGGCGGTCTTGCGGAACTCCCGGATACCACACCTCACCAGCATCTAGTGGGCAAGCGTTATTTCCATCGGGGAGGGCGGCTGTTCTTTCAATATGCTCATCAAGACCACCAGCGCAAGCGCTAATCCGGTGCGGGTTACCTTTACCAAAGCCTAATCACCAAAAGACGCTGATACCGCCTCCGGCCTCCACACCGGAACCAGGCCGGGGCAACGGGATGGGGCCTGGCCTATTCCCTGCATATAGCCCGGTATTCCTCCAGGGTTTCAGCATGAACCAGCTTATTCCGCAAAAGCGCCCCTCCAGGCAGACCCTTGGTATAGGCGCAAAAGTGTTTTCGCATTTCCAGGCACGCGGTTTTTTCTCCCCAATCCTGAGCCAACAACTGTACATGGCGTAATCCTGTACGAAGCCGCTCGTCAGCTTCTGGTTGGGTATAGAAGCCGGTCAGTAAAAGCGCGCGAGTAGCACAAAAGATAAAAGGATTCCCCAAGGCACCTCGGGCAAACAATATCCCGGCACAACCGGTCTCCCGGAGCATGGTTTCCCCGTCTTCTGGAGAAAATAAGTCCCCCGACCCGGCCACGGGGACCTTAATCCGGGAAACCAGGTCTTGGATGTGAAACCAGTTGCTTTTCCCCCCATACCCTTGCGCTCTGGTCCGGGCATGAAGGCTCACCAGCGCGGCACCGGCTTCTACGGCAATCCGGGCGCAAGTATCGTAATTGATGGATCTACTGTCCCAGCCGGAACGCATTTTTACCGTAACCGGAACGGACTGTAAATGATCCCGGGAGGATCGGACCACGGCCTCCACGATACGGCCCAGTAAGGAAGGTTGGCGCATCAGGGCCGAGCCTGCCCCGGTCTTGACCACCTTAGGAACCGGACAGCCGCAGTTGATGTCCACGACTTCAGGGTGGTAAGGGGCCAATAAGGCCGTAGCCTTATACATCACCTGAGGATCCGCTCCAAAAAGCTGAATCCCATAACGCTCCTCCGTATCAGCCCGGCGTATGAGGGGTTCTGCTTTTACCCTATTCCGTATGAGGGCTTCCGCGGAAACAAGTTCGGTCCAGGTAAAATCCGCACCCTGTTCCACACAGAGGGACCTGAAGGCGCGGTCCGAATATCCGGCCACAGGTGCAAGAAAGAGATTGCCCGGAACCTGGAGAGAACCAATGACAACCGGATGGTAACAGCTCATCCCTATTCGTACGGCAGTCCGAAAAACCTATTGGCATTCTCCCAGAGCGCCACAGCCAGTTCCTCATCCCCAATTCCCAGCATATCTGCCAAGAACCGGGCAGTCAGGGGGAGATACTTAGGCATATTCCGTTTGCCCCGATAATCCGCAGGTACCATGAAGGGACTCTCCGACTCAATGAGGATCCGGTCCAAGGGAAGCACTCCTATAGTTTCATGGAGGTTCCTGGCATTCCGATAGGTTAAATTCCCTGCAAAGGAGAAATAAAGATTCAGCTTCAAGGCCTTTTTGGCATATTCCGCATCTTCCGAATAGCAATGCAGGATACCCCCTTTAGGAGGCAGCCGATCCCGGAGTATATCTAACACATCATGCCCTGCGTCCCGGTTATGGATGATCACCGGCTTATTGAGCTTGTTGGCCAGATCGAGTTGAGTAATAAAGAGTTCAATTTGGGATTTCTTATCCCCGAATTTACGGTAATAATCGAGACCTATTTCACCGATAGCCACCACTCGGGGAAGGCGTAGGCTTTGTTCGATGGTCTGCACCCACGCCTTGCCGGGATTCTGCACTTCCGAAGGAGAAACCCCCACAGCATGATACACATTCATTGCGGATTTAAGGTTTTCATAGACCCTCATAAAATCATGCAGACTGTTACAGATCGAAATTAGCCGCGTCACCGAAGCCTGACGGGCTTCCTGAATAACCATGAGTTGTTCAATAGGGTCGTCGCAAATGAGCCCTATATGGGCATGAGTATCAAAATATTGCATGGCTAAAGTCCAAAGAAATGATTATAGTTTTTCTAAACTAATTACCCTTAGTATAACAGAGTTTTTTCCCCCAGTCAACCAATTTATGGCAATCTGTTAAAATCTGTTAAAAACCTGATCCGGTGGAGCAACCGACGCAAGGAACGCGGCTAAGGCTTCTTCCGTGGGAAACTGTCCCTGAAAAAAGGAGGCGATTCCGCCGCCGCGGCCTCCGTGAGCCTTCATCGGCTCCGTAAGGAGTCCCCGGATATCACATTCTGGGGCAGAACAGAAAGCAGCCCATTTTCTATCCCGGGGAGCTGCCAGCAGGATCAGCGCGGCACTCAACTGTTGAGCCGCCCTGCCGATGAGGAGGACCTCATCTATGCCACTGTGGGGGAAGCGCTCAAGCAGGATGGCTCCCTGCCCGAGCGCGGCCCCGGTATCGTTCAGCAGCCCTGCCTTACGTAGTAAGGCTTCTGCCTTGAACCGGGCAGTTTCTGCTTCCAAGGCTCTTACCCGGGCTTCCAGCTTGCCGGTCTTTTCCAGCAGGGCCGCGACCCCTTTACCGGTCTCTGCTATTGGAACCTTGAGAGCCTGGGAAATGAACTCCCCTTGCTTACGCAAAAGCCGGCTATCCTGGAGGACCCGGCGCCCTGCAATAAAGCTTAGTCTCGTCATCCCTTTGTATTTTTCCGCTCCTAGGATCCTGAGCATCCCGATTTCCCCTGTAGTACTGAGGTGGGTCCCGCAGCAGGGAGAAACGTCATGGCCCTGGATTTCCACCACCCGGATCACCTCCTCCTTCGCGGGGGGAACCTTCCGCAGGGGAAAGTCCTCCAAGGCCTCTGGGGGACAGTGGTGGATGATCACCGGATGGTTTGCTTCGATGGCTACTGCCACGGCTGCTTCCACGGTAATGCAGGTTGCTTCGGAAAAGCCCTGGGTATCCACATCAATGGTGCATAGCTCCTCCCCGAGGTGCATGGAAACCGTGGGCTTTCCGGTTAAGCGGAGTATGGTCCCGGACAAGAGGTGCTGGGCGGTATGCTGGACCGTCAAGTCCCGGCGGCGTAGCGTATCCAGGACCAGTTCCGCAGGGCCGACATGCAGGCGAGCCCCATCAGGAGCACTTACCAGATGGAGGATCTCCTGGTTCTGTTCCTGCACATCCAGCAGGGGCACCCCGTTGATGGTTCCTCGGTCGCTGCCTTGGCCCCCTCCTTCGGGGTAGAAGATGGTCTTGTCTAAGATGAGGGCGATCTGCCCCTTAAAGCCGCGCAGTTCCCGGATTTCCGCGTCGTATGGTTCAGGGCCGCTGAGGTGGTAATAGGCTCGTTCAGTTAGCATAGTTCAACTATTACAAGAAACCTAAAGCCTGTAAAGATGCAGGAACCGACGCCCCTTTGACCGGGCAAACACCGCGGTTGAGCTTGCAATAAAATCATGGTATTATTTTACTAAACTAGAGTAAAGGGAGGGCCACCCATGATAACCATAAAAGATATAGCTGCGGCTGCCGGGGTTTCTGTTTCTACGGTTTCCAATGTAATGAACCATAAACCCAACGTGGGATCACAGACCAAAGAGCGGATTTTGCGGCTCTGCCAGGAAATGCACTATGTTCCCAATGCCGCAGGTAAGAGTCTTAAAACCGGAGAAAGTAAAACCATTCTGTTTAATTTCAGCGATTTTGACCGAAGTTTTTATTTGAAGATCATCGAAGGGATTCATGATTACGCGGGGGATAACGGGTACGATCTGATGATCTGTACCACAAAATCCTGTGAAAAATATATGCATAACCGGCTAACCGACGGTTGCATTATCCTGGACGGTCGCATGGAAGATAAAACCCTGCAACGGGCCGCCTCAGCACACTATCCCATTGTGGTATTGGACCGGGTTTTGCCCAATCCCTATATAAAAAGCCTGGTGGTGAATAATTACGATCCCATGACTGAACTGGTGGAAGGTATTGTTGAACGGGGGTACCGGAGCTTCGCCTTTATCGGCGGCATAGAACATACCCAGGACAACAAAGAACGGTTTCAGGCGTTTATTGATGTACTCAGCAAACACCACATACCTTTCCACCGGGAACATTACTTTTCCGGGGATTACCGGGAACAGAGCGGATACCAGGCGGCGAAGATATTTATGTCCGCGCCGGAGTTGCCGGAAATTTTTGTCTGCGCCAATGATAACATGGCTATCGGCGCCATGAAGGCTTTGCATGAACGGGGGTACCGGATTCCCGATGATGTGGCGCTTACGGGCTTTGACAACTGCGAACGCGCAAGTATGGTGGGCTTGACCACCGTAACGGTGCCTGACTATGAACGGGGATACCTAGCGGCCGGTTCCCTTATCGAGAATATCCGGGGTAAGCACGATTGCGAACCCATGAAACTTACCGCCGTCGTTGCCTGGCGGGAGAGCGTGGCGCTTCATGGTTCCCCATAAAATTTTACCACTCAATTTACTAAAATATACAGTAGAATTTATCAATAAACCTTTCAAATAAGGAAAATAAGCCCAAAAAATTTTAAGCATTCTGTATTTTTTCTGGTTTTACTAAAATTACAAAAATATCGCTTGACTTGTAGGAAAAACCAAACTAGAATCAAGTAAAACGTTTTATATGACTTACTGGAGGTAATGATGAACGTAAAAGTAAAAGCAGGGATGTTTCTGGTAATCGGATGGGCCCTTTCTTTGGGTTTTTATGGCTGTGCAAAAAAGGATGGAGGGGAAAAAAACAAAATCATCATTTTCCAATCCAAGGTGGAGATCACCACTCAGCTCGAAGCCGCTGCCGAGGCCTATCAAGCAGAAACCGGGGTAGCGGTGGAGGTGTGGAGTACTACGGGGGATGATTACTTCCACCAGCTCAGGACCCGGATCGCCAGCGGAGAGGGGCCTACGCTGTTCTCTATGGTTCCCGGCGCGGAAGCCGCAGAGGTGGGAAAGTACCTGGAGGATCTGGGGGATCTGCCTTTTGTGGGAAATATCGCTGAAAACCTGGTAGAAAAACAGAACGGGAAGATCCTCGGCATACCCTACACCGTGGAAGGGTTCGGTATCGTCTACAACAAGCAGATCATGGATCCTGCCCAGGTTCAGGATTATGATGCTTTTGTTACGTTTCTGCGCCAGGCTCAGGATGCGGGCATCAACGGTTTCGGCCTTTCTCAGGAAAGCTATTTTCTCATCGGTCATATCCTCAACACCCCCTTTGCGGTGATGAGCGACATGGAAGCCTATATGGAAAAGCTCTCCAAAGGGGAAGTACGCATGGCAGAAACTCCAGAATTCCAGGACTTCGCCCGGTTCTATGCGGCTATCCGGGATTATTCCTACAATCCCCTGGAGGTAAACTACGACAAGGAATGCGGGGATTTTGCTATGGGAAAGACTGCGGCCATTCATCAGGGAAATTGGTGTTACGGTATGTTTGCCGATTATACACTGGATTTCGAGATGGGTCTCATGCCCTTTCCCCTGCTGGGTAATGATAAACTTGCCGTGAGCGTTCCTGCGGTCTGGGGGATCAATTCCCAAGCTCCGGCAGCGCAAAAAAAGCTGGCTAAAGATTTCCTTACCTGGCTTTATACCAACCCTACAGGCATCCGCTACCTTACCGAAGGGTTTGGGTTTATCCCCGTAGTCAAGGGAGTAAGCAGCCAGACCCTGGATCCTCTTTCTGCAGAGGTTTCCCGGTACGCTATGGAGGGAAAGACCATCCCTTGGGCGACCAACCTCTATCCGGCAGGGGTGGTGGATGTTCATCTCGTTCCGGTGGCACAGCGTTTTTTTACATCGAAGATGAGCGAAAGGGAATTCCTTATCGCCTTGGACGAAGCCTGGGCAAAGGCAAACGGCCGCTAGGGTGCAAGAACAAAGTCGCTAAACCATGAAAGGCTAGCGGCTTTTAGGTGAGGTTATACGTATATGGAGGAACCTCTATGAAAACAAGCAAGTATGTATGGTACGCCCTGTTTACCGTACCGCTCTTCTTGGTCTTTACTTCCGTAGTACTGATTCCCTTTGGTATCGGTATCCTGTATTCCTTTTTCTCCTGGGACGGCCTACCGCTGAACCCCAAAATTTTTACAGGATTCGGCAACTTTGTTACTTTATGCTCTGACCAGCGTTTTCTCAGCTCCGCAGGACATACGGTTGTTTTTACCCTTTTGTCGGTGTTGTTCATCAATGCGTTTGGACTGGCCTTTGCCCTGCTGGTTACCACGGACTTGAAGGTCCGTAATGCGGCCCGGGCTATGCTTTTTGCCCCCTATTTGATCGGAGGCTTGATCCTAGGGTATATCTGGAAATTCATCCTGGGAGACGCGTTCCGGGCCCTAGGGGAACATACGGGGCTTACGGCGATTTTCTTCAACTGGCTGCTCCATCCCCAGTTTGCCCTCCTTGCCCTCACCGTGGTAAGTACCTGGCAGATGGCAGGGTACATCATGATTATCTACATTACCGGCATCCAGGCAATTCCTGATGAGGTAATTGAAGCCGCCCATGTGGACGGTGCCGGTTTCTGGCGGACCTTCTTAGCAATTAAATTCCCCCTGATCATGCAGTCCTTTACCGTGTGTTTGTTCCTCACCCTGTCGAACTGTTTCAAGATCTTCGACGTGAACCTTTCCCTTACCAACGGCGGCCCCTACAACTCCACCGAATTATTCGCCATGAACATCTACCGGGAAATTTTTAACCTGAATAATTACGGCTACGGCCAGGCCAAGGCGATTGTGTTCTTTATCATCGTGGCCGCGGTTACCCTGGTACAGGTAAGCATCACCAAAAAAAGAGAGGTGGAACTATGATGAGCGCTCATACCCGAGCAGAGACACATCTTGGGAAGCTGAAGAAGTTCATCCTTAACCTCCTGGTGATCCTGTTCTGCCTAGCCTATCTCTTTCCCGCTTACCTTATCGTGGTGAATTCCTTTAAAAACCGCGCAGAGCTGTACGAAAATATCCTGGCCCTACCCGGTTCCTTGAGTTTTCAGTATTACCGCAACGCCATGGACCGGATGAACTTTCCGAGGGCCCTGCTTAACTCCTTTCTGGTAACGACCGGGTCCCTGCTTTTTATCGTGATCTTTGCTTCCATGTGTGCCTGGATGCTGGTGCGTACCAACAATAGGCTCAGTAAGGTAAGCTTCATGGTTTTTGTGGCCACCATGTTGATCCCCTTCCAGACCCTGATGATGCCCCTCATGCAGGAGATGAGCAGCATCAAACGGAACCTGGGTATCCCTATGGTAGATACCCTGGGAGCCCTGGTGTACATGAACCTAGGGTTTGGAGCCAGTATGGCGGTTTTTCTGTACCACGGCTTTGTCAAAGCTATTCCCCGTTCCTTGGAGGAGGCAGCGACCATCGACGGTTGTAACCCCTTTTGGGTATTTTGGCGGATTGTATTTCCCATGCTGAAGCCCGTTACCGTTACGGTGATGGTCCTGGATGTGATCTGGATTTGGAACGATTACCTGCTCCCCTCCCTGGTCTTGACCAGTAAAGCGAATCGTACGATTCCCCTGTCCACAGCCTCTTTTTTTGGGGAGTTTACTATACAGTGGAATATGGCAATGGCAGGACTGATGCTTACCATTATTCCGGTGATTGTGTTCTATCTGTGTGCCCAAAAGTACATTATCAAGGGAGTCGCCGCAGGAGCGGTTAAATAGGTCAGGCAGGCCCTTTTTAAAACCATGAAAATGATATACAAAATAGAAAATCTCCAAACCGAAAACGCTGCTCTGTTACTGAACGAGACCTTGTTCCACAATGCCAATGGATATATCGGTATCCGTTCCAATTTTGAGGAAGGGTATCCCGAAGGACTTGATAGCATCCGCGCTTCTTATATAAACGGCTTTTACGATTTTGCCGAAATGAAACAGGCGGAAAAACTGTACGGCTTCACCGAAGAAAAGCAGACCATCCTCAATGTGGCCGATACCCAGGGAATCAGACTCTTCCTAGCGGGCGAGGAATTCAGCATGTTCCGCGGAACCGTTTTGCAAAGCGAACGGACCCTAAACATGGCCGAAGGCTATACCGAACGCTGCATCCACTGGCGATCGCCCCTGGGCAAGGAACTTGAAATCCGTATACGCCGGCTTGCCTCTTTTACCCAGAGCTCGCTTTTTCTAATTGCATATTCCCTTAAGGCTTGTAATTTTGAGGGAAGGGTCTCTTTTATCTCCACCCACCGGGGGGATGTGAAAAATTACAGTAACCCCCTGGATCCCCGCCTTGCCGCGGAATCAGTACAACACCTCCTGCCGGTAAGGGCAGCCATTGAGGGAAAGGCATCCTTTGTTACCAGTGAGACGATCCGATCCAAGCTGCGCCTTTGTACCGCCGTTGACCATGTGCTGGCTACCCCCGGAAGCATAGCGAACCATAGCTTTGCCCGGGACACGATCCTGGACGGCCACGGGGCGGTTTGTACCATTACTACTGAGATCCGCCGCAACGAAACCCTCACCCTCTACAAGTATTCAATTTTTACCGATACCCTGCGCCATGGAGACTGCGAACATACAGTCCGAGGGGAGCTTCGTAAGGCCCTGGCCACGGACATTGCGGCCATATACAGGGCACAAAAAGACTACCTTGCCACCTGGTGGGACCGGGCTTTTCTTGAAATTGACGGGGACGACGAGCTGGAACAGGCTCTTACCTATAACTGCTACCAGCTCATCCAGTCCGCAGGAAGGGATGAGCATAGCAGTATTGCTGCCAAGGGCTTAAGCGGCGAAGGGTATGAGGGGCATTTTTTCTGGGATACGGAACTGTACCTAGAACCCTTTTTCCTCCTCACTAACCCCGAAACCGCCCGGCAACTCATCGCCTACCGCTACGCGACCTTGGACGAAGCCCGTAAGAACGCCCGTCTCCTTGGTCATAGGACAGGGGCCCTGTTCCCCTGGCGTACCATCATGGGAAGGGAATGTTCCGGCTATTTTCCCGCGGGTACGGCTCAGTACCACATCAACGGCGATATTGCCTGGTCGGTGGTTTCCTATTACCTTGCTACGGGGGACCTGGATTTTATCATAGAGAAGGGAGGGGAAATTGTTTTTGAATGCGCCCGGCTGTGGATAGAAGTAGGCAACTACTACCAGGAAACATTCCGTATTAACGAGGTAACCGGCCCGGATGAATACACCTGCCTGGTGAATAACAACTACTACACCAACCTTTCCGCCCAATACAACCTCCGCTGGGCGGTCAAATTCTATGAACTGCTCAAAGCCACGCATGCCCTGGACAGGCTCTGCTGTAAAATCGGCCTTTCCCCTGAGGAGATAGGGACTTTTTCCCAGGCAGCAGAACAAATGTACCTTCCCTATGACCAGGAATTGGGCATCAACCCCCAGGATGATTCCTTTCTTTCAAAGAAGCGCTGGGACTTGAAAAGCATTCCTAAGGATCACTTTCCCTTGCTGCTTCACTATCATCCGCTACATCTGTACCGGCACCAGGTCTGCAAACAGGCCGATACGGTCCTGGCCCACTTCATCTTTGAGGATGCCCAGTCCCTGGAGACGATCAACCGATCTTTTCATTACTACGAAGCGATAACGACCCATGATTCTTCCCTGTCAAGCTGCATTTTTAGCATCCTGGCTTCTAAGCTCGGTTTCCATGATAAGGCTTATCGGTATTTTGGTGATTCTGCCAAGCTGGATCTGGGTAATACCCACGGAAACAGCAAAGATGGCATCCATACCGCCAATATGGGCGGAACCTGCCTGGCCATCCTGTACGGGTTTGCCGGACTGAGAATAAAGGAAAGGGGCCTCTCCTTTGTACCTGCGTTGCCTCCAGCATGGCAAGCATACCGGTTTAGAATTTTTTATAAGCAAAGTCAAATACAGGTGGAGGTTGGCAAGACCGAGGTCCGTTTTACCCTTCTTTTCGGTGAGGAGCAACAAATCCACGTGTACGGCCAAGACTATAGGCTTTCCCAATCTCTCAGCATCTCAAAGCCGCGGCGAGGCATCCTGCAATACCGGGCCCTTATTTTTGACCTGGACGGCGTGCTCGTCTCTACGGATCGCTGCCATTACCAGGCATGGGAAAGCATCGCGGAAGAACTGGGGATACCCTTTAACGAGGAAGTGAACACGCGTCTTCGAGGCATTTCCCGGATGCAAAGCCTGGAAATCGTTTTGGAATCCGGGGGGCTTTCCTTAAGCCAAGCAGCAAAGGAGCGCCTGGCAGCGCGGAAAAACGCCCGCTACCGTTGCCTCTTGGAAGACCTAAGTCCTGAGTCGGTGGATCGGGATGTGATCGCCACCTTGGAAGAACTGAGAGCCTTGGGAATACCAATCGCCCTAGGATCATCCAGTAAGAACGCGAACTATATTCTGGAAAAGACCGGGCTTGCCGGGTATTGTGATGCAGTATCAGACGGCACCCGTATCACCCGCAGCAAGCCCGACCCGGAGGTGTTTTTGAAGGCCGCCGCATTGCTGGATGTCGCGCCCCGGGATGCGCTGGTGGTGGAAGATGCCGTAGCCGGCATTGAGGCAGCTGCAGCCGGCGGTTTTGCAAGCGCTGCCCTAGGAGACGCCCGGGCTTCCCCGCTTTGTACCTACCGTATCCACAAGTTGTCGGACCTGCTGCTGATTTAGCGAGGCACAGGCACAGGGTGCCTGTGCCTTTAAACCTCGACTAAGCAAGGCGAAACTGGTATGGTGTAGGTATGTCCATTATTATGAATATGCTAAGCAGTATCATCGGGATATACTGGATCCTCATCTTGATCCGGATCGTGCTTACCTGGTTCCCGGGAGCCCATTACGGCAGACCTATGGAGCTTTTGTGCAGTATCACGGATATATACCTACGGTGGTTTCGGCGTTTTGCTTGGTTGCGGATCGGTTTACTGGACCTTTCTCCTCTAGCGGCTCTGGCAGTCTTATCCCTGGCTCAGACCTTTTGTGCTACCCTCGCCTGGTATGGCGCTATCCGGCTGGGTATGATCCTGGGAATGCTCCTGTCGTCCTTATGGTCGGCAGTATCCCTTCTGCTGGGGATTTGTATCGTTATTTTGGTCCTACGGTTCATCGCCTACGTGACGAATCGGAACATACATGGCTCCTTTTGGGGGATCATCCATACCATATCCCAGCCGATCCTGTACCGTATGAATAGGCTCTGGTTCCGGGGTAGATTGGTTCATTATCGGACCGGGATCCTCACTGCCATCGGGGTCTTAGGGGCCCTGATGATTGGTATGAAGTTCCTCGTGGCAACCGTGGTATCCCTCTTACGCAAGTTGCCGATCTAAACCGATTCACGCGATGAAAAAGGGGGCAAAGAGAAAAATATGTTTCTTCGGGAACTTACCGTATCCATAGATGCTATTAAAGGGATAGGTCCAGTTTCTATTCATGCCCTGGCCAAGAAGGGTATATACAGCGTAGGATCCCTCCTCTGCTACTACCCCAGAACCTGGGAGGATCGCAGTCAGTATATACCGCTTAAGGACTTTAGTTCATCCCCGGTATGTACCGTAGTACAGGTCATCGCCCGCGATTGGTTTCCCAATTCCCGGACCGGGAAACAAGACCTCAAGGTCTATGTGGCGGATACAAGCACCCGAGGGGTATTGGTCTGTTTCAACCGGCCTTTTATGAAAAATCAGTTGATGGTAGGTAAGTATTATTGGCTCTGGGGTAGCTTCCAATACAAATTTGGGGAACTCCAAGCTTCAGTTTTTGAAGTAGAAGCCGTGCCTGAAGAAACCGGATACGAAGCTATGCTGGATCCTGCTGCACGTCTTTTGGACAAAGCCCTCAGCCAGCACTTTGGACGCATCCTACCGGTGTATTCCTTGAACGAGGGCCTTACCCAGAATATGCTGCGCCGCTTCATCGAACAGGCGCTCAGCCACTATGCAGATCCTTTGGCAGACGAACTCCCCGGGTATCTTATCCAGCAGCACCAGCTCCTCCCTAAATCCCAGGCAATCAGGGCCATTCATTTTCCCCGTTCCCTGGCAGAGCTCCACCAAGCCCAGAAGACCATCAAATATGAAGAACTTTTCTATTTAGGAGTGCTTATCGGTAAACGCGCCCAGGACCGGCGTTCTACTCAGCGGGCTCGGTGCGGCCATTCGGTACCGACCAGCAGGTCTGGTACGGTATCTCCCTTACAGCAACGCCTCTTAGAAAGGCTCCCCTTTACCTTAACCCAAGGACAAGGGGAAGTGATGAGCGCCATAAACCAAGATATGAACGGCCCCTATCCTATGGCTCGGCTCCTCCAAGGGGATGTGGGCTCTGGTAAAACCTTAGTATCCTTCCTTGCGGCTCTGCGGGGGGTGGAATTAGGCGGCCAGGCTGCGCTGATGGCTCCCACAGAACTCTTGGCCCGGCAGCATGGGGAAAATGCCGCCGGTCTCTTGGAACCTATCGGGATCCGGGTAGCGTTTCTTACGGGAAACCTCAAGGCCAAAGGCCGCGCTCCGTTGCTTAAGCGCCTTTCCGCCGGGGAGATCGACCTGGTGGTGGGTACCCATGCCCTCTTTTCAAAAGAGGTACAGTATAAAAATCTCCGTCTGGTGGTGATAGATGAACAACATCGCTTTGGGGTGCTTCAGCGGCAGGCCATCATGTCCAAAGGGGCTCATCCTGACCTACTCATGATGAGCGCCACCCCTATACCCCGAACATTGGCGCTTACGATCTTTGGAGACCTGGATATATCGATCATCCGGGATCTCCCGCCGGGGAGGAAGCCGATTAAGACCCACCTCGCCCGGGAGTCTAACGAAGCCAAGGTGTACGACTTTGTCCGGGATGAGCTTGCTGCCGGCCGGCAGGCGTATTTCGTGTATCCCCTGATTGAAACGGACGAGCGCAAGAGCCTCAAAGATGCCAAGTCTATGGCAACCCGGCTGGCACAACAGGTTTTCCCTCGGCATCCGGTGGGCTTGATTCATTCAAAACTGGGTGAAGAGGAAAAGCGGCAAACTATGGAGGATTTCCGAAGCGGCGCTATCCGCATCCTCGTCGCTACCAGCGTCGTGGAAGTGGGGGTGGATGTACCTAATGCAAACTGCATGGTAATAGCACATGCTGAACGGTTTGGTCTTTCTGCGCTGCATCAACTGCGGGGCAGGGTTGGTCGGGGTGAAACCCAGTCCTACTGTTTCTTAGTCTATTCCGATTCCCAGACCTTGGGGGATACCTCGGCGCAGCCTGCTACGGTCCTCACCGATGAAGGGAAAGCCCGGCTCAAGGTGATGCTGGAAAACACCGACGGCTTTGTTATTGCAGAAGAAGACCTTAAACTGCGGGGGCCCGGGCATATTACCGGAACCGAACAGTCAGGCTACCTTCCGCTGGGGATGGCTGATCCAATCCGGGATGCCCCGTTACTGGAACAGGCAAGGCTTGATGCCTTTGCCATGCTGGAGCAGGATCCGGATCTCCTCCAGCGGGAACACCTCCCGGTTGCCCAGGTCTTGAGCAGAACCACGCCTTTTCCCGTATAGGGGACCAAAACTCACCACTGCAACGGGACCTCTACCATCGGGGCTCGGGAAATGACCGTTTCTCGATGTATTTCCCGATTGAGCATGGAAAGTATAAGCACAGAACCCGTCGGGAGCCGGTAAGGAACGGTGAATTCCCCGCCCTGGTAGTTCACCGCAAGGAGGCTGCGCCGCTCTCCAGAGGGAAGCAGGCTTTCCAAGTGTACCGGAAGGGGATAAGGATTTCTGGGTATGCTATAGATGAAGAGGGCAAAGACCTCGTCGTTCCCCAGTACCCGGGGAGTAGTAACCGTGAGGACCACCTGGGTTTGTGCCGTAGCCCTAGACTGAGCGGGGGGGTCCTGGGATACCACGGTTTCCCCCGGCTCGTTCCCTAGGGCCTGCCGCAGGGAAAAGGCACAATTGATACCCTGCCGGCTGATTTCTGCTAAGGCAGCGTTCAAGGACAGCCCTACGAACTGAGGTATCGGTATCATAACATTTTCCGGGCCTCGGCTAACCACGAATTCCAAGGTCAGGGGCCCGGTTATACCGGTTCCTGGTTCAGGATACTGCTGGAGTATGGTTCCCGGAGCTTCGGATGCATACTCATACATAAAGGGTTCTTGTAAGGATAACAGGGTTTTATTTGCCGCAGTAAAGAGCATTTGTAATTCCACCCGGACCTCATCAACATGACGGCCTCGATAATCTTCAACTTTATTGATGATTACCCCTTGACTCACCACGAGCTGTATCCGGTGGCTCCCGGCTTTCACGGTGGAACCTGCTGCAGGGCTCTGTTCTAATATAAGCCCCTTATCACTGGAGGACTGAGAATACCGGAGCTGAAGGCGGGGGTATAACTCTCTCTCCTGCAATTCCAACAAGGCTGCAGTTACATCCTTGCCCACCACATCAGGTACCTTGACAGCTTCTGTGCCTTGGACCGCGATAAAGAAGACCGCCAGGGCGATGAATCCAACCAACACAATGAGGCAGAAGGCCATGAATATAAAGAAGGATACCTGCGGAGGCTTGCGGAATCCTGGGGAGCCTTCTGGTGGCAGGGGCCCTTCCGGTTGCATGGTGGCCCTATGTGGATCAAAGCGGATATACCCCATATCAATAACCCCTCTTCCTGCTTATTCGACAGGTTTTTCTAAAACCTTTTGTATCGGACCAAAGGTCCGGTCTCAGGGGAAACAAGTTCATCTGCCTTATGGTATACGCCCTTTCCTTACCTACAACCATGCTACAACCTCAACCAAGGGATGAACCTATGAAATTCCGGACACCGTTTAGAAATGCCTTCCATATTAGGGCTTTTTTGCTACGGTATTGCAACCGGGTAACCCCTAAAACCCCTTCCCCCGTTTGTATCAGGATCCCCCCCTGTTTGTCTATGCCCAGAACCGTCCCTGAAGGAGCTGGGGCTTTTGTTTCAGTCCCCAGCTCTCCCTGTGTAAAGGGCTTGCCTTCAAGGATGAAGAGGTACTGTTCCCCATGAAGGGTCCACGCGAGGGGCCAGGGCGTCAAAGCCCGGATCCGGGCGGCGATACGTGCGGCGGAAGCGGACCAGTCAATACGGCCATCTTCCTTGCGTATGAGGGAGCAAAACGTCGCCTTTTCATGCGCTTGGGGCTGTCCCCTGAGTAGGCCTTGACCGGGGCGCTTAAGGAGATCCATCAGCAAGGCAGCGGCCTTATGAGCCACTAAGGCACTTACATCCCCGGTGGTTTCCTCCCCAGACAAAAGAAACCGCGTTTGCAGCAAAATGTCTCCTGCGTCCATTTCCTTTGCCAAGGTTTGTATGGTGATTCCTGTTTCCTTGTCTCCAGCGAGGATAGCCGCCTGAATAGGGGTAGGCCCCCGGTAGCGGGGGAGGAGGCTGGGATGTATATTAATCCCTCCTTGAGGAAAAAGCTCTAGGAACTGAGGACTGAAGATATGGCCATAGGCGAAAGAAATCAGGAGATCCGGCTTTAAGCGGACAAGCTGTTCCAGGACCTCGGCAGAAAGCTTTTCCGGTTTAAGCTGCATCAAAGCAGGCAAGCCCTGAGCCTTCCGTTTTTCTGAGAGCAAGCTCGCCGCGACGCTCAATTCCGTGGGCTCCCGTTTTCCGTGGCGTCCTCGGGGGCTATCCGGGTTGGTGAGGATCCCCACTATCTGATGTGCTCCTGCCTGTTCGAGGTCCGCCAAGGTTTTCAAGGCAGGGACCGCAATACCAGGGCTTCCTGCATATACAATCCGCATACCCTACTAAACCCGCCGCTGTTTTTCGATTTTGGCGAGGATCCGCTTCCGTTTTGCGGGGGACAGGCGGTCAATAAAAAGGGTTCCCTCTAGGTGATCGAATTCGTGGAGAATCACCCGGGCAAGGATACCATCGGCATCTTGGGTGAAGGGTCGGCCTTGCTCATTCCATGCTTGGATCCGCACCGTTTTGGGCCGGATCACCTCTACCCAGACCCCGGGTATGGAAAGACAACCCTCTTCATATTTCACGGTTTCCTCGGAGGTTTCCAGTAAGGACGGATTGATAAAAACCCGGGGAACGTCTTTGTCAAGGTGGACCACGAAGATCCGTTTCATCACGCCCACTTGGGGCCCTGCAAGTCCTACTCCTTTCCCCAGATGCAAGGTATTCAGTAAGGTATCAGCAACGTGTGCAATCTCTCCATTAATCCGGGTAATCTGTTCTGCTTTTTGCCGGAGCAGTTCATTGCCCAAGATTAAAATCTCCATTTTTTCCATTTTTTCCATAGATTCCTAAGCATACCGAAAAACAGGAGGATACACAACCGCCGGTGGGTTTAAAGCCCCTCACCGGCAGTGGTGATAAGGAATTGAAACGTTATTATTGAAGCCACCCCCCTGTTCGGGGACATAAACAACCCTCTGGAGCCCCACATAAGCCCCAATGAACAGTTTTCGTGGATTTCGTGGAGTTTACGCGCCCCGAAGCTGAAAGGTTCGTCCCTTCTTGCATTTTCTTTCGTTTTATGGTACAAATCACTAGTCATGAGCGACAGACGGCTAAACGCCACTACAACCTGGACCCCCAGGGCAGACCTCGCCCAAGCAAGCAATTATGGGCCGCTCATAGTTCTTGTCAAGCCCCCTAATAGGGGAAATTCACATTTTTTTTACATTTTTTCTCTTTATCTTAAAAAGAAGGCCGGAGTGTTTACATTCCGGCTTTTTTATACCCGTCCGTTGGACGGAATCCGCCCATACGGGCTGGCAATCTTGCTGTCCGGCTTTGGACAGCATATCGAACAGGAAAGGATAATGGGCTTTTTTAATTTCTGGTATGATACAGTAGACGCTGTCAAAGGCGCAATGTCGGTATTGGTTATTACCGGGCGGTTTGGCGGGTATTTTCGCTATAGTCTTCTTTATCAATTGCTAAATTACGAAAAATAAATGCAATGATAGCTATTTTAGGTTCAACCCTTGTGAGTTGCATCTTAATGGCGCCGGTTATCTCTTCTTTTAATTTTTTGGACTTGATTTTATGGATGACACGGTTGTTCAACTGGCTCAGAATTTTATCAAGGTAATGCTCACGCCGCTTTATAAAAATATCAGGTTCGATGATGTGGAAAGGTAGGAGTCTCTGCCTTTTTGACCTATTTGCAAAAAGAACTGGGGGATAAGAATGAGCGTAAAACTGAATTAGCCAATACAAATGAAAACCTGCTATTGGTAAATTGGGGATTGAAGAAGAAATCGTTTCTGAACCATCTGAACCTTTGGAGTGAGTATCGGAACAGGGAAATGCACAACATGAAGATCCTCCACCTGGAGCAACCAGGGGGTAAGGAATGAAAAGAAGGAGGTGCTATGAATGCGAATCTACTTAACGTATTGAAACAAATCGTCTTGCGGTACGGCGGGGTTGCAACCCTATCCGATGCCCGGCGGGTCAAGGCACTGCTCGACGACCTGGCGGCACGCGAACCCAGGCCGCAGAAGAACGCACTTATTGCCTGCATCCAACAGGACTTTGTCCTGGCACTGCAAAATGTTCCGGCTGGAGAACGGGGCAAGGCAAAGGCAAAGCTGGCGGAACGGCTGAACCGCGAGGAGGGGTTGGATAAGGCGCTCTGCGCGGATACGCTGGAGCTGCTGGAGGCGGCGCTATTTGGAGAGGGAAAAAACAGCGCGAAAACAGCCGGTTCCGGCAATAGGTTTTGTCAGGCCTGTGGCGCGGCATTACCTGGGGATGCACGATTTTGTCCCTCTTGCGGCACTGCGGTAGCGCCCGGCGCTGCAACCCCGACGGTCCGACCAGCCCCGCAGAGCGCGTCCAATCAACAGCCGGTATCTCTGGCAGGTCAGGACGAAGATACGCTCATGGGGCATACCTACACTGCATATTCTGTAGCGTATAGCCCCGACGGGCGCAGGATCGCCTCCGGGTTAGGGGATGATAATACTATCATGATATGGGAAGAGGAAAGCGCACGGGTACTGCATACGTTCATGGGGCATACCGGCGGTGTATATTCTGTAGCGTATAGCCCTGATGGGCGCAAGATCGTCTCCGGGTCAGGGGATAATACTATCAAGATATGGAAAGTGGGAAGCGGGCGGGTACTGCATACGCTCATGGGGCATACCGGCGGTGTAGCTTCTGTAGCGTATAGCCCCGGCGGGTGCAGAATAGTCTCCGGGTCATTGGATAATACCATCAAGATATGGGAAGTGGGAAGCGGGCGGGTACTGCATACACTCACGGGGCATACCGGCGGTGTATATTCTGTAGCGTATAGCCCCGACGGGTGCAGAATAGTCTCCGGGTCAGGGGATAAGACTATCAAGATATGGGAAGTGGGGGGGGTGCTGCATACGCTCATGGGGCATACCGGCGGTATATTTTCTGTAGCGTATAGCCCCGACGGGCGCAGGATCGCCTCCGGGTCATGGGATAATACCAGCAATATATGGGATGCGGGAAGCGGACGGGTACTGCATAGGCTCATGTGGGATACCGGCTGTATAGCTTCTGTAGCGTATAGCCCCGATGGGCGTAGGATCGCCTCCGGGTCATTGGATAATACCTTCCAGATATGGGAAGTGGAGTGAAGGGATGGAATCCACTGACGAATATCCCGGCTGTCCGCACTGCGGCAGTGTTTGATTTGTACCGTGCAGTTGCGAAAAAATAGGTTGCGCGGGCGGCATACGGGATCACGGCGGTTATGCGGATTATATCTGCCCCTGGTGTGGGACGAATGTGAACTTGAAGTCGCCGGTAGCTTCGATGTGTCTGGCGGCGCTTATTAAGGCTATTTAGGAGGAATAATAAATGGCGGATTTACCCAAAGGGTATTCAATTCAGACAAAGAACTTTAAGAAAGTGGTTGTCGGGGAAAAGCTGGGCGAAGGCGGTCAGGGCGCGGTCTACAAGGTAGACTACGACGGCAGTCCTAAGGCCCTCAAATGGTATTCGGGGAAAAAAATGAAAAATCCCGATAAGTTTTACGAGAATCTTGAAAACAACATCAAGAAGGGAAAGCCCACTCAGGCGTTCCTGTGGCCGGAAGACATTACCGAGCATGACGGCGAGGCATTCGGCTACATCATGGACTTGCGGCCCCCTGAGTATAAGGACTTTTCAAAGTTTCTCATCGGCAAGGAGGGTTTTGCCAGCGTTACCGCGATGGTCAACGCCGCGCTGCATATTACCGCCGGGTTCCGCGCCCTCCACAACAAGGGTTACAGCTACCAGGACTTGAACGACGGGAACTTCTTTATCAACCCTAAAACCGGCGGCGTCCTGATTTGCGACAACGACAACGTGTCGGAGTACGGCAAGAATTCCGGCATTGCCGGGAAAGCCCGCTATATGGCGCCTGAGATTGTCGTGGGAAAAGGGAAGCCTAATACCTATACGGATAGATTCTCCCTTTCGGTGGTGCTGTTTCTGCTGTGGACCAACAACCACCCCCTGGAAGGCAAGAACGGCTGCCCGGTCTGCATGGACGCGGCCCACGAAAAAAAGATTTACGGGACAAATCCCGTGTTCATGTTCGATCCTGCGGACGATTCCAACCGGCCTGTGCAGGGGCTTCACAAAGGCGCGATAAGCCGCTGGCCCTTCCTGCCGGAATATCTACGCAAGGAATTTATCAAGGCATTTAGCAAAGAACTAATGAGCGAGCCGGCAAAGAGAATCATCGATCAGGAATGGCTGCGGCTCTTTATCCGTATGCGGGGCGAAATTTTTAAATGTTCCTGCGGGGGAGTGTACTTTGCCGACCCGGAGAAGGCGAACTCCTGCCCTGAATGTAAAAAGGCCGCCGTGTTCCTGTGCTATATAAAAACCCGGCGGTATAATATTCCGGTGCATCATCGTACAAAGCTGTACGCCTGCCACACGGAAAAGGACTCGGAAGATTTTGAAACCCTTACCGGGAAAGTTGCGGTGACAACGGACGGAGGCTTTGAACTCAAGAACCTGTCGGATAAAAATTGGATGATAGCGGAGGGCGGGAGCGTAAGCCCACTGGCCTGGAGGTCTTCCGTTATGCTCAAAAAAGGCATGTCAATCAATTTTGGCGCCGACACCGCTGAAATAACATAAATGTACCATGTATAAGGAGTAAAGATGGCATTAACAGACAAAGTAGAGATTCCCAGAAGGACGATGACGCTATTTTTTGTAATCGACGCTTCCGGAAGTATGGAAGGATCGAAAATCGGGGCAGTAAACGCCGCGATCGAAGAGGTTATTCCCGCCTTGAAAGAGGTATCCGATGAAAATGCGGACGCGCAGATCAAGGTGGCGGTGCTGGAGTTTTCCAGCGGCGCGCGCTGGATTACCGACGGCGGGCCGGTCGAAGTCGATCAGTTCTATTGGAACTACATGGATGCCGGCGGCGTTACCGATCTCGGCGCGGCATGCAAAGCCTTGAATGAAAAACTATCGACCAAGGGCTTTATGCGCGAAGCCACCGGTTCTTTTGCCCCGGCAATTTTTTTGATGTCTGACGGCGAACCCACCGATGACTGGCAGAGAGGGATTGACCAGCTTAAAGAGAACAACTGGTTTAAGGCGGGAGTAAAAGTCGCGGTTGCCATAGGGGATGACGCGAACAAGGATGTGCTCAAGGCTTTTACCGGCAGCATGGAGGCGGTTCTGGAAACGCACAGCACCGCGGTGCTGAAAAAGATGATTAAGTTTGTCAGCATCCGGGCTTCCCAGGTGGCAAGCAAGAGTTCCGGTGTCAGCGATTCGCAAGGGGGTGATATGGGGGACGAGCAGAAACAGGCGGAGTTGAACACCGCTTTGCAGGAATTCACCAAGGAGGTCGCCGTCGCGCCGGATAACGATCAAGGAGACTGGTAACAGATATGTCGTATAAATCTTTTTCCACCACGGTAACCGGCATAAGCCACACCAAACACGGCAAGGGCTGCGAGGATTTTTCGCTCCATTACCCGTCTCCGGAGGATAAGTCCACCGAGCCGGTTGCCCTTGCTATAGTGGCCGACGGGCATGGAGACGACAATTGTTTCCGCAGCGCGATGGGCGCGGAATTTGCCGCAACCGCCGCAAAAGACGCCATTATCAAATTCGTTGATGGCTTGAAACAGAGGCCTTCAAAAGAGGTGTTTGAACGATACATCCGTGACCTTGTAAAGCATATCATCATGAAATGGCACGGCAAAGTCGAAAAGGATTATACCGATAATCCCATTACGGATGAGGAAATGGCCAAGGTTGAAGAGAAATACCAAAAACGCTATGCGGCAGGAAAAGATTTGCACCACGCCTATGGGACAACCCTCATCGCCGCCGTAATAACCCAAGAGTACTGGTTTGGCATGCACATCGGGGACGGCCGGTTTACCGCGCTGTACCCTGACGGCACGTTTGCCCAGCCAGTTCCCTGGGACGACCGCTGTTACCTCAACGTTACCACCTCGATCTGTGACGATGACGCGCTGGAAGGGGCGCGTACCTGCTACGCTCCCGCGTCTGAAATGCTGCCCGCTGCCGTCTTTCTATGCAGCGACGGGGTAGACGACAACTACCCCGTCGAAGAAAACGAAAAACACCTGTACCGTCTCTACCGGACCATCGCGCTCACCTTTACCGACGACGGGTTTGATTCCACCTGCGGGCAGTTGAAAGACCTGGCAAACGCCTTTGCCACCAAGGGCAAAGGGGACGACACCAGCATCGCTGGAATCATTGATCTGGAGGCGGTAAAAGCCCTCGATCCGCTGCTGCGGAAACAGGCCGAGGAGGACGACCAAAAGGCCGCCGCCGAAAAAGCCGCCAAAACGGAGGCAGCGCGAATCGCTGTGAAAAAGGCGGAAGCGGAAAGAGCGACGAGGGCGGCCGATGCAGCCGCCAAGGCGGAGGCAGCGCGGCGTGTTGCTGCAGAAAGAGCGGCGGCGGAGAAGGTGGAAGCCACAAGGAGAGCTGCCACCAAAGAAGCCTGCAAGAAAAATATGTCCGGCAGCTCTGATCTTACGGAATATGGGAAATTTTGTGCCGGCAAATGGGACAAAAAAAATGAGGTTACCATCAAGAAGGAGAAAGATGCTTGAGAAAGACGCGCCGCATTTAAAATGTCTATGCGGGGTATACGGGTAAAAATTTTAAAAAATTAACTTTGTATTGAACGATTCAGCCGTAACTACACATTTCCGTGCTGCCCAGGCTTCTAGGTGGTCAAGGGCAGTATCGTTTTTCTGATTCCATGCCAAGCCAATTTACACGTTTTACCACGTCGAGGTGTTTTGAAAATTTTTTATCTGACCAGTTGGACATCACGGCAATATATTTATCTTGGTTTTCTATCATATCTTGCAGTTTAGATTTTTTTGATTTTCCCCATTTATTGCCTCTCTATCATTTCAATTTCTTTCGGTGTCAGACCATAAAGTTTATACACCGCTTTATCAATCGTGCTATCAATGCCGTCAATCTGCCGGGAAATTATTTTTTTCGCTTGTGGGTTTTGTTCAACATATTCTCTATGTTTCAGTTCTTGCATTTTATCAACCAGGAGCGCAAATTCATTTTGTGTTTTTATGGTTATTTCCGGTATGGGGAATCGTCCAACCGCATTGGGAACATACTCAAATATGCCGCTCCCGGTTTGTTTTGCGATAGAACGATAACGAAAAGCAAACAACGTTGAATTCAATATAGCCAATACATATTTTAACGAATATTGGGAGTTTGTTCCAAAAATTACCGTTGTATTGGTTAAGCCAATATAATTAGCGGTTTCATCCAAAGCAAAAGCATTGCTTTTGCCTCTATAAGAACACCATATTTTGGGTAAATGGTAATATTCTTTGTGCAATGCAAAGGTATAATTCCACCAGGGAGCCATTACCCTCCGTTTCTTATCGGCGCGATTGGATAATTCTTTTTTATGTTTTTTTAAATATTCCTGGATTGAAACGGGTAAACTTTTGAAATCGTCAACATCTTCGACATACAATAAATAATCGGGGTTATCTATCAAATAATACTTGTCGATATTCTCCCCTATAAGATGTTTTTTGACGTACTTTTTCGGGAATTGTGCGGGGAAATCATGAAAGATAAAAACATCATTGGCGGCGGTTTCCATGCCTTTTCCGACCAGAAGAATATCATACAGTAAAGGATGGTTTGCATCTATCTTTTTGTTTAATCTGTCTATTACGTTATCAATAAGCGCAAAAACATTGTTTTCAGAAAATGTAACAGAAAAATAATTCGTTGCATTGTTCATGAAATCAACAACGTAATCAACCGTACATGACTTCTCTTTTAAAACAGCGGCTTGTATTGCTGTATGGTCTCTCTTGAATATAAAAACACCGGAAGTGATAGAAGCATCCTTAAACACCAGAAACTGTTCAAAATTAACTATTTTAGCAATCCTGCCGTCTTTTAATATTGCGTTACGCAACCTTTGCGCTTTATCGGAGAACAGAAACGCATTAGACAAAATATACCCTATGTCTCCCTTGGATAATTGCATAGCTTTTGCCAAAAAATAAAACAATATATCACTCTTATCTTGCCAGATATGAGTATATGTGCGCTGAATATATTCGGCTACCGGCGATTTCGCTCCCAAGGTTTGTATGTTGTAATAGGGCGGATTACCAAGAACAATATCAAAGCCGCCATTCTTGAAGATTGCGGAGAATTCTTTTTCCCAATCAAAACAATTGACTTTTATCTGTTCGTCTTCGGTAAGACCAAGGGTTGCCTGACTATAAAAGTCTGTTCCGACAAGACTGTTTCCGCATTTTATATTTTCTTCAAGGGACGGCAGTAAGGTCATATCGGAAAAACTGAACAACTGCCCCGCCGCTTCTTTGCCTTCATTTTCCAATAATTTTAGATACAATGACAGTTTGGTAACTTCAACGGCTTGCTGGTCAATGTCTACGCCGAATAGGTTGTTTTGCAAAATACGCTGCTTCTCGGCAATGGTCAGCCGGTACGAATTATGCGATACCTGAAAAATACAGCCTTTTTTCAGCGCCTTTTTAATGTTTTTCTCATTGGTATAATAGTCAAGGTGGTATGATAAAAGACACTGGTACGCGCCGACCAGCATGGAACCAGAACCACAGGCGGGATCGCAAATTTTCATTTCCGCAATTTTATCCGGTGTTTTGTTTTGTATTTTTTCCGCAACCGTATTTTGCACAATAAAGTTCACGATAAATTGCGGCGTATAAAATACCCCGCCCGCTTTCCGTACTTCCGGTTTTTCTTCAACTATTACCGTGTGAGCATTTTTAACATTTCTAAACCGGACTGTTTTACCCAAAAGCTTTTCGTATATGTTGCCTAAAATTTCAATAGGCAGTACGGAAAATTCATACGGACATTCGGGATAATAAAGATTACCAATAATTTCTTTTAGAACTTTGTTATCTACAGCAAGATGGACTAACCAGTCTTCACTATCAAATAAACCAGAGTCGTATTTCATGTTCGCTTTTTCGACAAACACATTAAATTTTTCGTAAATATTTCCCGCGTTTGTTATTGTTTTCAGGATATTGGTACTTTCCATTCCCTTGTCTTCCGCTATACGCAGAAAAATAATTCTATCAATTATCTTTTGCACAGCGGAATTCAAATTATAAATAGAAAGTGCGGGATTTCTTAGCGCGATATTCTTCGCCAGTTCTATACGCCAGCTCTCAACAAGCTGTAATAGCTCGGCATCAACTTCAGATGCGCCTTTTTTGTTTTTGGTATCTTCAATATATTTATCAAAACTCCCTTTGAGAATGGAAGGTTTTGAAAAAGTATTGTAAATAAAATCAAAATGCTTTTCATATTCTTGATAAGTACAATAAAATATTCTCCCTGTTCCGGCATTATCATTTTTATTAGGCTTTATGCGGGTATCGTACACGGCGAACTGTACAAAGTTGGTTAAAATGGACAGGGGCAGTTTTGCCGTGTATGCGTAGCGCCGGACTTGAAAAGCAGGATCCGCTGCGTCTTTAATATTGACGGAAGGCTTTTTCGCCTCGACAAAATACTTTCGCGTCCCGCCAATTCTAAAACTATAGTCAGGGGCCTGCACGATCGAACGATCGTGATGACTTCCCTCAATTTTTATGGTATCCTCACGGACGACTTCCCGGTAAACTTCCGAAAATCCCTGATCATTGGCAATATCCCAATCCAGAAGGGCGAAAAATTTGTCTATAAAATCGGTACGGGTATTTGCTTCATCGTATTGGGAACTTTTATATTGGGCGATATTAGACTCAAAAAGAGCGGCCAGGGCTTTCAAGCGTTCAATCCGGGTATTATCCATAGGGGGAATTTAGCATAGTTCCCCAGGGCGGGGCAAGCGTCTATGGGTCTCCGCTGCCGCTTTTGATGCTCCCCGCTATGCCCAGGACAGGTGCGAGCGAGGCAGGCGCTAGACTTCAAGGTCTAGACCGTCGTAGGCAGGGCCCATAGTGATCCCGCTACAACCGTGGACAGCTTGAAAGGTTCGGCAATAGGCCTCAATATCCTGGTGGGAATGATCATGGCAAATATGGGTTAAGTAGACCCTCAGACTATGTATCTGCAAGGCCAGATCCAGGGCTTCTTGAAAGCTGAAATGGGTCTCATGGGGACGAACCCTCAGCCCTCCTATGATAAGCAGTTGCGGGGAACCGATGAGATCAAGGGAAGGATCCGGTACCCTGCTCGTATCGGTTATGTAAAGGGCCTCCCCCAAAGCTGCCTCCCTTCCCGGTTGTTTCGTCTGTATTTCTGCTATTTTCCAGCCCAGGATATCCAGGATGCCGTGTTTTACCGGTATCGGGGTAAAGCACAGCCCACCGATCCACAGGGGCTTTTGGATAACCTGGGGAGCAATTCGGGGTTTTCCCCCTCCTTGCTGGGTAGGTATAAAGGCATAAGAGAAACGCTCCTTGAGTTCTTCTATAGTCGTGCGGTTACTGTACACCGGTATGGGTTTTTCATACGCTTGTCGACAAAGGGGCCGTAGATCATCAAGCCCATGCACATGATCCGCATGAGCATGGGTCAAAAATACCGCATCTAATCGGGTGATCCCTGCTCGAAGGGCCTGCAGTCGGAATTCCGGCCCGGTATCAATCACCACCCGCTCCCCGGCACGGCCTTCTATATACAGGGAAGATCGCATACGCTGGTCCCGGGGATCCTCGGAAGTGCATACCGGGCAGGGGCACCCTATTACGGGAATGCCATGAGACGTACCGGAGCCTAGAATAGAGAGCTTCATGAAAACAGTATGCTCGAAAAAGGGGGAAAGTAACAGGGTTTGCTGCGCGAACTGAGTGGTTTTAGAACCGCCTCAAAAAATTGAATAAAAAATCCCCGCCAGAGCGGCAGGGTAGTAAACCCCACGGTAAGAGCGCTGTCGTGCTTCTTATGAGCGCGTGGATTAAAACAAACAATAAAATCAATTTTTCTCGAAAATCATAATTTAGACATAATTCTAGGGTATATTTACCCTACATGAGGAGGAATAGCCTATATGCAACGGGATTTGAAGTCACCTTCGTTCCGTATCGGTGGCATGACCTGTGTAAACTGCCAAAACCGGATTGAAAAGAAGCTGAAGAGTACCCTGGGCATTGAGGATGCCGTGGTGGCTTTCACTACCGGGATAGCCTGCGTTACCTATGACGAATCGGTAATACGGTTTACCGAGATTACACAAGCTATAGAGCAACTCGGTTACTCGGTGTTGGATATGCAGCGCACGGCGCCGCGAAGCGGCCCTTCGCCTACCGAGATTGCCGGAACCCTGGTCATTATCCTTGCCCTCTATGTGCTGCTCCGGGGCCTTGGGATGAGTACCCTGACTTCGTCCTTTCCCCTGGCCGAGGCGGGCATGGGCTATGGGCTTTTGTTCGTCATCGGCCTTATTACGTCGGTGCATTGTGTTGCTATGTGTGGGGGAATCAATCTTTCCCAATGTATTCCTGGTACTGTGGCTACCCTGCAGGAAAGGAGACGGTGGAACGTGTTGTTTCCTTCCATTCTCTACAACGCAGGGCGGGTGATTTCCTACACCACCTTGGGGATTATGGTCGGCGCTTTGGGGCAGGTCTTCACCGTATCGGGGCGCCTTCAGGGAGCCCTGCAGCTTATTGCCGGGGTCTTCATGGTGATCATGGGGATCACCATGCTGGGCATCTTTCCCGCTCTGCGCCGCTTCACGCTGCGTATGCCGAACATCTTTGCCCGGAAACTAGACGAGCAAAAGACCAGCACGAAAAGCCCCTTGATGATCGGCCTTCTCAACGGCCTTATGCCCTGCGGCCCCCTGCAAGCCATGCAGCTCTACGCCCTGTCCACGGGCAGCCCCATTGCCGGGGGTATCTCCATGTTTCTCTTCAGCATGGGGACGGTTCCTCTCATGTTCGGCATCGGCGCCTTGAGCAGCGTCCTTAGTACACAATTTACCCATAGGGTGATGAAGGGTGGGGCGATCCTCGTAACGGTGATGGGAATGACCATGTTCACCTATGGATGGGGGCTTTCCGGATTTAGTTTTGATGGTACCCTGGCTGCCTTTGCCGTTCAACGGCCTGCATCTTCTAAGAGAGGCGGGCCTGAAACCGGCTTTATGCCGGTGATTGAGAACGGCGTCCAGATAGTCACCTCCACCTTGAGCGGAGGGCGGTATCCGGCGATCACCGTGCAACAGGGGATACCGGTGAAATGGACGATCAACGCCCCTCAGGGGAGCATCAACGGCTGCAACAACCGCATGATCATCCGGGAATACCAGGTCGAACACCGCTTCAAGCCGGGGGAGAACGTCATCACCTTTACCCCGGAGCGGACGGGCACGTTCTCCTACTCCTGTTGGATGGGGATGATCCGCAGTGCCATTACCGTGCTTGCCGAAGGCGCGGGGGCGCTCGTGGAAGCAGAGCCTGACTTAAGTCCGGTTCCGGCGGGGGTGGTGATTCCCACGGAACAGGCAGCGGTAGCGGAAATCAAGGAGGGGTATCAAGCGGTGCGCATACGGCTCAAGGACGATGGCATAGAACCGGCGCTTATCATCGTGCAAAGGGCCGTGCCTGCCCTGTGGACCATCAGCAACGACTCCCTGGATCCTGGGAACAGCAGCCTCATCTTCCCGGCCTATTACACCCAGGTTGAGATGGCAATCGGGGACAATGTGATACAGCTTATGCCTACGGAGGACTTTGATTTTTCCACTGCCGACCATGTATTTTACGGGTATGTGAAGGTGGTGGAGGATTTGAATATCCTGGATATGGAGGCGATCCAGGCGGAGGTGGCGGACTTTGAGACCCTTATCTATCCTGAGGCGTATTTTGAAGAGGCCGCAGCGCAAGGCACAGGGTGCTGCGGAGGCTCTGGCTCTGCAACGGTGAGTCTTTCGGACAATCCCCCGCAGGAGATACGGGTGTCTCTGGAAACGGGTATCATGGTTCTCGCGGCCTTCGCGCTTTTATGGGGTATTGCGCGCTCTGCCAAGGGATGCTTGAAACCCCTGAGAGGCAGCGGCCAGGGAGACCCCAAGCTTTAAGGAAGGAGGAGCTTACGTGGATTTTTTATTGAGCCATTGGCACTGTGTCCTGCCGGTTCTGGCGATAGCCGCGGTCATGTTCTGGCGGGGAAAGAAAAAGGCGGAGGATGAATGAAGGACATAACCCGATGCAGTGGTATACGGGAAAGATTATTCAGGAGGTACGGTATGGAAAACATCATCGCTGTCGTGGCGGTAATTCTGTTTCTGGCGGGGCTTTTGCTTTTCGCCAAAAGGTTTCTTAAAGCCCCTAAGGGGAAGCTGCCTGATTGTTGTGGCCCCCGGGGAAACCGGGACATAGAGGTCTAAAAGCGCTCGCGGCGCATCACCCTAGGGGAGGCAAGAAATGAGAGGGTATGGTATGAAAAAGAAGCAAACCGTTTTGATGGTGCTCTTGGCGGCGCTGTGCGCCGTCTTGTCTGCACAAACCCGGGGACAGAATGTGGTAAAGCCGGTGATTGCCAACCAGGACTTGGTGATTCCCCTTGGGGAAATAAGCGAGAACGCCCTCTTTTATCCCGTGGATATTGAGGGGACGAGGCTTGAGGTGCTGGCGGTCAAGGCGCCGGACGGGACGATCCGCACGGCCTTTAACACCTGCCAAGTGTGCTATGCTTCGGGGCGGGGTTTCTACAAGCAGCAGGGGTCGGTGTTGGTGTGTCAGAACTGCGGCAACCGGTTCCGCATGAGTCAGGTGGGGATCCGTTCCGGAGGCTGCAATCCGGTACCGATTTTCCCTGCCCATAAGACGGAAACCAACACGGCCATCACCATTTCAAAGGATTTCCTCAAGGAAGCCAAAGGCATTTTCGCCCGTTGGAGAAGGAGTTAAGGTATAACTTTCTGAGGTTTTTTAAATAGCAGATTTTGAAAAAGCCGCAATTATAAGGAGCACCGATAATGCAAAACGAGACATTACTTGTAGGTGGTATGACCTGCGCTGCCTGTGCAGGTCGGATTGAAAAAACGGTACGAAAGATCGAAGGGGTGAGCGCCGCTTCGGTGAACCTGGCCAGCGAAAAACTCTTTGTGGAGTACGCTGATGCCCACACCCTTTCCCACATCAAAGATGCGGTGGTCAAGATAGGCTATCAGATTTTGGATACAGCAAAAGGTAGCACCCTTACCATTCCCATCGGTGGCATGACCTGCGCGGCTTGCTCGGCGCGGGTGGAGAAGGGCATCAGTAAACTGGCGGGCGTAGAAAGGGCCACGGTAAACCTGGCCACGGAAAAGGCAACCGTGATCTATGACCCGGCGATAATTCGGCTGTCGGCTATAAAAGAGGCAATCGAAAAGGCCGGTTACAAAGCCCTGGATGCGTCAAAGCAGGGCGCCATAGACCAAGATAAACTGCGCAAAGAACGGGACATACAAATTCTGTGGACAAAGTTCATCGTTGCCGTTGCCTTCGCCCTTCCCCTTCTGTATATCGCCATGGTTCCCATGATCACATGGTTTACCCTGCCTTTCCCCAAAGCCCTCGCCCCCATGAACTTTCCCCTCATCTACGCACTGGTGGAGCTGGTACTGGTCATTCCCGTCATTATCGCGGGCAACCGATTCTACACAGTGGGCTTCAAGAACCTTTTCCACCGCAGCCCCAACATGGATTCCCTTATCGCTATCGGAACCACATCAGCGGTACTCTACAGCCTCTACAACCTGTGGCAGATAGCGCGGGGCGACTTCGGCGCGGTAGAATCCCTCTACTTTGAAACTGCCGGCGTCATCATCGCCCTCATCTTGCTGGGCAAATCTTTGGAGGCGGTGTCCAAGGGACGCACCAGCGAAGCCATTAAAAAACTCATGGGCCTTGCCCCAAAGACCGCGATCATCATCGAACAAGGGGTAGAAAAAGAAATCCCCATTGATGAGGTGATCCCCGGAGACATCATCCTCGTCAAACCCGGCGCAAAAATCCCCGTGGACGGCGTGGTAACAGAAGGAATCACCTCCATTGACGAATCCATGCTCACCGGCGAGAGTATGCCTGTGGACAAGAAAGCCGGGGATCCAGTCTACAGTGCTACTATCAACGCCAACGGCCTCATTCGCTTCAAAGCGGAAAAAGTGGGTAGCGACACTGTGCTCGCACAAATCATCAAGTTGGTGGAAGATGCCCAGGGTTCCAAGGCGCCGATTGCTCAGATGGCAGATATTGTGTCTGGCTATTTCGTTCCTATCGTCTGCGCCATTGCTCTGCTTGCAGGGCTTGCGTGGTTTACGGCGGCTTCCACCGGCCTTGTTGCTTTACCTGAAGGGAAATCAGTAGTGGAATTTGCCCTTACTATTTTTATATCGGTACTCGTCATCGCCTGTCCGTGTGCGTTGGGACTTGCCACGCCTACGGCGATCATGGTGGGAACCGGAAAAGGCGCGGAGCATGGTATTTTAATTAAAGGCGGGGAAGCTCTGGAAACAACCCATAAGATACAAACTATTGTATTTGACAAAACCGGAACCATTACCCAAGGGAAACCCAAGGTTACGGACATAGTTACCTCAAAGGGTATTGAACGGGATTACCTCTTGCGTATCACCGCTTCCGCAGAGCAGGGTTCGGAACATCCGCTGGGCCAGGCGATTGTACAAGGCGCACAGGAACAGGGGTTGGAACTCTTTAAGGTGTCCCATTTTGAAGCGATCACCGGCAGAGGTATTGAGGCGGAGATTAACGGGGTAAAGGGGCTTATTGGAAATCGTAAGCTCCTGGAGGAACGGGGCATTGCCCTTACGGCACTGGAAACCGATTCCGACCGGCTGGCCGGGGAAGGGAAAACCCCGATGTATGTTGCCCTGGACGGAGAAATCGCGGGGATTGTGGCGGTTGCTGATGTGGTAAAGCCTTCCAGTAAAGCGGCTATCGAAAGCCTCCATACGATGGGGATCGAGGTTGCCATGATCACCGGGGACAACCGAAAAACCGCGGCAGCCATTGCCAAGCAGGTAGGGATTGACCGGGTCCTTGCGGAAGTGCTACCCCAGGACAAGTCCAATGAGGTGAAGAAGTTACAGGATGAGGGACGGAAGGTGGCGATGGTAGGGGACGGCATTAACGATGCTCCGGCGCTGGTCCAGGCGGATATAGGTATCGCTATTGGGAGCGGAACTGATGTGGCGATGGAATCCGCTGACATTGTGCTTATGAGAAGCGATCTTAAAGACGTTCCCACTGCCATCAACTTGAGCAAACAGACGATCCGCATCATCAAACAGAACCTGTTCTGGGCTTTTGGCTACAACACCCTGGGCATCCCCATTGCTGCCGGCGTGCTGTACCTCTTCGGCGGACCGCTCTTAAACCCGATATTCGCCGCTGCTGCCATGAGCCTTTCCTCGGTGTCGGTACTGACTAATGCCTTACGGCTCAAGCGGTTTAAGGCTGTCCGGGATGACCAGCAGAACCGGGCTGAAACTCTGGAAAATGCGGCGGCCCCTGGCTGCTGCTCAAAATAGCAAACAGGAGGGTAAGTAAAATGAAAAGAACACGGCGCCGTATTGGGATAGGACTTTTTGCCCTGTTCATTCTGGCGGTGGTTTCTTGCGAGAAACTGGATGTGGTGGGAAAAGATTCAACTGCGTCCTTTGACAAAGTTTTGAAACAAATTCCCCAAGCAGTAACGCCGGATGCAATGAACGGCGGCTGGTCTTTGATGGCTCCGGATGGTAGCGTCCGGTTTATCTGGAGTAAAAATTATGCGGAAAGCTCTCTCTACGACGTGATGTTGGAATTTGATGCCGCTCCCTTTATTAAAGCGGGACTTAACCCGGATCGGCTTCCTGTAAATTTCGCTTTCTATAAGGGTAAGATCATGGTAGGTACGAAACTCGGACAGGAGCAATTACGGTATCAGGGGGAAGCTACGCCCCTTGCTTCGTATGAACAGATCGTCAAGCTGAAACGGAGCAGTATCGGCTACCATGGGGCGATGAACCATTACGGGGTAAACCTGGGGGAGGGCAACCTCTTTGAATGGGCCAAGGATATGGGTACCAATGACAAGGATATTGTTTTTGTCCTTAATCCCGAACCGTTCATTGCCGCGGGGGCTGATCCCGCCGGCATTGAAGGCTGGGCCTTTACCAAGGTTACGGTAGATGACCCCAACGGGAAGCCCGTAGAAGTGGACAAAATTTTGAAGCCTTTTGATTTGATATAAATGTAGTGGTCGATATAAAAGGGATATTGAAAAACAATACCCATAACTAGACAGGAAATCAGTGCTAACAGGGACGCGGTGAAAACGGCGTCCTTTTTATTCAACTAACGTTGATATAGTAGTTCTACTTTATAAATAATTAATATATATGCTATTGCTTAAGGCATGGCATACGACAAGAAATTTAGAAAGAAATCATCCATCACCTCATCGCCGTCCATGAGAAACGGCCCTGGGGCAGCAAGATCGCCAAATACTTCCGGGCCTTTATCGGCGCCTTTCATGCGAATATGCCCTTTATCTTCTATATTTCTCTCGGCCAAGCATCCCAGCATGTACGTCTACAATCCCCAGCCTGCAGAAACGCGGAGTTCCCGTTCTGTGTTCCGGGAGGAATGTGAACGCAAGAAACCCAAGATATTAGAGATTACCCGTTTCTTTGAGTATCTGGCGGAGCATGACTATGTCCAGATGGAATATCGGGGTATACAGGACAGACCGTTACGGCCTGTGGGGTATGACACCGTATGGCGGAAGTACAGCGACTTTTACAACGACATAATGACCGGTTTATTCTTTGTGTGTCTTGCGGAGTTTACCCCCACGGAGAGACTCTATGAACTATGGCACTCCTGACTAAAAAAGACCCGCCAGCAGGCGGGTCTTTTTTTGCCCTGGCCCTGAAAAAATCACAGATCTCCGAGATGGGCTTTGATAAGATCCCGTTTCAGGTCCCGGAGCCGTTCGGTAATGGATACTTTGTAAATATGGGGGTTGAGCAGGCGCTTGTAACTGGCATCAAAGGATGCAAGCCCGGAACGGACCACGTTACGGATTTCTTCCAGAGAAGGATTTACGGCAAGGGGTCGACCCTGTTCCATGCGGAGCTTGAGGAGGGGCTCCGCAGTCCCTCCCAGGGTATGGGTAAAATGCCGGTAATCCCCGGAGGTATGCCACAACAGGTACTTGCCCCCTTTTGCTAGGGTATCTGGATTGACCGGATCATCCACACTAAGCACATCCGCTACTGCCATACCTTGGGAGTCCTGGATCCGCCATACCTGCTTCACCGCAGGGGTGGTGGTCTTGTCCGGGTTATCGGAACACTTCATCACCGGCAGGAACTTCCCCTGGCCGTCTTCCCGGGCAGTCAGCTTATACACCCCGGTAAAGGCCGCTTCCACCCCTCCGGTTACCATCTGGGTTCCTACCCCCCAGCTATTGATAGGAGCCCCTTGGTCGGTGAGGGCCTGGATGATGGTTTCATCCAGATCATTGGATACGGCAATGGTGGCATTAGGGAGTCCTGCAGCATCAAAGAGCCTGCGCACCTCCACGGAAAGGTAATGCATGTCTCCGGAATCCAGGCGGACCCCGAAATTTCTCCCTTCTGCGGCAAGGCGTTTCCCTACTTTGATGGCATTGGGAACGCCGCTCTTGAGGGTATCATAGGTGTCGATGAGGAACACCGGGTGTTTGGGGTACAGGTCTGCATAGGCTTGAAATGCCGCTTCTTCACTGGGGTGGGCCATGACCCAGGAATGAGCCATAGTTCCCATCACGGGGATGCCAAATTCCTTGCCTGCCAGTACATTGGAAGTCCCTACCGTTCCCCCAATGAAAGCCGCCCGGGAAGCAGACATGGCGCCGTCAAAGCCCTGGGCTCTGCGCAGCCCGAATTCCATGATCGCCCCATTACCCGAGGCAAGCACGGTGCGAGCAGTCTTAGTGGCGATAAGGCTCTGAAAATTAATGATGTTTAAGAGCATGCCTTCGATGATCTGACATTCGACGAGTCTTCCCTTGATGCGGATTAAAGGTTCCTGGGGGAAGATCACCGTCCCTTCATCCATCGCCCATACAGAGCCGGTAAATCGGAAGTCTTGAAGATACGTAAGGAAGGGTTCTTCAAAAAGCCCCAGGCCTTGGAGATAGGCCAGATCCTCTGATGAAAAGGAAAAGTCCTGGAGCTGATCGAGCAAGGTTCCCAAGCCGGCAAATACGGAAAACCCCCCTTCAAAGGGTTGGCGACGGAAGAACATTTCAAAGACCGCATTCCGATTCATATTATTTTTCCAATACCCTTGGGCCATAGTAAGGGCATAAAAGTCGCTAAAGAGGGCTGATGAGGTCATAGGTTTCTCCCTATCTCCTTTGCATCTACTAAGCTAACTCCCGCCTCCTCCATGGCCTGGAAAGCCCGTTCCACCGAGCCTTCAGGATAACCCACCCCACGGACCGCATCAACCACAACCAGGGTCTCATAACCAAGGTAGACCGCATCCAGGACACTATAGAGGACGCAATAATCCGTGGCAAGCCCTCCTACTATCAGGGTGGTGATGGCAAGTCCCCGTAAGAAACCGTCAAGGCCCGTAGGGGTTTTTCGGTCATTCTCAAAAAAAGCCGAATACGAGTCCAGGTTCTGACGAAACCCCTTACGCAGTATGAGGCTTGCCCTGTGGAGATTGAACCGGTCGTGGAAGGCGGCCCCTAGGCTCCCTTGTACCCCGTGATCCGGCCACAAGACCTGAGAGCCTACCCCCGGCAGGTCCAGGATATCCCCGGCTTGCTTCCCCGGGTGGGCTGAGGCAAAGGAAACATGCCCAGGAGGGTGCCAATCCTGAGTGGCAATCAGCCGGGCCCCAGCATGGACCAATCCTTCCCCGAGGGCATTAAGGGGAGGGATTACCTCCTCCCCCTTAGTAACCGCCAAGGCTCCGGGAGGCCGGTTTTCCCCGGAAACCGCGGTATAGGCGGGACAGAAATCATTTTGCACATCAATGGCAAGTAGTGCGGATGTGGCGAAATCAATCGTCATAGGATACTCCTTAAGGATTTTCAGGATCTACTTTGGTGTATACGAACTATAAAAATTGGGTGGTGATCCACAAAGTATGATGGAAGAATCTGGGTACCAAGCCAAGGGAAGTTAATTCATTGTAAAATAATGCATTACGTTCACTGATCGTTAGCCGATTTTTCCCTTATCATACATTGTAGATCACCTCCAAAAATTGAGATAATATAATACACTCTTCCTAGGGAAGTCAATATCCTTTTCGTCCAGGAAGCGGGCGCTATTTTTCTACCGCGATTTTCTGAGGCGTTGGTAGTTCCTGAATAGCAGTTCCTCATTTCCCCCCCAAATAAAGAGACTAACAGCGTTCTTCCCTGGGCTTTGGGTTGCTAGGCTGGAAACCTATGCTGAAGTGAAGGGCATCGAATGGACTTGGCTGAGTGTGGACGGTTGTATGAGTAAAGCGCCTTTGGCGCAGGAAACGGTGGGGAAAAACCAGGAAGTAACCGGCAGCTGCTGGTGGGTGGGGCGGGGGTGGCGCTGGTGATAACCGGGGTCAATCACCCTGATGTATCCCAGCGTGAAGCGGTGGTGGATTCTTTTTAGGTTGAGCAGCCTGATAGTTTTGAAACTCCCGAGCATTTATACCTTGACAAAGGTTACTGCGGGGAACCGGCTTTAGAGAGTGTTGTCTTACGTCATATCAAGAGCCGGGGCCAGGAAAGACTAGAAAAGCAGTACGGTACTGAGTTTAAGGTGCGCCGGTGGGTTGTGGAGGCCGCTCATTGATGGATGAACTGTTTTCGCAAAATACGGTCAAGCTCGCGCCTGTTTACCGTAAACCGCGCTACTTCCTCAATGTTTGCGATGAACCGTTCTGTATCCGACTGGCGGGCCGCGTTTATAGAGGTAAGCTCCCGGCTCATTTGTAGTATGGTATCATGGCGTCCGCCGTTTCCAGTTCCGGAATTGCCTGTTTTCCGCCGCCTGCACATACGTTAACGGATCCGGCAAAAAGCAAGAGGAGGAGCGCCAAAAGTGACGTCCTATACCTGAATCTGATGGACAAGCGCACGGCATCTAACCGCCCGGTTCCCGTAAAAAACATGCAAAAATACATGGAATTATGTCTTTTTATCGGCATTTATTGAGCTATTAACAATTAACGGTGAACAGTGAGCCTGTCGCGTCCTAGTTTAAAGTTGTCACATGGAGAAGAAAAGATGAGGGATTTGGTACGGTACGGCGAGGCGTTTAAGCTTAAGTCTTGTGGAGGACATGGCGGCGGGAAATATGCGAGTCTTTTGTAGTTATAATTTTGGTGAAGATTTAGGTAACTACTGATATGTATACTTCGTATAAGACCGGGCGGCATTCATCATCGTTCTGATATTTTCAAGCGGCGTGGCCGGTGAAATATCGCAACCCGG
>JAITJS010000028.1 GCA_031278815.1 Treponema sp.
CGGGGGCGATTATGAGTGAAGCGGTACGGCGTGCGGCATTACGGGAGGGGCTGTATGTAATCGAGCAATCGGGGGATACGGTGCGGATAGAGGAGCCGGAACAGCTGCGGGCCTGGTGAGGGATGTGGCAAGCTGGTCGAACTGCCAGCAAGAAGTGGGCCTAATCTGGCCCTGCCTGGGGCATGGTAGAGGAAGCAGGGTAGGGTCGCACCTCGCGCGGGTGCGTGGATTTGAACGATTAAAACAAACAACATCCTATAGCCTTTTCCAACTTTTCTCGGGCCGAGGCGAAGTCTAAGACCTGTCCTGCATGGCTATAGTGGTCCATCATGGCTCCGCTCTTATGTCCGGCAAGAGTCTGTATCTCCAAGTCTGTAATACCCGCCAGCCTTCCCAGGGTTACAAAGGTATGCCGCAAGCTGTGAAAGGTGATGTTCCGGTGTTTTTGTTCCTCCACCCCTATCCCTATAACCCTGAGTTCCCGTTCCAGGGAATACCTGAAAAAATGATTCCCCAAGGGCTTTCCAGAACTCAGGCTTGCAAAGACAAAAGGATCCTGCCTTGGATGCATCGCTGTATTGCGAACCTCTTCTAATACCGTATCAATGCAGGCCGGTATTGGTACGATTCTGCCGCTCCCCCATTTAGGCGCCTTAATCCCTTCCTCATCTTGCCAGTTATGGCATATCCTGATAAGTCCTCCTCCTATATCTCCCCATTGGAGGCCCCGGACTTCCCCCCTTCGCATCCCGCAAAGCAGACCCAGGAGAGTCGCAAGCCGTGCCCGGGGTTCAGTAATCGGGGTATGGATGAGCCGGGATACCTCATCAAGAGAGAGAATGCCCTTTTCTTTTGGTGTATCCGCAGCATCTTTGACCGTTCTAAAGGGGTCCTGCTTTAATTCTTCTCGGCTCACTGCATATCGGACTGCACCCCGCATTGATTGGAGGACGGTATTAATCCGGCGTCCTGAGAGCCCTCTCCCGGCTGCCCACCCCATCCAATCCCGAATTATTCCTGCAGTAAGGGTTCGCAGGGTAATCCTCTGGAAGCCGGAGAAGGGCTCAATATGCCGCTTCACATCCTCATGATTAAGCTTGATATATTTTGCGGATAAGGGCTTTTTCTTTATCAGTGCACATTCCCGTACATAGGGAGAATCGGGAAGCCAGAAATCAGCTACATACTGGACAAAAGACTTATCAGCAGTTTGTGGATTAAACCGGATGGTAGGAAGCATCGACCGGGCTTTCTCTTCGGCTTCTCGCCGTCGCTCCCGTTTTCCCTCAACCAGGATGCCGGTAGACCTGCTCAGTGCATACCTTCCCGTAGCCTCATCCCAAAAACGGATATACCAAACAAGACCGGATTTTGTCTTTTCTTTATATAATGTAAACGGATGACGCATACCATCTCCTTTGCCAAAAAAGTATCAGTTTTTGTATCAGTTTTGGCTTTAGCGTGATATGCCTTCCGTTTTCGGTCAGGCTAATTTAGTATACTATAAGGACTTGCGAGGAAAGGGACTTGAACCCTTATGCCAAAGGCACCAGATCCTAAGTCTGGCGTGTCTACCAATTTCACCACCCTCGCGCGGTTGCATACTATGGAACACTGTAACTCATGAGAGGCGCCCTGTCAATAAGGCAAGGCGCGGCCTTGCACCACGGCCCTAAGCGGGTTATAGTAAGGCAAGAGCGGTTAAGGTGGAATATGCGCTGTCCCCATTGCGGTACTTTTGATGATAAGGTAATTGAATCCCGGACCCTAGCCAACGGCGAAGCAGTGCGTCGCCGTCGGGAATGTAACCGTTGTGGGCTCCGGTTTACCAGTTATGAGCGGATTGAAGAAAAGCAGTTCATGGTGATCAAACGGGACTCCCGCCGAGAACCTTTTGATCGGCGGAAAATCGAAAAAGGGGTCCAGCGGGCCTTGGAAAAACGGCCGGTCTCCCAGATGAGTATCGAACGACTGATCAACGAAATCGAAGATGCCGCAGCCATGCTCGGCAAGGTAACCCACGAAATTGAAACCGCAGTTATTGGGGATTTGGTATTGGAAAAGCTCAGTACTCTGGATAAGGTGGCTTATATCCGTTTCGCTTCGGTGTATCGGCATTTTGAGGATATGGATGAATTTGTCAAGGAAATACAAAAACTGGGATGGAATTTATAGATCCATCGTTGCTCAAAACCCTCAAGGATCTTGGGACGGCTTGTGGGGTGGGGTATAGGTGGCAGTGTAGATGAATCCCTATGAAACGTTCGATACGAAAGGCCGCAGGCAAAGACCCTTGAAGGCTGAACAAAAGGCTTCCCTAGCCCGGTTTCTCGACCTTGCCGGAGATTACCTGCGGGATGGCTATACCTATTCCCAAAAGGCATATACCTTTACCGATGATTTCCGAGAGCCCCGCTCCGTGGAAGCCGACCATGCAGCCCTGCCCCTTCGGGCTGATTCCCTGGAAGCTTTGGAAGCGGAAATCCAGCATTGCCGGGATTGTCCTCTGCATACCCACCGAATCAAGACCGTTCCCGGAGAAGGGGTGGCCCGGCCTTTGGTGCTGGTCATTGGAGAAGGTCCTGGCGCGGATGAGGACACCTCGGGCCGGCCGTTTGTGGGAAAAGCAGGGCAGCTTTTGGACCGTATGCTTGCATCCGTGGACCTATCCCGGGAAAGGAACTGCTTCATTGCCAATGTGGTAAAATGTCGGCCTCCGCATAACCGGGATCCCCTGCCTGAGGAAATCGCAGCCTGCGCCCGCTTCCTGAACCGGCAGCTTGCCCTGCTTAAACCTCGGATGATCTTCTGCCTAGGCAGGGTGGCGCTTCAGGCTTTGCTCCATACCGATGCAGGTATCGGGAGGGCCCGGGGACAGCTCACCACATACCAGGGTTTTCCCCTCCTGGGAACCTACCATCCCAGCGCGCTCTTACGGGATGTATCCCTCAAAAGGGCGGTCTGGGAAGACTTAAAAATCCTCCGGGACCAGTTGGCTGCTTTGGATACCAGAGAACCATAATGACCGTAGTACCCCCTGACCGCTATGTGGATGTGGTCTTTGATCTCCCCCTGCACCAGGTATTCACCTACCATATAGACCCAAAGGGGGCATCCGCCTTTGGTAAGCGGGTCATGGCCCCCTTCGGCAGGCGGGAGTACCTGGGGTATGTCATCGGGGAACGGGCTGAAGCTCCCCAGGGTTTAGCTACGGTAGCGATTAAAGCAGTACGTCGGGCGGTAGACCCTACACCTCTATTCGACCGCCAAGACCTGGCCTTGGCGGAATGGATCGCCGGGTACTACCTTTGTAGTCTCGGTCAAGCCCTGGCTACGATGATTCCTTCAGGTCGGCGGACCGGAGCCTATTCCACCTTTGCGGATCCTGAAGATGAAATAGCCCAAGGGCTCCCGGAACTTTCCTCAGAACAGCACGCTGCCTTGGAAGGTATCCTTGCATCCCTTTCGGCAGCTGCCCTCAAGCCCGTTCCTTCAGCGCCTCCCCGCTCCCGGCTCTTGTACTTGTACGGCATCACCGGATCAGGAAAAACTGAGGTATTCCTGCGGGCTGCAGAGCAGGTCCTCAACGCGGGAAATTCGGTGATCTACCTGGTACCGGAAATTTCCCTGACCTATCAGACCGTAGAAGCCATGAGGCGCCGTTTCGGCCCAATCGCCACCACCCTCCATTCAGGTATGAGCCCCAGTGCACGGCTTACCGAATGGGTGCGGATCCAGACTGGGGATATCCGCATCGTGGTAGGACCCCGGAGCGCGGTGTTTGCACCGGTGCGAAACTTGGGGCTTATGATCATTGATGAAGAACAGGATGGTTCATACAAATCAGGAAACACCCCCCGGTACCATGCCCGGCAAGTGGCCATGCACCGCTGTTCCATTACCGGCTCCTGCCTTGTGCTGGGCTCTGCCACCCCTTCGCTAGAGGCGTGGAAGCTCATGGAGGAAGGGACCATCCAGCGGCTGACCTTGACCCGCCGGCTTTCCGGGGGAAGCCTTCCGGCAGTAGCAGCCGTGAACCTTGCCCATACCCAAGGCTGCCTCACCAAGGAACTAAAAGAAGAAATCCGTAAAACCGCCCAACTGGGGAGGCAAAGCATCCTCTTTTTAAACCGCCGGGGCTTCGCCTATTTCTATCATTGCCAGGCGTGCGGCTATGAACTCACCTGCCGGCATTGCTCGGTATCCCTCACCTACCACAAAAGTAAAGGCCGGGCGATCTGCCATTACTGCGGGTACCAGATCGTCCCTCCCAAGGCCTGTCCTCAGTGCGGTTCCTTGGAAGCGGGGTATACCGGTTTTGGTACCGAGCTTATTGAAGAGGAGGTCCGCCGGACCTTCCCGGACTTGCGGATTTATCGGGCTGATGCAGATACCACCAGCCGGAAGGGGAGCCTGCAGGAAACCTTAGCCCTGTTCAAAGCCGGGGGCTTCGACATACTCCTAGGGACCCAGATGGTTGCCAAGGGACTTAATTTTCCCTCGGTCCGTCTGGTAGGGATAATCTCGGCGGATACCGGTCTCCACCTTCCCGATTTCCGGGCTGTGGAACGGACTTTTTCCCTGATTGTCCAAGTTGCAGGCCGGGCAGGGCGGTACTTCCCGGATGGTAAGGTCATCGTCCAGACCCTGCGGCCCCACGACCCGGTGATCATCCGCGCCTGCACCCTGGATTTGGAAGGCTTCTATGCCGCGGAATTGGCCCAACGGCAGATCTTGGGCTTCCCTCCCTATACCAGGCTTATCCGTTTCACGGTCCGGTCCAAGGAAGCGGGCAGGGCAGACCAGGCCATTGAGAACCTCGCCACCCTTTCCGCTCTCGTACTTCCTGCCCATGCGGATATGTTAGGTCCTGCCGAATGTCCTATTGGTATTATCGGGGGGTATTACCGCCGGCAGCTTATCTTACGGGGCACTTCGATGCGGGGTCTCCACGAGGCAGCCCGGACCATGCTCAACCGCTATGAAACCGGTAAAGATAGCCGGGTATATCTGGAGGTTGATGTAGACCCGGTGAGCCTCTTGTAAAACCCAGGGGATCCCCATCAGGGTGTTACGAGCCTACTCCATCGGTTTACTCATTGGTCAGATAGGGCAAGAGTTGTTCCTGCCATGCTTCTGATTTGGAGATACAGGTTGTGACCCCTTTGTACTGTAGCGCTTGCTGTTCCGCTTCCAGGTTATTTGAGGTGAGGACGATAATGGGCCCTGTATAGGAAGAAGCATAGATACGCTTAATAAACTCCTTCCCGTCCATATCGGCAAGGGACAGGCCGGTAATGACTACCGAAACATCCCCCTGGTTAATCGCTTCTAGAGCATCGGCTCCATGAGAAAAACAGGATCCTAGAAATCCCTGTTCCACCAGAAATACTTTCATTAACTTCCTGAAAAAATCGCTATTATCCGCATGAATAATGGTTTTCATTAACTACTCCTTCACCAATTGGCATATACGCATACTTCTCTAAAATAGAATAGGGTATTCTATTGATTCCGACTACCGGGGGCTATCGTTTCTGAAATCCCAGGCTTACCAGCCTGCCTACCCATGCCGGAATCCCGCTTAAGATCAGGGCAAAGGGTAGGACCAATGCCTGGCTTACCTGATTCTGCTGGTAAAATCCGGGGAAGAGCTTAATCACCATGGAAAGGATGCTTCCGAAAAGCATAACGCTCCATAGAGCCTTTAATAGGTGTTCGGCCCACAAGCGGTTTTTGGCCTCCTTACCAAAGGCCAGGATGAACCCCAGGGGGATAGCCCCTAAAAGCAGGGGGTTTATGAAAAGGATATTACTGTTATGGTAGGTATAATCATGGTTGGTGAAAAAGCTCATGAAGAACAGGATAGAACCGGTAATCCCAAAGAACAACCCCAGAGCGCTCTGACTCAAGCCCCCCAGCAGGCGGTACAGCGCAGGCCGGGATCTTCGCAAGCCCTGGATCACCCCCATTGCCCCGGCAATACAGAGACCCACCAGGAGGGAGCGGATCCACTGCTGAGGAGGAGCGGCTAAAATCGCAGGACGGTTTACCGCCCGGTTACGCACCTCCACCGAAGAAACGAGCTTACGAGGGTTCCCTTCACGGTCATGGTACTGGAAATCCACAATCCGACTGCCTATCTCCGCGGGGAGAAACAGCTCTTCCCAGATGGTGAGGGGGGTATCAATATCCTGTCCCATGAGGCAGTTAAGGAGCCAGTCAAAAAACGGGGAGAACCAGGTATGTCGGCGGACATGCTGACGCAGGGTATAGCGGCCTGGGGCGGCCTTAAAGCGTTCCTTAAACTGCCCGTCCGTGGCAAGATCCAGGATGTCCCGAATCCGGGTGGCGCAGTTATCCCGGAAATGGTGGTAATAATAATCCCGGTTTTCCGGGAGGATGTTGGTTTCCGCAAAGCCCTGGATTTCCGCTCGTGTTTCAGGAGGCAGATCCAGGGTATAGATGGTTACATCCCGGTTAGCTCTGATGTAGGCCCTTATATTGGTCTCTGCCGGGGATGCGCCGCAGCTGTAGAGGAGCCGGCCAAAGGCAAAATTAACAAAGAAGTGGTCGTTCTCAAAAGAAAACAAGCCATAATCATAGAACCGGGCCTTACCGGTGATCCTATCTTCAATGATAAGGCCGATATGTCCCCACCAAAAATACAGTTCATCCCCCGGCCCCATCACCGCGATCTTCAGGGTTAAGTGGTCTCCCCGGGTCCTCGCCTGGTTGGTTTGGGCCCCAAGGAAAGGGCTGAACCACAGGAGCAAGCACAAGACCCCCAGCATGGTGCGGCCCGGTATAGGATGGTTTACCCGATGCTTCTGATATGAATTACCCTGCACAACATACTCCTCTCCAGTCGGACTCTGCCCCAGCTCTCAGGGTAATCGTGAGTATACCATGATACCAGGAAACCCTGACAAGTACCTGGGGCAGGGAGTCCGGTTGCCGGCGGGTGGAGTTGGATTACCACCGCTACCGCCATGCCTGCCTCGGCTTCCTACAGCTTTTCGATGGTTTCGATGGAAAGGCCGGTTATGGCGTGTATCTTTTCCACAGAATCACCCCATTCCTTCATCTTACGGGCTGTTGCTTCCCGTCCTGCTTTTACACCCTCTTCCCGTGCGCCTTGGAGCATCCCTGCCATGTCCCGCCGCCATAGCTCCTGGGCGTCCGCTATCATTCGCCGCCGTTCGCTCCAACTGAGCTTCTTTACTTCCGCTACCGCCATCTTCACCTCCGGTACCCTCGGTAACTCCAGTATAAGTATTTCCTGCAGTGAGGAAAGGGTCTACGATGGTCAGGTGGTCGAATTCATCTTCGGGCAGATCCAGGATAGATTTGAGGAACCCTTCCAGGATGGCGATATTGCGCATATCGCCGAAGAGGAATTTGAACGCCTAATCGTTCAAAGGAGAGATGAGGGATTGGTTGTTCTCCATAAGAGCCTCCGTCTCTATATGGGGTCTGGCTGTGCGCTGCTTTAGTCTGAGCGGAAAAGGGTGAAAATTGGAGCCGGATTGCCGGCGGGGACGAAGCGGGGAGCATTAAAAAGGGCCATGCGTTGCATGGCCCTTTTTAGCTGAAAAGTTCAGCGGGGATTAGAAGGTGTATTCAAAGATGACGGGAAGGGAGAATACGGTGTCCAATTTCTTCTCATTCACTTCACCCATGCTCAATGCCAGGCCGCCCTTGATGGAAGCGCCGCCGTAGGCCTTCTTGAGCCAGGCGCCGATACCGAACTTGTATCCGCCTTTCGTGGTGGTGGTAGTACCACCACTCTTTTGCTCTGAATCGCCGATGAAATTAAAGCCCACATCCAAACCCGCGGTGGCAAAGCCCAGGTTGTAGGAAGGCCACAGGTGGACATTAATATCGGGACCAAGGTTATGCTCATAGCCATCGTTTTTTGCGTTACCTGCAAACTGACCGTCCACCCGGCCCTTGATGTCCAGAGCGTCGGCGGTAAAGCCCGCGCCTAGAGAAATCTGGAAGGGAGCCTGGTATGTAATCTCATCCTCGACCGCTATCCTGACATTCCCATCAATATCATCGTTCGTGTAGTCGGTTATGTCATAGTTCTTAAAAG
>JAITJS010000033.1 GCA_031278815.1 Treponema sp.
CAGCGGGCTATCATCGTGGCCCCTCCCCGAACCGGGAAGACCATCATGATGCAAAAGATCGCCAATGCCATCACCAAGAACCACCCTGAGGTGTACCTCATAGTACTGCTTATTGATGAGCGGCCCGAGGAAGTTACCGACATGGAACGGACCGTCCGAGCGGAGGTTATTTCCTCAACCTTTGATGAGCAGGCATCTCGGCATGTACAAGTGACGGAAATGGTCTTGGAAAAGGCCAAGCGTCTGGTGGAACACAAGAAGGATGTGGTGATCCTGCTGGATTCTATCACTCGGCTTGCCCGAGCCTATAACCAGACCATCCCGACCTCCGGGAAGATCCTTTCAGGGGGGGTGGATTCCAATGCCCTGCACAAGCCCAAGCGATTCTTTGGCGCGGCTCGGAATATCGAGGAAGGGGGAAGCCTCACCATTATTTCTACGGCTCTGGTTGAAACCGGAAGCCGCATGGACGAGGTTATCTTTGAGGAGTTTAAAGGGACGGGTAACCTGGAAATCACCCTGGACCGGCGACTATCGGACCGCAGGCTTTTTCCTGCCCTCAACATCAAGAAGTCTGGGACGCGGAAAGAGGAATTGCTTTTGTCCGACGAGGAACTGCAGAAAATCTGGATACTCCGCAAGGTCATCAACCCCATGGAAGACATGGAGATCATCGAATTGCTGGTTGACAGGATGAAGAAAAGCAAGAATAATGAAGCGTTCCTCAAATCTATGAATACCGGTATTGCCGGTATAGATTGAAATCTTTGTAAGGATAGGATATGAAAGCAAAAATTCATCCTAAATATGCACCGACCAAGGTTACCTGCGCGTGCGGGAATATAATCGAGACCCGTTCTACGGCTAAGGACCTCAAGATCGAAATTTGTTCCGCCTGTCATCCCTTCTTTACGGGTAAACAAAAACTGGTGGATACCGCAGGCCGCATTGAACGATTCCGCAGAAAGTACAATATCAAGGACTAATCTCATAAAGCCGATTGTGTCCGGCGTATCAGGAGAACAGGAATCGTGCAGCATGAAGAAACCATCAAGGTTGAATTATTAGACACTACGCTCAGAGACGGCGCTCAAGGACAGGGGATCAGCTTTTCCGTACAGGATAAACTCTCCCTGGCGCAAGCTTTAGATGAACTGGGGATTACCTGGATTGAAGCGGGGAATCCCGGGAGTAACCCTAAGGATATGGAATTCTTCCGCCTCGCCGCAGGGCTTACCCTAGAGCATGCCCGTCTTTGCGCCTTTGGTTCGACCCGGAAAAAGGGCATCTCCCCGGAAGCGGATCCCCACTTGCAGAGCCTCTTGGATGCGGCCACTGAAACGGTGGTGATCTTTGGGAAAAGCTGGGATCTCCAGGTAACCGAGGTGTTGGGGGTGAGCTTGGAGGAGAACCGGGCCATGATTGGGGAAACCCTGGCTTTTCTCAAGGGAAAAGGCCGGACCGTGATCTACGACGCGGAACACTTCTTTGACGGCTGGCTGGCTAATCCTGAATATGCTCTCATGACCCTCCAGGATGCCCTGGAAGCAGGAGCGGATAGGCTCGTGCTCTGCGATACCAATGGGGGGAATTTTCCCGATTGTATTGCCCGGGGGACCGCCGCAGCCCTGGATCTGGTAGCTGCGGCAAAAACTGCTCCACTGGTGGGTATCCATGCCCATAATGACGCGGATATGGCCAGCGCCTGTTCCCTTACCGCGGTGCAGGCCGGATGCCGTCATGTGCAGGGAACCCTCCTGGGTTTTGGGGAGCGGTGTGGTAACACCAGCCTTGCTGCGGTGATCCCCAGCATTGCCCTGAAATTGGGCCTTTCCTGTCTTCCTAGGGGGAAACTGGAGCGGCTTTTTGAGTTGAGCCACCGAGTGGCGGAGATTGCCAATGTAGCGGTTCCTGATACTATGCCTTACGTGGGGGCTCATGCCTTTTCCCATAAGGCGGGGATGCACGCTGACGGGATCCTCAAAGTGCGCCGTTCTTTTGAGCACATCGATCCGGCTTTAGTGGGGAATGATCGGCATTTTCTGATGAGCGAGGTGGGAGGCAGATCCGCCATTGCCGAGCGGGCCCGGAAAATAGACCCCGCCATTACGAAGGAAGACCCGGTAACCGCGGCTTTGGCCTTACGACTCAAGATTCTGGAAGCAGAAGGCTGGCAATTTGAGGGAGCGGACGCGAGTTTTGAGCTTCTGGTTCGCCAGGAACTGGGTAAATACCAGCCGCTGTTCAAGATCGAAGCCTATCGGGTGGTGAGCGAGCATCCCAGCGGCGGGGCTCTGGCCTGTTCTCACGCCTGGGCCAAGGTATTGGTGGAGGGCCAGTATGAGATCGCCGCGGCAGAAGGGGACGGGCCGGTCCACGCCTTGGACGGCGCGCTCCGCCGGGCCTTGAAGCATTTTTACCCTGAACTGGAACAGGTTCGGCTTTCGGATTACAAAGTCCGGGTGATTGACGGCAAAGACGCCACTGCTGCCAAAGTCCGGGTGCTTATCGAATCCACTGACGGGGTAAATACCTGGAGCACCGTCGGGGTTTCGGAAGATATCATCGACGCCAGCCGGGCCGCGCTGGTGGATTCCATTGAGTATAAACTGATCTGCGACATTGAGAGGATACGTTTCCCCTATGGAACGTTTTAACCCCCTGAATGATTATCTGTTCCTCAAAATTATGGGTGAGCCCGGAGATGAAGTGCAGTGCCGGGGATTTTTGAATGCCGTTCTGGC
>JAITJS010000053.1 GCA_031278815.1 Treponema sp.
AATGTATCGAAAGTATTATTGGCGGTATAAATGGAATAATATTTCACGATAATTTAAAAGGGGAATATAAACAGCAATGCAGGAATGTAAGTGAAAAGTATAATGTATATATTGGAAAATATAAAATACTAAAAACCTCAGAAAAATTAATAAAATAATTGGTCCCCTCTGCTTGCCTCCCCCTCATGGCTCAACAAACCTAAAAATACTGCACATCCCCTTTGCGGACATATTCGTTGTCTTCACGCTTACTATGCTGTTCGTTCATCGGTTCAGGCTACAGCGGATCACTGCAACGTAACGTGATAATCTTTACCTCTATTTCCCCGGTTACTTTTGCCGGTATAGGTGGTATTTCCCGTTGCTCCGGTACTTTGATAGACTTCCCCTCCTCTTTCTCATTCAGCAAAAGCAGAATATGGACTCGAGTAACTTGTCATGCCGGATGTACTCCTTTCCATACAATCTCCTCTAACCACTTTTCTTCTTTCTTCGTTACATGTACACGATTGCTTTTCCTTCTCATCGTTAATACCCCTCCCATGGGCACAGATATTGTATAATAAGGTACTAGGCCGCGGTCGATCCATAAAGCCGCTTGCTTACACAACATCGTTTCGTCATGGGCAGATACCAGGGAACCTTTTGCGAAGAAAAGCCCCGTTTTCCCGAAGGAGCGCAGGCCAGGTATCACCTGCATTTTTCGTCCACCAGAATTCGCTGGTAAAAAAGCGTACCCCAAGGGCCCATGCGGTTTTTATCCCGGACTTAAAGTCCACATGACCATCTCCGTAGGGAACCTCCCTAAATACGCCCGGTTTTGTTTCCTTAAGATGCATAGCGGCTATATGGCCCCGCCCGCTTTCCAGGTCGGCGGCAACCAGTTCACTGTCGCCATTAAACGCGCAGGTGATATTACCCAGGTCGGGATAGATAGCAAGGTATGGCGAGGCAATTGTATTCACCCAACACATAGCCTTTTCAACGGTGTTGAGAAATGGCGTTTCCATGGTCTCAAAAGCCAACAGTACCGAAGTGCTGGCGGCCATTTCCACAGAGCGGGCAAGGTTTTCCGCGAAAAAGGCGCGGGTTGTCTCGCTGCCTTCTGTATAGTAGACATCGTAACCGGCAAGCTGAATTATTCGGACGCCGAGGCGGGCAGCGAGGGTTATGGCTTTTTCTATAATTTCAAGCCCGCGCTTCCGGGCGGCCTTATCCGGGTCACCTAAAGGGAAACGCCGGTGACCGCTCAGACAGATCGAATATACCGGAAGCCCTGTATCTTCTATAAGATGACGTACCTTGTCTGTTTCGGAAAGAGGCCAGTCAAGGCGGGAAAGTTTTTCATCAGTCTCGTCTATAGAGAGCTCCATGAAATCAAAGCCCGCCTCTTTGGCCGCTTTAAGTTTTTCAGACAGGGGGAGTGTATTCGGCACGGCCTTTTCATAAAGCCCTAACTTGTATTCAGCCATTTATACCTCAAAACAGTTCCAAACTTTATCCAGCGCGTCGCAGACCTTTGTGTATTTTTCATATTTTGGTTGGTACTTAAGACACATTTTTACTTCAGGATATACGGGACTTGCAATGCGGACCATGGCCGCCGCCGCCTCGGTATAATCTTTGTAGATACCCGCCGCTACAGCGGCGGCCATCGCGGAACCTAAAGCGCCTAGTTCCTTTACTCCGGTGACCGTTTCGATGGGTAATTCCAGAATGTCTGCAAACATTTGTACCCAAAGCGCTGAATTTGCCGCGCCCCCAGCCATACGGACCGCCGCCGGTTTTTCCCGTACCGACAGGAGCTTGTCGATATGGGTCTTTGCCGAATAGACAACGCCCTCGTAAACCGAACGCACGAGGTGCGCACGGGTATGAAAACTCGTAAGCCCGATAAAACTCGCCTTGGCAAGGGGGTGCCGGTTAGAGCCCTGCAAAAACGGGAGGAAATACACATCACAGGAATCGACGGGAACACAAGCCGCCATGTTGTCAAAATACGCATAATCCTTTTTTCCCGTGAGGGGTAGTTCATTATGAAAGCAGTTGTTGATTACCCACTCAAGATTACCCGCGCCCGTAGAACTTGATTCTTCAATCAGGAAAAAACCGGGAATGGCATAGAGGGAATTCATGGCTATTTTGGTACCGGTGATGGGCCTTTTCGAAATAAACTCATTGATAGTCCAGGTACCGGTAATCGTACAAAAGTCTTCCGGTTTAGTAACGGACATGGCGATAGCGCAGGAATCAATGTCGAACATCCCGCCGGCTACCGGGGTTCCCTTGACAAGCCCGGTTTTTTCCGCCGCCTCTTTGGTGATGATCCCGCAATGGTCGCTTGAATAACAAAGGGGCGGTATCATTTCGTAAACTTCGGGAATGCCCAGCGAGGTAAGGATATCGGCATCGATCCGTACATCCCGGACATTCATCAGGCCTGAACCGGAGATATTTGTCGCTTCGCTTGCCGCCTCACCGGTTAATCTAAAACGGATGTAATCGGTCACGGAAAAAGCCCACTTGATAGTATCATAGGTTTTTCTGTCATTTTCACGTAGCCACGCCAGCAGAGACACCTGCTGGCAGGCCATGAACTGTTGGCATAGCCTGTTGTAAAGCAAGGCGTGGGTTCCCTCACTTTTCCACGTCTCGGGAAACTTCCACCCCCGATTATCCGTGGAAATAATACCATTGTACGCGGGTTTCCCATCTTTTCCCCAGGCGTATAAACCTTTGCCGTGTCCGCACACGGCAACGCCGGCAATAGCATCCGCCTTGATCCCCGCACGGGCAATAACTTCCTGAACACAGGCGGCGTTTTGTTCCCAAAGGGTCTCCATGTCCCGTTCCGTCCAGCCCGATTGGGGGGTAATAATTTCGGTAGAACGGGAGGCGTCCGCGACTTCTTTGCCGCTAAGGGTAAAAAGAGCGGCCTTGATGAGGGTCCCACCGTTATCCAGACCCAAAAGATATGTGTCCCTCCTCATGGGAAAAGCGCCACTTTGAGGTCGCCGTATTTTCCAGTGGCGTATTCAAACCCTTTTTCCCATTCCTCCAGTTTGAACATTGTCCTGATAAGGCCGTCGGTCTTGAGATCGCCCGAGGCGATACCGTCTATTACGAAGGGGAAACAGTAGGGACTGAGATGGGAACCGTAGATATCCAACTCTTTTCTGTCGCCAATAATTGACCAGTCAACGGTGGTGGGAGCGCCAAAAACGCTGAATTCGACAAAGGTTCCGAGTTTGCGGATTAAGGCCAGCCCTTGAATGACGCTTGAGGGGTGGCCGGTGGCCTCAATATAAACATCACAACCGTACCCCTCCGTCATGGCTTCAATCTCTTTTTGAATATCGCATTTACCAGGATTAAAGATATGGGTGGCGCCGAATTCTTTGGCCTTGGCAAGGCGCTTATCATCCATGTCCAATGAAACCAGCGCCTTGGGATGTTTGAGCGCGGCATAGGTGACCATCCCAAGGCCGAGGGTCCCCGCGCCGGAGATCACCACGATGTCTTCGCACTGGATATTCCCCCGGTCAACAGCGTGTTTTGAACAGCCGTAAGGCTCAATCAACAGGGCTTTTTCCAGGGGCAGATCCTCCGGAACCTGATAAATCACTGCGGTCTTGGGGTATCGCACATACTCCGCCATACCGCCATTATTCGCGGTCTGAAAACCAAAAATATTATGGGGCTGGCACATCCAGTATCTGCCGCTTTTGCAAAAGCGGCACTCGCCGCAGGGCACAATCTGGTCGGCGGTAACCCGATCGCCGATCTTCCGGCCCGTCACATTTTTGCCCATATCCACGATGCGGCCTAAAAACTCGTGCCCAGGAATAAAAGGCGGCTTGACCCAGGACGGCTGAACCTCGTCACCCCAGAACATCGCCGCCCCGTGCTGACACTTAAGGTCACCTGCGCAAATTCCGCAGGCTTCCGTTTTGATAATGATATCATCATCGCCGCATTCCGGCGAAGGATACGCGCTTTCAAGTCGGTAATCGGTCTTGCTGTATGCGACAAGGGCTTTCATTGTTTTTGGATAATTTGCCATGATTGTTCCTTTCGATATAAATTTATGGTAAAAAAAAGCTCAACATTTTTTGGATAGAAAGATCCCAGAACCCCCATTCGTGAATTCCTGACCATTCCTCATAACACAGATCATACGAATTGGCGGACAAAAGATCCCGCATAGCAATATTTGACTGGTAGAGAAAATCCTCAGTCCCGCAAGTCATAAATAGCCGCGGTGTTTTTGATTTTTTTGCGTTTTTAAGGGCAAGATCAAAAAGATCCCGTGATTGGGGACATACCGGTGGTTCACCAAATATACCTTTCCGATCATTGTTCCAGCCCTGTAATTCCTTCCTCGTGGCAATTTCGTCATCTTCTACAAAGGAACGCAGATCAAAGGCGCTGGAAAAACAACCGACCCCGTAGAAACGTTCCGGATATGTCAGCGCGGCGTATAAAGCTCCATAGCCGCCCATGGATAATCCCGCGATCATAAGATCCTGAGGAGTTATAGAGATATGGAACAACTCCGCCGCCAGTTGGGGCAATTCCTCAGTAATATAGGTAAAATACGCAGGACCATATTTCATATCCTGATAAAAACTCCGCTGTACTTCGGGCATTAATACCGCTATATCGTAGTCCTCGGCATACCGTAAAATGGAGGTACGATTGAGCCATACGGAATAATTATCCGAAAGCCCGTGCAGTAAGATGAGGGTTTTGGAGGTTTCGCGGGGAGTAATCCCCGCATGGAGTTCCTCAATTCCCCGGTGCTTCCGGCTATCCTGAGGCAAAATGACGCCAACCGCGGTATCCATATTCAGGGAAAAAGAATAAATCGTTCCGGTAAAAAAAGACATGATTAACTCCTGAAGACTAATTTCTTCTGAGCCGGGACAAACAGTCCACGGCAACAACGATGATCAAAACGCCGCCCTTGACCACCATCTGCATATACTCGTTCATACCGCCTACGGCAAGGCCGTTGGCTAATACGCCCATAACCAACATTCCTCCAATCATACCGGTAGCCCGGCCTTCGCCGCCCGCTACGCTTATTCCACCCACCACGCAGGCGATGAGGGCGTCCATCTCCATCCCCGTGCCGGAAAGGGGTTGGCCGGAATTAACCCGGGACATCATAACGATACCCGACACCGCCGCTAAAAGACCGCAGATAACATAGGCGATAACCCTGGTCCGCCTGGTACTGATACCCGAAAGCCGGGCCGCTTCCTCATTGCCCCCAAGGGCATAAAACTGGCGGCCCAGGTGGGTCTGGTTCATGATGACGGCCCCCAATATGATTACCCCCACCATGATCAACACACAGACCGGTACCACGGAAAGAATATACCCCTGCCCCAGTATCTTAATGGACGGCGGCAGGCCGTAGACCGGATACCCTGCGGTGATGATAAAGGCCATGCCCCGGGCCACATAGCTCATGCCCAGGGTAGCGATAAGGGGAGGCATACGGGTATAGGTTACAAATACCCCGTTTATCAAGCCCACCAGAATCCCGATGCAGAGGCCCAGGGCGCAGCCCACCACCGGATTAAGGCCAACCTTAGTCATAAAAATCGCCGTAGCCACACCGGTAAGGGGAAGCATACTGCCGATAGAAAGATCTATCCCTCCGGAGATAAGGACAAAGGTCATACCTACAGCCAGAATACCGATATTTGAAACCTGTCGCAGGATGGTGATAAAATTACTTGATGTCGCAAAATTGGGTATAGCAATGGAAAAAATTACAATTACACCCAACAGCATAAGCCATACGGCCTGATGCCGCAAAAAAGATATTACCTTGCCCATTATAGTGTTACTCCTTCTTTCGGCATTATATCTGACCTGACGCGAGTTTTAAAATAGTTTCCTGTGAAAACGATTCTTTCGTTAACGCTCCAGTTTGCCGGCCTTCACAGAGAACTATGATCCGGTCGGACATACCCAAAAGCTCTTCCATATCCGAAGAAACCATGATAATTGCTTTTTTTTGGGCGCATAAATTATTCATGAGTTTGTAGATCTCGTATCGGGCGCCTACGTCAATCCCCCGGGTCGGTTCGTCAAAGATCAGTATCCTGCAATTTGCCGCCAGCCACTTTGCCAAAACTACCTTTTGCTGATTTCCCCCCGAAAGATTCCTGGTCAGCTGCATGATGCCGGGAGTTTTAATATCCAGGGAAGCGGACAATTTTTCCGAGATTTTCTTTTCCTTCAGCATATTGAGGAATGAAAAGCGGGAAATTAATTTTAGAACGGTAAGGGAGATATTCCAGCGGATGGGAAAACCCAGCACCACGCCGTGTTGTTTCCGGTCCTCCGGTATAAGCCCGATTCCCAAGGCTACCGAATCCTTGGGGGTCCTAATGTGGATTTCGGCGCCGTTGAGTTTCACGACGCCGGATTTTTTTTTATCCGCTCCAAAGAGGAAACGCATCGTTTCTGTTCTACCCGCGCCGACCAGTCCGGCAAATCCTAAAATCTCCCCTTCATGAACGGTAAAGTTAATTCCTTTGACGCCTTTGCCGTGGAGCTCCGTAACTTCCAGCACCGGCTTTCCGAGAGGACAATCGCGTTTTGGGTAGGTATCATTGATCTGTCTACCGACCATGGCCTTGATTAACTCATCCCGGCTTATTTCGCCGGTAGCCGCCTCCCTCACCATTGCTCCGTCCCGCATAACCGTTACCCGGTCCGTTACGGCAAATACTTCTACCAGCCGGTGGGTAATGAAAATGACCGTTACCCCTTCTTTTTTAAGCCCCCTCACAATGTCAAAAAGTATTTCCGTCTCGTTCGTCGTAAGAGGCGCGGTAGGTTCATCCATAATCAAAAGCCGTACGTTTTTTGAAAGAGCCTTGGCTATTTCTACCATTTGCTTGTAGGCGACAGACAATTCCCTCACCGGTGTTCTGGGATTGATGTTGATGCACATTCTTTTAAAAATTTCCGCGGTCTTTTCCTCACACTTCCGCCGGTCGATGAACAGCCGGTTTCCATGCATGTTGCCGATAAATACATTTTCCGCAACACTGAGGGAAGGCAGGAGGTTGAACTCCTGATAGATAACCGCGATCCCAAGGTTCTGGGCCAGATAGGGGGTCATGCCGGTATAGGTATTCCCGTCAAGAATGATTTCCCCCCGGTCAGGGGTGATGGCCCCGGAAAGCACCTTAATAAGGGTTGATTTACCGGCGCCGTTTTCCCCTATAAGCCCGTGGACTTCGTTTTTTTTGAAATTAACCGAAACATCGTTTAGGGCAAGCACACCCGGATACTGTTTGGAAATGTGCCGCAATTCCAAAAGCGCCTTTTCCTGCATGTCTTCCTCCTGAGTGCGCCCAATCTTATCATTACCAGCGTTTACAGTTATAAGCGACGGTTAACAATATCCGCATTTTCTAGATACACCGGCATCATGGGAAAATACACATTGGCTTTGCTTTCATCATATTTACCGGTCAAGGCATAGTCAAGACAGCAATCAAAGAGATCCAGCACCTGATTAACCACATCCAGATAAATGGTACACTTAAACATATCCTTTTCCCGTAGCGCCCGCATACCGTCTTCACTGGCATCACAACCGAAAAGGGCCACGCCGTTTTTCGCAAAACTCATACCCGCCGCTTTAAAGGCTTCCGAAACCCCCACAGGACCGGAATCGTTAATGCCCATCACCGCCTGAATATCAGGAACAGCCTGCAAGAAGGTTTCACCCGCCGTTACCCCTTGCTGGACATAGCCGGCGTCAACTTCCATGACAATACTGCCCTCCGGGCAGGTCTCCTTGAAGCCGTCTTTCATGCCGTTGGAGCGGACCACCAGAAAGTCTAACAATGAATAACCGCATATCGCTACTTTTTTGCTTCCCGGATTGGCGTGGACCCACTTACCGGTTTCACGGCCTATGGTCAGCCCTAGTTCATAGTTGGAAGCCTGACTGGTATAATGGGCTATATTGGTGGGATTGTCATAAGAGCCGAGGATCGCTCCCTGATCCTTTAAGCGCTGGAGCAGATCGGCATAGGCATCTTCGGCTATGTTCTGAAAAATCACTACCTTGGCATTGGCGTTAAGGCAGTTTTCAAGAAAGGTAACCATCTTTGTTGGGCCTTCCAAAAGATCGGCGGCAATCAATTTATAGCCCTTTTCTTGGCATATCTTCTCCACGGCTCTCCGCATATCAATGAAGATCGAATTAGTCTGGATTGCCGAGAGGGCAAGCCCCACTGTGATGGTTTCATCCTTCTGTTTACCACCTGCGGCAAACACCGAAGACACCGTTCCCAAAATCAAGGTAACCGCAATAAGCGCGGTCAAAATTCTTTTCCGCTTCTCCATAAAATCCTCCAAGTAGATTTATATAACGATTTATAAAAACTGATTATTATTATACCATGCTTTCTCAATCTATAACAACAAAAATTTTGGAAATTTTTTCTAAAAATGATTTTTTTGCTTGTACTTGAGGTTTTTCCAAAACCAACCGAGTTTTTGAGCAAGCTCAAGTACCTTTGACTATGCGGCAATGTTGACTCATGGCCTTGGGCTAGTCTAATATAAAGCGTTATGAAAAAAGTAAAGACATCGAATCTGGACATCCAAAAAATTAACCGGACCAATGTGTACCAGTTACTAAGGCAAGAGCAAAGTCTTACTAAACAGGATATGGTCCATCAGCTAGGTCTATCCCTCCCCACGATTGTCAATAATATTACTACCCTTCAGGACGAAGGGCTTATAAAAGAGGAGGGAATCCTGGGCCATACCGGGGGCAGGCGTGCTAAAACCTGGACCATGGTCAAGGACGCCCGTATCGCCATTGGCCTGGATGTTACGAGGGACTATGTAATTGCCGTAGCGGTGGATTTAAGCGGCAAAATAATCTACCGGACGCAGAAATGGTGTAAATTTACCCGGAGCGACGCCTATTATAAAAAATTGGGCGCCCTGGTCGAACATGTCGTCAAACACGTTACCCTTGACGAAAACCGTATCCTGGGAGTGGGGATTGGGGTGCCCGGACTGGTAACCGACGACCGGGAAATGGTCTTTTACGGAGAGATCCTTAAATTTACCGGGACAAGCTGTACTGAATTTTCAAAGTATATCCCCTATAAAACAGCGCTCTTAAACGATGCCAGTGCCGCTGGTTTCGGAGAATTTTGGATCCGTGGAAAGCCGGGAAGCGCCTTTTACATCAGCCTGAGTAATAATATCGGCGGCGCGGTTATGATAGAAAACCGGATCCTGAACGGCCGCCATTATCATACCGGTGAAATTGGGCACTTGACGCTCCACCCCGGCGGCAAGCAATGTTATTGTGGTCAAAGAGGTTGCGTTGATCCATATCTCGCGGCGACCGTCTTATCGGATTTAACGGGGGGCGACCTGTCAGCTTTTTTCAAGCTCCTTGAAGAAAATAACAAAAACGCCGCCTCTTTATGGGACGCCTATCTTGACGATCTGTCCATGACGGTTAATAATGTTCAGCAATTGTTTGACTGTACGGTCATTTTGGGTGGTTATATCGCTGAATATATAGAAAAGTATATACCGGAATTAAAAAAACGAGCTGCAGCCCGCAATTCTTTTGAACATGATGCGGATTATATCAATATATGCCGTTATAAAATATGGTCAATTGCCGCCGGTGCGGCGCTTGTCTTTAGCTCAGGTTTTATTGATTCAATATGATAGCCCCCGGCTTCCAATTCGTAGTGAATCATCCCGCCTGTTTGAATATGCCTTAAATTTGCCAATAAAACATTTAGGTATGTTTTTGTCGATGATGATGAGGGGGCGGCTCTGCTCCTGTCAGAAGAATTGCCGTTAAGCAACGGCAAGAATGAACTGGATGGGCAAACATTTAACGGAAACGGAACGAACTGGCAAGAACAAAGGTATGTTTTTTCTGGTACAACCTATACCTATACCGACAGTGATTGGATGAATACAAGCGCTACATACGCCTGGAATGTCGAAGGTAGAAGGGTGTATCTTAAACTGGATACCTATAGGAACATGACCAACGTTCAATACTTTGAGTGGCTGCTAAATAATGATGACAGTGCCGATGAATTTGCCACCGTGACCGACCGTTACGCCGCAGAAACAAACGGCTTGTTTGTCACTCAAGAGGGTTTCTACAACCTAACGGAAAAGACCATTGATTGAAGGTAACCGGTAACGCAAAGGCGCTAGGCGGTAAAAGCCCCTGGCGCCGTTTTTTTAGCGTGAGGATATCACAGACAGCAATTAAGGGCGGCCCGCTTGCTGTCTATTTCTTTTTATTGTTTACTAGATGCTGAAGGAGTTATTAACGATGGCAATCGTAAACAACTCCAACGATGTTTTACGTCGCATCCGGGTAAAACCTCTACCCAAACTACCTGCCCAAAGTGGAAGGTCGTATATCGCCTGCACGGACAACAAGGCATCCCTTACTAGAGGAGGTCTGCGTGGCGCTGAAAACCCGGGGCGGCTTTACCTGCAGCTACGACGACCTCGTGGAGCGCGTCCGCCAGTTCCTTGACGAAGCCGCCTATCAGCTCTACGACGGCTTCGCGGTCAAGGCGGGCTACTTCTCCCTACACCCCAACGTGGGGGCATCTTCGACAAAGTAACCGAGGGCCACGACACCGGCAAACATCCGGTCCGCTTCCGCACCCGCGCCACCCTCCACGCTCTGGCGGAGCGCGTCATCGTGGAAGTAGCGGGACTGGCCGACTCCTCCGGCTACATCGACGAGTTCATCGACGTAAGTACCGAAGCCGTCAACGAAGTCCTGACCTCCCAGTGGGATGTTCAGCTTGTCGGGCCACAAGATACTGAAAGGCATGGACCTTTACGTTGACCCGGTAAACCAGTGGCTCGCCGGCGTCTACAGGTACCAGCGGGTACATCCTAAGCAAAACGTGGCGTTTGTGGCCCCTATGCAAGAGCCTGCCGCATCTAAGAGTCGGTGCTTCCAGGGCAGAGGGCCTTGATTTTTTCTCATGTCTTTCTATACTTTGTTCTAGTAGATAATCAATAGGTACCAAACTGGGTAACACACCGGATACGGAAATGGCCTATTGATTGGGGGTATGTATGAAGATTGCCATTAATGGCTTCGGCCGGATCGGCCGCCTCGTGTTTCAGGCGCTTGTGGGACAAGGACTGCTCGGAAAAGACAAGATCGACGTAGTGGCGGTAGTGGATATTTCTACGGATGCGAAATATTTTGCCTATCAGCTCAAATACGATTCAACTCAAGGTCAGATGAAGGCTGATATTGGCGTCAAAGGAGAAGATACCCTAGTGGTGAACGGCCACGAGATCAAATGCCTTTCCGGCAAGGGTCTCACCCCGGCGCAGCTCCCCTGGAAAGACTTAGCTATTGAGTATGTCATCGAATCCACCGGGCTGTATACCAACGAAAAAGCTTACGGTCATCTTGAGGCTGGGGCAAAAAAGGTGATCATCTCCGCGCCGGGCAAGTCCATTGATGCCCAGAAGCCCATCAAAACCATCGTCCTGGGGGTCAATGAAGGTGAGTATGACCCGTCAAAGCATGCGGTCCTTTCCAACGCGAGCTGTACCACCAATTGTCTCGCCCCGTTGGTCCAGGTGATCCTCAAAGAAGGCTTTGGTATTGAGACCGGTCTTATGACCACCATCCACGCCTATACCGCCACTCAGAAGACCGTGGACGGGGTCTCTGCAAAAGACTGGCGTGGTGGACGGGCTGCGGCCATCAATATCATCCCCTCTACCACAGGCGCAGCCAAGGCAGTGGGGGAAGTGCTTCCCTCCACTAAAGGTAAGCTCACGGGTATGTCCTTCCGGGTACCCAGCCCTACGGGTTCTGTGGTAGACCTCACCTTCCGGGCAACGAAAGATACTTCCATTCAGGAAATCGATGCAGCCCTGAAAAAAGCAGCCGGTTCCTATCTCAAAGGTATTCTCGCAGCCTGTGATGAGGAAATCGTGTCCTCCGACATCATCCACAATGCCCATTCCTCAATTTATGACAGCCTGGCCACCTTACAAAATAACCTGCCTGGAGAAAAGCGCTTTTTCAAAGTGGTTTCCTGGTATGACAACGAGTGGGGCTATTCAAACCGGGTGGTGGACCTCCTGAAATACATTGACACCAAGAAATAGGGGGCAAAGCCTCACGGGCAAAAGGTCTGTACCATCCTATCAGCAGACCTAATGCAAGCAGTAAGGCTCCGCCTTCAGGCCGGGGCCTTTTTACTATGCTTTTAAGGAGTATATTATGATAAAAACGGTAAAGAACGTAGACCTCAAAGGAAAACGGGTGATCATGCGGGTGGATTTTAACGTACCGATGAAGGACGGGGTGGTCCAGGATGATACCCGTATCACTGCGGCCCTTCCTACCATCACCTACATTCTGGACCAAGGGGTAAAAACCTTGACCTTGATGAGCCATCTGGGGGACCCTGCCAAAGATACTAAGGTAGCCAAGGAAAAAGCAGAAAAGGGGGGCAAGCGTTTTGATGAGCAAGCCTACATCCGGGGCAAACACCGGCTTGCACCGGTGGCCGCGTATCTGGAAAAGAAACTGGGGAAGCCCGTGATCTTTGCCGGGGAAGATTCCTGTTACGGCAAAAAAGCCTTCATCGACGCCCAGAGCGCGGGTTCGGTGATCATGCTGGAAAACACCCGGTTCCACAAAGAAGAGACCGCTAAGGATGGAGCGGACCGGGATAAACTGGCAAAAGAGCTGGCCACTTACGGGGATGTTTTTGTAAACGATGCCTTTGGGACCGCTCACCGAGATCACGCTTCCACTGCTTCTATCGCGAAATTCGTGCCGGTTTCCGTGGCAGGCTTCCTCATGGAAAAAGAGGTGGCCTACCTAGAGCCCATTGTTACCAATCCTCAGAAACCCCTGGTGGCCATCATCGGTGGGGCTAAGGTGTCCTCCAAAATCGCGGTCCTGGAAAGCCTCCTCAAAAATGCCGCGGCCCTGATCATCGGAGGGGGCATGGCTTACACTTTCCTCAAGGCTCAGGGTCATAAGGTGGGGAAGTCTCTGGTGGAAGTGGAGCAGTTGGATACGGCCAAGGGGATCTTGGAAACCGCCCAAAATCTCAAGGTGGAGATCCTTTTACCCCAGGATCATCTCGGGGCCGAAGCCTTTGATGCTGGAGCCAAGCCCGTGACCATAGATGGGATCGACATTCCCGACCACCTTTTGGGATTGGATGTAGGCCCCAAAACCTTGACCGCATATCAGGAAGCCCTGGTCAAAGCCAAAACCATTGTGTGGAACGGCCCGGTAGGGGTCTTTGAATTTGCCGCCTTTGCCAAAGGTACCGAAACTGTGGCCAAGCTCGTGGCCGCAGCCACGACCAAAGGGGCCGTTACGGTGGTCGGGGGGGGCGACTCAGTGGCAGCAGTGAACCAGTTCGGCTTGGCTTCCCAGATGAGCCATGTGTCTACTGGCGGGGGCGCTTCCCTGGAACTGTTGGAAGGGAAGAAACTCCCAGGCATTGAGGTAACTCGAGGCTAAGTACACAGGAGGAGCCGGGAAAGCCTGCTCCTCTCTGGTATCTCTACCACAAGGAGCAAACACCATGAGAAACTACTATATTGCGGGAAACTGGAAAATGCACAAAACCCGCGGCGAAGCTGCTGCCCTGGCTCAGGCCTTGGTTGCCCAGCTCAAGAATGGAAAACACAAGTACCTGGTGGCCCCGTCCTTTACGGCCCTGGAAACGGTGGGCCCCTTACTCAAGGGCAGCAACATACTCCTGGGCGCGCAGAACATGGCCGCCGCAGAGCAAGGGGCCCATACCGGGGAGGTTTCGGTCCTCCAGCTTAAAGACCTGGGAGTTCAGGCGGTGATCCTGGGGCATAGCGAGCGCCGGCATACCTACCAAGAAGATGATGGGCTTATCAATAAAAAAGTAAAACTGGCTTTACAGCACGGCTTGGAAGTGATCCTCTGTGTGGGAGAACTCCTGTCCGAACGGGAAGCAGGCAACGCCGAAGGGGTTTGTGAAACCCAGACCGTCCAGGGCCTTGCGGGAGTAGCCGTAGCGGACCTCCCCCGGGTAACGATTGCCTATGAGCCGGTCTGGGCCATTGGTACGGGCAAGACCGCCACCCCGGAAGATGCCGATGCCATCCATGCCTCTATTCGCCAAGTCGTGGCCCGGCTCTACGGAACAGATGCGGCGCAACAGATCCTCATCCAGTACGGCGGGTCCGTGAAGCCCGATAATGCCGCCCAACTCATGGCCAAGGAGCACATCGACGGCGCTTTGGTAGGCGGTGCGGCCCTGAGTGCGGATACGTTTGTGCCGATTGCCTTGTTTAAGTAGGGGCTGTTCCTACGCTTTATAGGGGGGCCTTTCGGTTCCCCCAAACCCCCGGAAATTTTTGGGGCACGCTGAGGGTAAGGTGAATTATGGATGTTGAAGAACCAAAAGTATCCTACATTTCCAAAGATGAATTGATTTGTCCCGTATGTGAGGTTCCATTCCATCGGGAAGAACTCCTTTCCGGCAGCGGACGGCTCATTGCAGGAACCATTACCGATGAACTGCACCGGCTCTATGAACCTTCCGTACGATACGGGGATGTGTATCCCTTGGTGTATCAGGCTACGGTGTGTCCTGAATGCTGGTTTGCCTCAATGGATAAGGATTTTTTTCTCCTCCCTGTGCAGGCTCGGGATGTGCTTATGTGGGACAAAGAAGAACGGATTGCTCAGACTTCCCTTATCTTTCCAGGGGTGAATTTCCATGAAAACCGAGGATTAATTTCCGGGGCTGCTTCCCTGTACCTGGTAACCCGTTGTTATGATTATTTTTCTAAAGAAACCGTTCCTACCATCAAGCAGGGAATCGCCAGTCTACGGACCGCGTGGCTTTGTGAAGATCTGCATGTGAAGAACCCCGGAGAACATTATGATTGGTTGGCGGTACTTTTCAAGAAAAAAGCCCAGTTCTTCTATGCCGAAGCGGTAGACCGGGAACAAAACGGGACCGAGCCCCTTTCGGGGATTAAAAATTTTGGCCCTGATACGGATAAAAACTATGGCTATGACGGCATGCTCTATCTTTCTGCGCTCTTAAAGTTTAAGTACGGCTCCCGAGAATCTCCAAAGTGGCGTAAGACCTATTTAGGCGAGTCCAAACGGATCATTGCCCGAATCTTTGGATTGGGAAAATCTTCTAAGAACAAACCAGGCCCCCTCTTAGAGCACGCCCGGAATATCTACAACGCAATTAGCAAAGAACTAAACGAGTTTGATGAATGAATCGGAATATCCGGCTTCTTTTAGCCTATGACGGCACGGATTTTTCCGGTTGGCAGCGTCAAGCGGGGAGTCGTACCGTACAGGGGGCCATAGAATCAGCCCTGGAAAGGCTGCATAAGCACCGGGTAACCCTCATCGGTTCCGGTAGGACCGATGCGGGGGTCCATGCCGCGGGGCAAGTGGCTCATTTTCATACGGATATAGGGACTATCCCCCCAGAACGTTTTGTCCCTGCCCTTAACCGTCTCCTTCCCCAGGATATCCGCGTCTTAAGGGCACAGGAAAGGGGTCTTGATTTTCATGCCCGTTTCGATGCCAAATCCCGGACCTACCGGTACTATCTTATCTGCAGCAGGCCAGGGCTTCCCCATGAACTGCGCTATGCCTATCAACTATGGCGTCATCCCCGGCTGGATCGCTTGAACGACTATGCCCGGCTGTTCCAGGGGGAACTGGACTGCTCAATATTTGCCCAATCCCAAGACCCCAGCATCTCCAGAAGCCGGTATCTATTCGGCGCTTGTTTTTTTATCCAGGGGAATACGCTCGTCTTTGAAATTACCGCTAATGCCTTCTTGTGGAAGATGATCCGTTCCATCCTGGGGACGGTCCTCTACTACGAAGAACAAGGCCTTTCCCCAGAGGATTTTAAGGCTATCCTGCGCTCTGGCGACCGCAGCCTCGCCGGTCCCACTGCGCCGCCCCAAGGGCTTTTTTTGTGGAACATAGCCTATTACCGCATCTCAGGGGAAAGCACCTCAGGGTTTACCAGATATACTGTAAGCCCTCCTCTCGGTAGAGGCTGAGGATCTTATTAGGGCTTACCAGAGTGTAGTTATGGCGTATACATTGATACAGCACCATCTGTTCAAAGGGATCTGGGTGAGCGGCTTTCGGGGGCAGGTGAGCAGCGGCTAAGGCATCCAGCGGTTCTAAAGGAAGCAAGGTAAATCCCAGTTCCTTACAATAATAGGGTATATCCTGTACATCCAATGAGCCGATGACCAAAGTTCCTAGGCTCAATTTAAAGGATATTTCCCACAGGGAAACAGCACTGATGAGTATATCATTATTACCGTCTTCTAGTGCTTCCCGTGCCGCAGATGACAAGGCATTACTTTTTCCAATGGACCATAATAACGTACGGGTATCTAATACTAATGTCATGGTAGTCCTTTTTCCTCAGGGTTTATGGCACAAGTATCCCTAAAGGTGATGGTTATTTTTCCATCCAAGATACCGATCTTCCGGTTCATAACCTTTTCTTCGGCATACGGCACAATCATAGCAATTGGCCGCTTTGTCCTGCCATATAGTATGCCGATCTTGTTTCCTTGTTTAACAGTTTCAAGAACCTCTGAAAAATGGGTTTTAAGTTCCCCTACAGGCATTGCTTTCATATCTATAATATACCACTATTATGGCAACTTGTTACTGTTTTATCAAAGGCCCAGGTCATACCGAGCCTAGGGGACGGGCGCAGTTGTGGGCTGTTCCTCCCAGAATGGCAAGCCCATGTTCCAAGGCAGGCAGGATAGATTCCAGGTTTTCCTGAGCAGCCCGGGGACTGCCGGGTAAATTGACTATCAGGGTTTGCTTGCGGATTACCGCAACACTACGGCTTAATATGGCTCGGTCTGTCTTTTGCAGGCTATAGGCCCGCATAAGCTCAGGGATCCCGGGAACCAACCGTTCCGCAATGTCCAAGGTTGCCTCGGGTGTATAGTCTCGTGGAGAAAATCCCGTGCCCCCGGTGGTCAGAACCAGGTCTGCTTCATGCCGATCACAAAGATCCCTCAAGTATGCGGCTAGCTCCGTTCTTTCATCCGGGAGGATCCGGTACAAGACGACCTCATATCCCCCTTGGATGAGCATATCCCGAATAAGGGGGCCGCTCTCATCCACCCGTTCTCCTGCAAAACCGGTATCGCTGACCGTAACAATCGCCGCTCTAAATGACCTCAATGGAATCTCCTTTTTCTACCGTCCCTTCCTCAATAACCTTGGCAAAAATTCCTTCCCGAGGCATGATACAGTCTCCTACTCGTTGATAAATCTGGCAATGTTCATGACATTCTTTGCCTATCTGGGTTACTTCCAGGAGGGCATCGGACAAACGTAGCTGCGTACCTACCGGAAGGGCCCGGAGATCGATCCCCGTAACCACCATATTTTCACCGAAATCCCCGTTTTCCGCGCCCCCCCCTAAGCGATTAAATTCCGCTACCTTTTCATAGGCTAAAAGACTTATCTGCCGATGCCAATTACCCCCATGAGCATCCCCTTCTATGCCATAGCCTGCCACCACGCGGATACGTCCGGGGACTTCCTGTTTTTTTACCCCTCGGATATGGCTGATACAAACCGCCCTAACCTTTCCTCCCATGATCCTGCTCCTTTTGGGTGTTTCTCCCTGATGACCAGCATATCAGACCATACCTATTCTGCCAATAACAACAAAACGGGTACCCTATTGATCGAGTAGCGCATCTATTCTACTATTATTTAAGAGGAAAAGCATGAAAGATGTAGCCTATATCAGGTCTAAAGCGGCCTTTATCATTGACATGGATGGGGTTATCTACCACGGAAACCGTTTATTAAAAGGAGCTTTGGAATTCGTAGAATGGCTCTCCCATAACAACAAGGCCTTTCTCTTCTTAACCAATTCCAGTGAACGTTCTCCCCTGGAGCTCTCTCAAAAGCTCGCCCGCTTAGGGATTATGGTAGATCCAGAACATTTTTATACCAGCGCCTTGGCCACTGCCGGCTTCCTGGCTTCTCAACGTCCGGGAGGCTCGGTGTATGTTATTGGTGAACCCGGGCTTATTCAAGCCCTCTACGATGCAGGCTTCACGATGAACAACGTCAATCCTGATTATGTGGTGGTCGGTGAAGGTCGGGGCTATAGCCTTGAAGCCTTGGAACGGGCGGTCCGCCTGGTTATCGGCGGGGCCCGGCTTATCGGCACTAATCCGGATTTGACCGGCCCTGTGGAAGGGGGTATTGTCCCGGCCTGCGGTTCCCTGGTGGCACCCATTGAGCTGGCTACTGAAACCAAGGCCTACTTTGTGGGCAAACCCAACCCCCTGATGATGCGGCATGGCTTACGGCGACTTACCAGTCGGCGGGAAGATACGGTCATCATCGGGGATCGGATGGATACGGACATTGTCGCGGGCGTGGAAGCGGAAATTGAAACCGTTCTGGTCCTTTCCGGGGTTACGAACATCACCGACATCCCCCGATTCCCCTATCAGCCAAGGCATATCCTGGAAGGGGTGTTTGAAATACCCGAATGATGGGGTATGTACCTCCGCGGTAGTCCTGGGCCACACGACCTGTCGTATCATGCGGGAAAATACCTTGACCCTATTGATGAAGAAGAATGTGATAATTCCGGCCGCCGCTGTTCGGCTTGCCGATGAGCTTCTGCTCCGGTATAAAGTTCCTGTCCGCTGTTCCGGGGTCATTGCCGCTATACGCTTCCGGGGTGTTTCCTGAGAATGACCGCGATACAGCACGTGGGCAGACCGGTCATTGCCGGTAGCGCAATCCTTGCGGCCCCGCCTATAGCCAAAATATTTTACCCAATAACCGCTTCTTCAACCGGAGACCACGGCCCCATATCGCCTTTACCGTTCTCGTAACAAGTTGCGTAATACGCTGTCTTTGCCTTGTCCGTTTCCGTGTGGGCAACGGTCAGGGTCGTTTTTCGGCTGAATTTCGATTTGGGTAAATCTTCGCCGGAGGCGGGTTTTTCACCGCCTACCTGCCAGGCGTAGCGTACCCCATACTCGTCCGCTGGTTTTGACGTGCTGCCGGTACCGTGATGTACGGCCCGCACCCGATGCTCGAAATGATTACCCGAGTTTTCAACAACCGTGTCGAGCTGGGATGTGGGCACTCCGTGAGCGGTGGGGGTTCTATCCGCCGGGCGTATGCCCATCTGCTCCTTTGCCCCGTCATCCATGCTTTTGTTGAACCGGACGGAGGAATTGGCGAAATCCAGTATCCCGTCCACGGCGTCTTCCTTCGCCTTGTCTTTGGCGATGCGTTTCGCCGTGGAATTGTCCGCTTCGTAGGCGCTTCGTGCGGTCAAAAAGGCATTGATTTTGCCTAAAACCGCCGTAACTTCCGCCTGATCCCAGCCATCTTTGGAGCTTCTACAGCTGCCTTTGAAACGTATACAGCCGTCTTTGGCGGTTTCAAAGGCGACTATAGTATACGTCCGTTTTACGAATGAAACAAGGGATATGCGGGTGTAAATAGCGGAGAATAGATTTAGAAATACCAGCGAATAGACGGGATTTAGGGGGAAGGGGATTGTAAAGGGTTTACCTCTAGTGTAATAAAAAGGGATGCTGGGTTCCTGGGTAGGGGTTCAAAAAAGCTCAGATTCAGGTATTGCGGTTTTCGGCAGAGGGAGGCCTT
>JAITJS010000007.1 GCA_031278815.1 Treponema sp.
ATGTGGATTCCATCAACACCAGCGTTTATGTAGCGATACATCTGCTCCACCGTGTACTCAATACCAGCCCTCTTGAAGCTTTCCGAATCATCTCCATATTTTCCCATAATAGCTGCCAGCTCTTGTGGAATCGAACAACCCTTGGCAATGGTCATACGGATGACCGGATCTTTAACCAGAATTGGCATAAGCCCTATGACAAACGGAACAGTTACCCCTGCCTTACGGGCACGCTCGGCAAAGCGCGCATACGCATCTACATCATGACAGAGCTGTAGCATGATGAATTCCGCCCCCGCGTCTTGTTTGCTCCGCAGATGAACCATATCTGACTCAAAACTGGATGCCAAGATATGCTTTTCCGGATAACCTGCGGCCGCAAGACACACATTGGGGAATTCCGCTTTCAGGAAGGTAATCAGCTTATCCGCATGATCAAAATCACCGCCCGTACCCTGCTGCCCCTTCGGGAAATCTCCCCGCATGGCCAACACGTTCTCAAGACCCATATCGGTATACTCTTTAATGATCGTTTTAATGTCACTACGGGTATTACCGATACAGGTAAAATGGCTCATAATCTCATGGCCGCTCTTCTTGACCGATTCACAAACTGCCTTACTGCGTCCTTTGTTCGTACCGCCAGCACCATAGGTGCAGCTTATAAAGTCAGGTTCAAAACGATAGAGTTCAGAGAGCGTCTGCAATAAGGGTTCTATAGGCTGATCGTTTTTTGGGGGAAAAACTTCAAAGGAAAAACTCAACCGTTTTTTAAAGACCTCAGCAATTTTCAAGTGACCTCCTAGCTGCATAAAACGAAATTACCGGTACTCCCCTTCGTCTGACAACGATCCAGAAGCGTACCAAATTAAAACCATATACCTAATACTCGCATACCCACTGCTCTTTGAATCTAACCCTGCCGTTAATGATTACGCTCTTACATTGAATAGGAAATACCCTAATATTGTATTCAGTATATCCTATAAAAGACCATTGTCAAGCAAATTTTTTAGATAAATCTATCGCACATTTAAATAAAATCAAAGATGGAGCCCTATCAACCTTATAAATAAATTTTTATAGTATTTGAATGGTATAATGCCGAATCTCCGCTGAGACCGGATCGTAAAATCTAATCCCTTGAGCAATGAGACCCAATACCGGAAACCCCATCCCCTCCAAACCGACCCTATCCAAACTAGCATTCCAAAAGGGGATGTTATCCCCAGGTAAGCCTCCATACAGGGTATCATTTAGTATAGGATACCCAATCCATGCCAGATGGCAGCGGATCTGGTGCCGAAATCCTCGTTTAATCCGCACCCGAAAATAGGTAGGCTCTCGGGAAGCGTTATTTCCTATTACCGGGTGTAGGGAGCGCTGACAATAGGGTTCAATGATTTCCGTTCTATACGGTCTCCCCTGGTCCAGGGCACTCGTCTTCCTGAACTTTTCCTGTTTCCTCGGGAAACCCGACCCACCCCAAATTGGGAACACCACCGGCCGTACTGCTTTTCTCCCCGGACCATACGGTCGAAAACCACTTGTAATGGTACAGCAGTCCACGCCGTCAAAAAAGGCCTGGGGAAAACCGGGAAGCAAACGAGCTCGCTTCGCTGCCAGCGCACCGTATTCCTTGATAATATACCCCTTTTCCTGCTGGGCAGAGAGGGCTTGCAGGGCTACCTGGGTCTTCGCCATCAGGACCAGACCCTGGGTCTCATAATCAAGGCGATGAACTATGCCCCCTTCCCAGGGATGCTTTCCCTGCACCTTAAGCACCTGGGGAAGAAGCTTCCCGCACCAGTCCAGGAGGCTTGGTTCATGCCCGGCTCTGGCGGCATCTTCCTTTAAGGGTACTGTATGTACCCGAGGAGGCTTAAATACCACCGCATAAGAGGGGGTTTCATCCACTACTGAAGGACTACACATACTTCATTATACATAGCAAGCAGTTCCTGAACCATACCAAAGTACAAGGTACCAGTAGGGTGCGGTTGCATCCGTTCATCCACGTTTCGCGGTCCTTAGGGTCTCCAATATTCAGGAGAAAACAGCACAAACACGGTCCACAGTTCCAGACGCCCAGCAATCATCACCAAAGAAAAAAGCCACTTGATATGATCCGGAAAGGCCCCATACGTACGGCTGGGCCCAATCGTAGCGAAGCCGACCCCTAGGTTCCCGGTAACCGAGAGCGCCGCACTGAATGCTGAGAACAGATCCGTCCCTGAAGCCGCGGTTATGAGGGTAGTGACGGCAATCACCAGGAGGTAGAGAAACACAAAGCCCGCAACTCCGTAGACGACCTCCTTGCGGCCCACCTTCCGGTTAAGCTGTACCGTGAAAATACCCTGGGGATAGATGAGTTGCCGCAGTTCATTGCCGGCCTGCTTCCAGAGCACCACATGGCGTATCACTTTGATGCCTCCGGCAGTGGAACCAGAACAACCTCCGATGAACATGAGGACGAAAAGGGTCCCTTGAGCTAGGGAAGGCCAGGTTTCGTAATCAGTAACGACTGAACCAGTGGTGGACAGGATCGAAGCCACTTGATAGATCCCATATCGAGCAGCCGTGCTTACCGAGCCGTAGACCTCAAGGAGACTTCCGGTAATCAGCCCAGAAGCAATGATAAAAATAAGCAGGTAAGCCCGACCTTCGGAGTTATACCACAGGTCCGCGAACTTACCTTTAAGGAGCCGCACGTAGAGGTTAAAATTAAGCCCTGCAAGGATCATGAACACCGTGGAAACCAGATCGATGAAAGGGGAATCATAAAAACTGATACCCTTATTTTTCGTGCTCACCCCGCCGGAAGCCAGGGTGGTGAAGGCATGACAGAGGGCATCAAAGCCGTCCATACCCCCAAGCAGGTAAAGTAGGAAGAGGAGGAGGGTAAGCCCGCAGTAAACCAGCCAAAGTATCTTGGCCGTGGCAGTGATCTTCGGAGTGATCTTCTCTTTCTCGGGGCCTGGAGCCTCGGCCTTGATGAGTTGAAAGCCGCCGACACCCAGCAGGGGCATGAGGGCCACCGTGAGCAGGATGATCCCCATACCACCGAACCAGTGGGTGGTACTACGCCACAAGAGGAGCGCCTTGGGGAGGCACTCCACCTCGGACAAGGTAGTAGCACCGGTGGTGGCGAACCCGCAAGCACTCTCAAAAACCGCATCTACAAAACTAAAGCCCCTACCTGAAAGGTAATAGGGAAGCGCCCCCAAGAGACTTATACTAATCCAGGTGAGGAAAACCAAGAGGAAGCCCTCTTGAGGACTAAAACGAAAAGGCGTTTTTTTGAAAGACCCGAAGGCAGGTACCGCACAACCTAGGGTAAGGATCAAGGGGATGGCAAAGGCCTGTATCAAGAGGAATTCACCCGTGGCCAAGGCCATGCCAAAGGCAGGAAGCATCATAGGGACTGCAATACCCAAGGCGAGGGCAATGATACGAAAGAGCATCAAGCATTTCATATACTGAATATACCATATCACCCCTTTTGTTTAATGAACTGGGGGAGACCTTAAATAAGCCGAGCGTGCCTGGTACTACCACAAGGCCGGTATCCGGTCTATGATAGGGCTAAAAAAGGATAGAGAACATGATCGAATTAGTGGCTTTTTTAGGAAACCCGGGTAAGGAATATGCACAAAACCGGCATAATGCTGGACGGTTGCTTGCAGAAACCCTTCCTTTCTCTGCGTCTTTGCATTGGCAGAGAAAATACAAAGGACTGTACGCGAGTATAGAAGGGAGTATGCTGCTGGCCTATCAACAGGAGGCACCGGTGCCAGTATTTCAGCAGGAAACGCTCATTTCCGGTAAGATACACCTCCTGTTACCTGAAACCTATATGAATTGCTCCGGGGATTCGGTATATGCGGTGGCTTCTTTTTTCAAAATTCCCCTGGGGAATATCCTGGTGGTCCATGATGAGCTAGAGCTACCTCTGGGAACCGCGGCATATAAATTTTCCGGGGGCCTTGGGGGACATAACGGCCTACGTTCCATGAAGGCCAATTTCGCCTCTGGAGATTTTTGGCGGTTTCGCCTCGGTATTGGCCGTCCTCCCCAGGGGGATGTAGATATAGCCAACTGGGTCCTTTCAGACTTTAGCCCAGAGGAGCAATTAGTCTTTGCACAAGTCCTGGACACCTGTACCAAAGCTCTGATACAAGGCTTGGTTCATGGTCCGGAATCCCTCCTGCCAGAATGGAACAAGAAGCAGATTCCCTAAACCCCTTGGCATGAAGTAAAGTCGGTGGAGGGGCTGACCCCTCTACCCCTACTTCACCCTAGGATCATCATCTTGTTTCGTTCACTCTCCGCTGGAGTCGGGAACTCCCCGCCTCGTCGAGCATTTTAGTTTCCTCTACAAGCTGCAGCTTGCGGTATTCCGCTTCCTGATGTTCCCGAACCTTATCCATGATCTTACGATCCCGGGATGCGGCAAGATACACCTCCCGCGCCGCTTGGACCGTGTGTTCTGCCTTAGCAGCATCCTCCAGAAGACGATTCCTGGTGTTCTCCAGCCTTTGCACGTACCGATCAAAGGCCATAATCTCTGCTGTACCACGACCGGCATTGCACTGCTCATTCCCAACCCGGATCCGTTCTGCCTCAATATCCGCGATTTTTCGCTCAATCTGGGTAAGGGCTCCAATCGCGCTACCCAATGCAACCTTAGTCTCTTGCTCCCGGTATTCCCTGAGTGCCAACACCTTCTTAAGCCCAAACTGGAACTGTCTCATCTTTACCAGCACCTACCCTGCATTGTTCCTGGTAGTGCCTGCTTACGCACCTTGAGTTTTATCAAGAAAGGGATCCCGTTCCTCGTCTGTCCTCAAAGAAGCCGATGCCACCCCGTCTTTTTGATAGACTTGCATCTCCTTATCTGGTATGGTACTACCAGAAATCCCGGCCATCATTTTGAGGGTCTGGGCAATCGTTGTGGTTTCATCTACTTCTTGCATGAGAAATTCCTTGATAACCCCATGCTTCATGATCGCCTCATCAATAGCAGGATTTGAACCGGTATGATAGGCACCCACATTGATGAGGTCCTCGTTTTCCGCATACACCGCCATGAGTCGCCTGAGGGCCCCTACCGCCTTATTGGTAAAGGGTCCTGAAACTACGGGTGCAAGTCGGGAGACACTGGCCAGCACATCAATGGCCGGATAATGATACGCCTGGGCAAGGGACCGAGAAAGGACAATATGTCCATCCAGGATTCCCCGGACCGTATCGGCTACCGGCTCATCCATATCATCCCCATCTACCAGGACCGTATAAAATCCGGTGATGGTTCCCTTGTCGGACGTACCACACCGTTCCAAGAGCTTAGGCATCTGGTCAAACATGCTGGGCGTATAGCCCCTGGTTGCAGGAGGCTCCCCTATGGCAAGTCCTATTTCCCGTTGAGCCCGGGCAAACCGAGTAACCGAATCAAAGAGGAGCATCACATCAAGGCCCTGATCCCTGAAGTATTCAGCCACTGCGGTAGCTACATAGGCTCCCCGCAGGCGAGCTAAAGGAGGAGAATTAGAGGGAGTAACCACGATAACACTGCGAGCCAAGCCTTCAGGTCCGAGATCCTTTTCGATAAAATCATTAACTTCCCGTCCCCGCTCACCAATAAGGGCAACCACGTTTACATCGGCATTGGTATTCCGGGCGATCATCCCCAAGAGGGTAGACTTTCCCACCCCAGATCCGGCAAAAATACCCAGTCGCTGACCTCGCCCCACTGCCAAAAGCCCATCAATAGCCCGCACCCCGGTACATAGGCGCTCGGTTACCCGTCTGCGCTTGAGCGGATCCGGGGCCTGGGCCATAACCGGATAATAGTACTCTGCTTTAATGCCCCCCTTGCCATCCCCAGGCTTACCCTGAGCATCAAGAACCCGGCCTAATAAGGCGTGGGAAACCGGCACTTCCAAGACCCTTCCTGAGGCAACCACTCGATTTCCTATCTCAATCCCCTCCGTTTCTTGATAGGCCATGAGCTGGACCGTCTTATCCCGCAGCCCTACCACCTCTGCAAGGATCACCCCAGGTCCCTTAGGGGCTTCAATACGACAGAGTTCTCCGATGATCCCCATGGGGCCTCTACTTTCAATGAGGAGACCCTGGACCTTGGTAATATAGCCCACATATTTGATAGTATCCACCTGTTCAGCCACTTCCCGGTATTTGGAGATAAGGGTTTCCATAAGCCCTAAACCTCTGCCTTCCCCGGGGGCGTCCCAGATTTGAGGGTAGACTTGATGGGGGTCATTTCTAGAATCTTTGTTTCTAATTCCGCAAGCTGACTGGCAATTCGGGCATCAATATCACCAAAATCAGTCTCGATGATACAGCCACCCTGATCCACGGAAGAATCTTCCAGAACTTGAATATGCTGCCCCCCTTCCAGGGTCTGAATAAAATCGTTCACATGTTCGGTTGTTAATTGCAGATCCGCCGTGTTTACCCTGATGATGACATCCCCTCGGCCTTTCACTTTCCGTAACGCCTCTTTCACATTGGCGATGACCACCTCTTGGGTCTGTTCGGAAATGATCTTAACCACCTTCCGGGAGATGAGGAGGACCAAATCCACGATCTGCTGTTCTGTTTCAATAAGGATTGCCGACCGTTTGTCCTGAACCCGCTCAAGGACCGTCTGAATTCTTTGGATAAGCCTATCTACTTCGGCCTTGCCATCCTTAAATCCGGCTTCTTGACCTAAGCGTAAACCCTCTTTTTCCGCTTCTTTCCGGCGATTCTCAATGGCACTCTGGGAAGCGGTCTCCATATCTTGGGATCGTCGCCGACCTTCCGCGAGCATCCGTTCAGCCGAAGTTTTGGCATCCTTTTGCAGGGCCTGGGCTTGTTCAGTTCCCCGTTGCACTTCCAGCGCCGCAGTTTCCTGGGCTTCCTTAATAATCCGCTCTGCTTCTACCTTGGCGGATAAGACCATCGTATCCCGTTCGGTGATCCATTGGCTCTTAAAAAGTTCTGCTTCCCGACGAATATCTTCTATGGTAGGACCCTCGTATTCTTCTACCTCCAGGGCTTTTACCTCCATATCCTCGTGAATAAGCCCTTCTGAAGCGACAGCGGGAGGGTCAATCAACATTTTAGTATTATTGACAATAATCTCATCGGATCTAAAAACCGCTCTTGACATGTACCCTACCTCATGCACTGATACCAATTTGTCGTACCAGTCTCTGCAAAATACCCACTACCCGTTACGGTACTGTATCGTTTCATACAAAATACCCCATCCTCAGCACCCTTACCAAAACCACATTCGATCTTTGAGTATGAAAAGGTACACACGCAAACGTGAAATCCCCCAAGCGCCTAGACCACCAATTCGTCTTCCCCTGATCGGGCAATGACGATCTCGCCACTCTCTTCCAAACGCCGGATAATCGATACGATCTTCTGCTGAGACTCTTCCACGTCCTTCAACCGAACCGGGCCCATATAGTCCATATCTTCCTTGAGCATCCCTGCGGCACGTTTACTCATGTTCCGGAAGATCTTATCCTGCACTTCCGCATCCACCGACTTTAATGCCTTAGCCAACTCCCCAGAATCCACTTCCCGCAAAATTTTCTGAATAGATTTGTCGTCGATCATCACAATATCTTCGAACACGAACATCCGCTTCTTGATCTCTTCAGCCAATTCCGGATCTTCCCCTTCCAAGGCTTCAATGATCTGTTTTTCTGAAGTTCTATCCACCAGGTTAAGGATCTCCACGATACTTTCAACCCCTCCTGCAGCGGTGTAGTCTTCACTGGACAAGGTGGAAAGCTTCTTTTCCAGCACCCGCTCTACCTCCCGCAGGACTTCAGGGCTGGTCCGGTCCATAGTGGCGATACGCCGAGCTACGTCACTTTGCATTTCATGGGGAAGATTCTGGATTATCACCGAAGCCTTATTCGGTTCCAGATACGCAACGATAAGCGCGATAGTCTGGGGGTGTTCTTGTTGGATAAAGTTAAGCAGGTGGGCCGGATCCGTACGGCGTATAAAATCAAAGGGCCGCACCTGCAAGCTTGAGGTAAGACGGTTAATGATATCCACCGCCTTCTGGCTTCCCAAGGCTTTTTCCAAGAGTTCCCGAGCATAATCAATACCACCGGTGCTGATAAATTGATTTGCCATCATGAGTTCCTGAAACTCTTGCAAAATAGCGTCTTTCTGTTCAGATTCTACAGTTTCGAGCCGGGCAATCTCAAAGGTAAGGGTTTCAATTTCATCTTCTCGTAAATACTTAAATATTTCAGAGGATACCTCAGCACCTATAGATACCAAGAAAATAGCAGCCTTCTGCCTCCCGTTAATATCTTTCGCGCTTTTTTTCTTACCCGCGGCATCGGAACCCGATGATTTTGCCATTACCTTATTCCTCCAAAAGCCAGGTTCTTAAAAGCTGTGCCACATCCTCAGGGTGGTTTTTAGCTACATCCGCAACACTTTCATGCAGCTCCATACGAGCTCGTTCTTCATTAGACATAGGGAGTTCCGCCCCTTCTCGCTCTGCTTCCATCAGCGCCGTATCCCGCATTTCTTGTTCCCGTTTAGTACGCTCAGCTTCTTCCAAAATCCGTTTCCGTTCTATTCGCCGGGTTAGTATCCTGAGCAGGATAAACCCGATGAGGAGCAAGACAAGTCCCACCAGGACTATCAAGAGGAGCGATTGTAACTGTTTACGTTTAAAAAGAGCGGAGTCTTCTTCGGCAAATTGCCTGGTTCGATCAAAACCGATATTCTGTACGGTTACCGAGTCTCCCCGAGCCGCATTATACCCTATGGCATTCTGAATCCACGTCTGAGTTGCCCGGAGGTCTTCCGCAGATATGGGGGTATATTCCCGTTCAATAGAGCCGTCAGGAAGCAACACGGGATTCCGCTTTTCATCATATTTCGTTTGCCAGGTTCCATCAATATTAACCGAAACCGTAACCCGATCTATCCTGGGACTCCGCTCTTCCTGAGTAGAACGTTTATTGATTTCTTCATTATCCACCAGGGTTTCCTGGGTAACCTCCCCGTTGAGGTTTGACATATCCCGAAAGGCCGGAGCAGTCTGCCCTTCAACCCCGGGGGGGCCTTCCGGGATAAACCCCGTACCCTTCCAGGTGGTACTGGAAGTGGTTTTAGACCGGGTAACCGAAGGGACGATCTCCGAATCATCATAAGAAGACCCAGGAGTCCGGGGCCGTATAGTAGTCGGAAAGAATTCTTCGGTATTGATAGCCTTTTTAGACAGATCCATCTCGATCTTGATATTAAGGTCTCGAACGCGATCCGCAGTAAAGGTGTCCTGGAGGGATTTAAGGATAACTGCCCGGTACTGGGCTTCCAAGGTTCGAATCAGCTTGTTTCCCCGCTCAATGAGAGTCAATCGATCCGCCTCAGCCTGACCGGTAAAGTCATTGAGCACAATCCCGTTTTGATCGGTAATAACGATGGTATCATCCTGAAGACCAGCCACCGCAAATTTGAGCAGCTTCTGAATCCCTTCGATCTTTTTACGGTTTTGAGTAATATCACTCCCTAAACGAGGGGTAATGATAACACTGGCGGTTACCGGGTTCTGCTCTGAGGCAAACAACGTCCGTTCAGGCATCACCAAGGTAACATTGGCATTGTCCACATCATCTAAGGCCCGTATATGTTCGGTAACCATCTGGGTAATGGCCCGCTGGAGGTTCACGTTGCGCTCAAAATCGGTGATGGTCCACCGTTCCCGGTCAAACAACTCCCACGGGCTCGTTCCCGAAGGGATCAGGTCTTCTCGAACCAAAATAGCCCGCATACGCCGAGCAGTAGCGTCATCAGAAACCAGGATAATGCCCGTAGAGGATACCGATGTCTTAACCCCTTCTTCGTTTATTCTGGTGATGATTCGATTCCGGATACCTGCATCCAATACCGGGGCGTCAATAACCGGGACCATAGTAGGCGCTGCAGATACAGAAAAAAGAGCAATGATCCCCGCAAGAGCGGCTACACAAATCCCCAAAAGCATGAGTTTCTGTAATAATGACCACTTACCCCATAATTTCTGTATCTGTCCTACAATCTTCTTGATCCACTCACCCATATCCCCCCCGACATTTTTTTCTCTGTTTTTTTCTTACGTTACCTCACGGGACCGCCACCCTTGAAAAGGACTGTTCACCATAAGTATGTATACCCTATCTCGTATTGATAAGATCTTTCCAGCCCTGGACCAAACGGTTTAATACGGTTCTGGAAATATTTAAAGACATAGAAGCTTTTGCCTGGGCAATGGTAATGTCATGCACATCCACTGAACCAGGTTCCGTAATAGCAGTTTGTATGAGATCGCTTGCCCGTTGCTGATCCTCTGAAACTTTATCTAAAGCACGGAACATCACATCCTCAAAGCTACCTGAACGAAGCGTTGATTCCACGCCGATTGTATCCCCCAAGGACGCTAATGCGTCCCCGGGAGCATCCCTTGATGCAGGAACTAAATGTTTAGGATGGGTTACCCGCAAGGGTATCTTATCAATCCCTATCAATTGAGGTGTTCCAATGGTCATTGATTATCTCCCGCCTATATCCAAAGCCCGCTGAAACATGGCTTTGGAACCGTCAATTATGGATGCATTCGCCTCATAAGCACGGGACGCGGCAATCATATCAACCATCTCAGTAACAATATCTACATTCGGCATCTCCACATAGCCTTCCTGGGGACCCGATGTAATGGCATCAGGATGGGTCGGATCATACACCAACCTATTTTTGGTGGCAAAATCCTTTTGTATCTCTACTACCCGCACTCCCTGCCCCGGACCATTATCCATCATATCCGGGAGAAAGGGAGACCGCCAGTAAGGACCCTCGACCTTGGGTCGCATGATGACCCTGCTTCGCCGATAAGGCCCCCCTTCACTCGTACGAGTAGTGGAAGCATTGGCAATATTATCGGCAATCACATCGGCAATAAGCCGCTGGGCACTCATGCCTGTAGAGGCTATGTTTATCGAATTAAAAATTCCCATACCCTCTCCCTTACCTTAATACCATAGTAATTTGACTGAACTCAAAAGCCTCCCCCTGGGCCAAAAGAGTATATAAAAGTTGATTTTCTAGGGCTCGCATGATCTCCTGTTCCGGATCCACATTGTTTCCATTGTTCTTAGAGGCGCTTACATAATCAAGAACCCGCCGGGGCTGCACTTCCCGATAATCCCGTTTTTGCCAGTTACTTATATGCCGGGCATCGGTTTGGGTTAATTCTAAGTTCGGCCGCTGCTTTTCAGTGTCCAGGGCCCGTTTCAACTCGCTTTCAAAGGTTAGATCCGACCGTTTGAACCCTGGAACCGTAGCGTTAGCCAGATTATTGGCAATCACATCCCGGCGTATCAGACTTGCATCCATGGCACGATGTACCAAGTCTATGGTTCGAAAAAAATTATTTTCAACACCCATTCCTAACCTCCCTGTATATCATCGGCAGGTTTTATATAAAAGTTAGCAGTATCATGTAAGGTTCCTTCCTTAGCTCCCGGGGAATCCAGAGATCTATCGGACTCCATAATCTTTATCATGACACCGGCTTAGAGGCATCACAAAATATACCGGCCTACATCATGATCCATTACTAAATCGGTGAGTTTTTCGTTGACATAGGTCTCGGTAATGGATACCTTCGTCGGTGCAATATCCGGGGCTTCGAAGGAAAGCTCCTCTAAGAGGGCTTCCATGATGGTATGGAGCCGCCGGGCACCGATGTTTTCCAACCGGGAATTGACCTCCGCAGCCAAGGCTGCAAGGCGCTCTATCGCATCAGGCGTAAAAGTAATGTCCACCTGTTCAGTCGCCAAGAGATCCGTGTACTGCTTGGTCAGGGCATTCTTGGGTTCAGTCAAGATCCGAAGGAAATCCTCTTTCCCCAAGGAATCCAACTCAACCCGCAGCGGGAAACGGCCTTGGAGCTCAGGAATTAGATCCGAGGGCTTACTGACATTAAAAGCCCCTGCAGCCACAAAAAGAATATGATCCGTATTAACCGGTCCCCACTTGGTATTCACGGTAGCCCCTTCCACGATGGGCAGGATGTCCCGCTGTACCCCTTCCCGGGATACGTCAGGCCCGCCGCTTCCCCGTTCACCCTTGACCGCGATTTTGTCAATCTCATCAATAAAGACGATCCCGGTCTCTTCCACCCGCTGCCGGGCTTCATCGCTCACCCGGTCCCGATCGATGAGTTTTTCCGATTCCTCTGCCTTGAGGATCTCCCGGGCCCGGCTTACGGTGAGCAATTTCTTTTTCTTACTGCCCCCAAAAAAGCCTGCGATCCCAGAAAGACTGGACTCAAGGTCTTCTAAACCCCCACCCATCATCTCAAAAGCCGGAAACTGGGGGTTCTGGGTTACGGTAATTTCCACGATCTTGTCCTCCAACTTCCCTTCCCTGAGCATAGTCCTGAATTTTTCTCTCGTGGACGCATCTTTTCCCGAGGCTGCTTCCCCTTGGACTTGATCTTCAGGAACCGCATCTTTCGCCTCCTGGCTTTCAGCCTCGTCCTGTGCAGTTCCTGGGTCGTCCTGAGTGTTCCGAAAAATCGAAGGGATTCCCACCTGGATGGCCGCCCCCATGAGGGAAGGCCCGGTTCCGCCATTCGCATCAGGAATGGAAAAGGTTCCCATAGGCCTCACCACAGGCCGCGGTTGGGGTTTAGGCTCTTTTCGCTTTTTACCGGTTCCTGGTAAGAGGAGGTCTAACAGCGCCTCTTCAGCCCGTTTTTCCGCTTCCGCCGTAACTGATTCCTGCATCTCCTGTTTCACCATCTGAATCCCCGCGGCCATGAGATCCCGGATCATGGATTCTACGTCCCGACCTACATACCCCACCTCGGTGTACTTGGTGGCTTCCACCTTAATAAAGGGAGAACCTGCTAATTTAGCAAGCCGCCGGGCAATCTCGGTTTTACCTACCCCGGTAGGACCAATCATCAGTATGTTCTTAGGGGCAATATCTTCCCGCATATCGCTTTCCAGCTTGAGCCGGCGGATCCGGTTTCGTAATGCCACGGCCACCGCCCGCTTGGCCTTTTTCTGTCCTACGATGTACTTATCCAATTCAACGACAATCTCCCGAGGGGTAAGCCGATCCAGGTTCTTTTCATTACTTTTTTTAACAGACAGGTTCTGTTTCTTACCGGTATGTTGACTGCTCATTTGTTTCTCCTCATTACGCTAACTCCTCCAAGGTAATGTGTCCATTAGTGTAGATACAGATAGTTCCTGCAATGGCAAGACTCTTTTCCGCGATCTCTGCAGCGGAAAAGGAACTGCCTTCAAGGTATGCCAGCGCCGCGGCATAGGCGTAGTTGCCCCCAGACCCTATAGCCAGGGCATTTTCCGCAGGCTCAATCACATCCCCCGTACCTGATATAAGCAGGGTTTTGTGGATATCCGCTACCAAAAGCAGGGCTTCAAGCCGCCTTAAGGACCTATCGGTACGCCAGTCCTTGGCCAGTTCCACTGCTGCCCGGACCAGGTCCCCGGAATATTCTTTGAGCTTAGTTTCGAAACGATCAAAAAGGGTGAAGGCATCCGCCGTGGCCCCTGCAAATCCACAAAGCACCTTGCCGTCCATGAGCCGCCGCACCTTGCGGGCATTGTTTTTCATTACCGTCTCACCCATGGTTATCTGTCCATCTCCAGCCATAGCCACCTTGCCATCCCTGCGTACCGCCAGTACTGTGGTGCTTCGAATCTTGTTAGTATCTTTCATGCTATTTCTTTTCCCTTATATTATCTTGTACTCCTGTTGTACCTCCAACAGGGATTCTTTGGGTAATGCTCCTTTTCTCTGATTTTTTGATGCCGTGGGGGTGCGCCTTAACATAGACTGCTTTTAAGCGCTCCATGTTCACATGGGTATACCGCTGGGTAGTGGCAATACTCTCATGGCCCAAGAGGGCTTGCACTACCCGGACATCACAACCGGCGTTTACCAGATGAGCTGCAAAACTATGGCGCAACGCATGGGGATGCAGGGGCTTCTGTAATGGGGACCGCTGTGCATACTGCTTGATGATCCACCACACCCCGCTCACCGATAGGCCCTCCCCTTTCTGGTTGATGAAAAGCCGGTCCGTTGCCTTTTCCGGCCTTAGCCTTTCCTGCCGGGTGGGTAGATAGGCCTCCAGGGCTTTCACCGCTTCATCGGAAAAAAACACGTGCCGCTCCTTATCCCCCTTGCCAATGATCCGAGCGCCGCTCAAGTCCCGCTCCATCTGCTGCACTGAAAGGGAAACCAATTCGGATATCCGCAGGCCCCCGGAATACATGGTTAAAACGAGGGCCCTATCCCGCAAAGGCCACAGGATATGGGCATGTTCAGGAAGGGCTGCAAAAGCGGCCATCTCTTCCACCCAGAGAAAGACCGGTAAGGTTTTCGGGGTCTTCAGGGATGATACCGAACCCATAGGGTTATCCTTCCGATACCCAAACCGAAGCAGCCACCGGTAAAAACCCCGGACCGAAGCAAGGGCCCGGTTCACACTCACCGCAGCCTTATCCTCAGCGCATATATCCCCCATGAAGCGCTGTACTTCCTGGGTAGTCGCGTCTTCGGCAACGATTCCCTGTTTCTTGCAATACCCCGCAAAATGGGCTATATCCAAGCGGTATGCCTCCAGGGTCCGCGGCGCCATACCCCGGACCGAATCAAGGTAAGCCAGGTAATGCTCTATTACCTGGGGGAGTGGCGACCGCTCCCGCTTATTCCGCATGATCCTGCCCCTCCATTTCCGCTGCATCTTCACCGACCAGCTCATCCTGAGGCTCGTCACTGGAATGGAGATAATCACAGGCTGGATTAATACAGGCCTTGTGGGAACCATGCTTTTTGTCGTATTTTTCTACCATGAATTGTCCACACTTGGGACAGTTCTGGTTGATCGGCTTAAAATGGCTGATAAAGTCGCACTCAGGATAATTGGTACACCCGTAGAATTCCTTACCCCGCTTCTTGGTCCTACGGGCCACGATATCACCACTGCAACGGGGACACTTGGCCAAAGGTACTGATTTGGTATGCCGGCATTCTGGAAACCCCGTACACGCAAGGAAGAACCCGAAACGGCCCAGCTTCTTCACCAAGGGTCTCCCGCAGACCTGACATACTTGATCCGTTGCTTCGTCCAAGGTGCCCTTGAAGGATTCCAAGGTTTTCCCCACCTCTTCAACTCTATCCTTAAAAGGATCGTAGAATTCCCGGATCATATCGGGCCAGCGGATCTGCTGTTCCTCTACTGCATCCAGTTTGTCTTCCATAATGGCGGTGAAGGTAGTATCCACCACCCCAGGAAAATATTCTACCAGCATATCGCAGATGAGCCTCCCCAAGATCGTGGGAACCAACTGCTTGTTTGACCGGGTTACATAGTACCGGTCCAGCAATACCGAGATGGTAGGGGCATACGTAGAGGGTCGTCCGATGCCCTTTTCTTCCAAAGTCTTGACTATGGAAGCATCGGTATACCGAGCCGGTCCCTGGGTAAAGTGCTGTTCAGGATAGAAGGCATTTATAAGCACCGGATCGCCAATCTTGAAAGACGGGTACCCATATCCCTGTTCTTCCCTTGAGGGAAGGAGCTTCATTACCGTATAAAATCCTTTCTCTATGATTTTGGTTCCCGATATCCTAAATATCCCTGCTCCTGCCTGAATGTCGGTACTGACGGTCCTGGTTTTAGCTGCCTTCATCTGGCTTGACACGAAGCGTTCCCAAATAAGGGTATAGAGCCGGAGTTGATCCCGGGAGAGATGATCCTTTACCTCATCAGCGGTATACCGTACATAGGTGGGCCTGATGGCTTCATGGGCATCCTGGGCCTTTTTTCCCAAGATGTATTCCACTGCCTTTTCTGGAAGCTCTTGGGGATGCCACGCTTGGATCCAAGCGCGGACCTCCTCCAAGGCGATCTGAGATATGCGTACCGAATCAGTACGCATATAGGTGATAAGCCCCACCCGGGAAGCGCCGATATTCACCCCTTCATAGAGCTGTTGGGCCACCTGCATGGTCTTCTTGCTGGTAAACCCCAAACGGTTTGCGGCGGTTTGCTGTAACTGGGAAGTCGTAAAGGGAGGCTTAGGCCGCAGGGTTTTATCGGTCTCCCGAATATCCGAAACCTTACAATCTGCCCCGGCGATCTGATCGAGGATCTCCTTGACCGCAGCCTTGCTTTTTAATTCGGGCTTATTCCCCTGCCACATCACCAGTTGCGCGGTAAATTTGGACTTTCTAACCATAAAATCCGCTTCCAAGGTCCAGTATTCTTCGGGGATAAAGGACTCAAGTTCCTTTTCCCGTTCACAGATGAGCCGTAAGGCCACCGACTGTACCCGTCCTGCAGAAAGCCCGTTTTTCACCTTCTTCCAGAGCAGCGGAGAGAGGTTATACCCCACGAGTCGATCCAGTATGCGCCGGGCTTTCTGGGCATTTACCTTGGCCTCATCAATCAAACCAGGATGGGCCACCGCATCCTTAATCGCCACCGGGGTAATTTCATTGAAAGCTATCCGCTGAACGAGAACGCTATCGACCTTCGCGGTGATGGCGTTACGCAGGTGCCAGGCGATGGCCTCCCCTTCACGGTCATTATCACTGGCCAGAAGCACCGTGTCTGACTTCTTCGCATCCCCCTGGAGCTCCTTGAGAATTTTTGCCCTTCCCCGGACCGTGATATATTCCGGCTCAAAATTATGGGCCACATCAATGGCTAACCGGGATTTGGGGAGGTCGATAAGGTGCCCCATAGAGGCTTTCACCGTATAAGCGGCGCCCAAATACTTTTCAATGGTCTTTGCCTTGGCTGGAGATTCCACAATCACCAGAATTTTTTTCTTCTTTTTTTCATTTTTCTCTTCTTTTTTACGTTCTTTGACCGGTTTATCCGCTAAGATTGTATCTTTTATATCCCTTGCCCCGGTATTACACGTGGATACCAGAGATTTCTTGCGTTTCTTTTCCAAGGGAGGAGGGGGTTTGTCGATTTCTACAATCATCGTGTGCTCACCGATCCTCGTACCCAAGATGTAAGGTATGGGCCAAAGAAGCCGTCCATGCGGAAACGCTGAATTCCCCTTCCACTCGGGGGGAGTTCGGTGTTTCCCGGGGGGTGATGCCCCATTCCTTGAAGATTTCTGCTGCCGAAGAGATCACCTGTGCCCCTTCCCTGGCAAGCTTTTGGGTTCCTGCTCCCTGGGGAGAGGCGAGTCCTGCGGAAGCCACCCAGAGATCTCGGCCCTGTTCGAGCGCAAAACGGGCGGTGATGAGGGCCCCGGAAGATTCCGGGGCTTCCACAATCACGGTTCCCCGGGCAAGGGCGGAGATGATCCGATTCCGGGCAGGGAAATGCCATTTCCGCGGGGTAGTTCCCGGAGGATATTCACTCAATAAGACCCCTCCCCGGGCAACGATACGTTGAGCAAGGAGCCGATTCCCTGCAGGGTACACCTCATCCAGGCCAGAACCCAGTACCGCAATAGTGGGAGCACCACCGTCGCTGTTCCCCCGATGGGCCATCCCATCAATACCCAAAGCAAGTCCTGCAATTACCGGAATCCCCCCATAGGCCAGATCCTTGGCCAGAGCGTATGCCTGGGTTAGGGCCACAGCAGAAGGATGCCTGGTTCCTACGACGCCCACGATGGGTAACTCCGGATTGGGGAGCTTACCCCGATAGAACAGGATAGCCGGAGGGTCATAGATCTCCCGCAGTAACGGCGGATACTGGGGACTCACATAGGCAACATAGCCGATACCCCGCATCCGAGCTACGGCTGCGTCCTGTTCTGCCTGAGCGTGCAACGCATCCAGGTTCCATGACTGCTTTAAAGAGCGGCCTACTAAGTCTTCCATAGCTCGTTTTGAAAGTCCAAACAAATCAGCTTCCTGGTTACAGTGAATACATACCCGTACCCGTTCAGCAGGAGTAAGCCGGGGAATTCGTCCTATGATTAAATCCACTAAGCCACGATCAACCATAGAGTAACCCTAACACCACCTCTTTATTCTGTTCTGCGTCTGAGCGCTTCTTGGGATCCTTGGTAATCTTCAGGATTCGGTCATAGAGGTCTACCGCACCATCATACCGGTTGGTCATATAATAAGCCCGTGCCAAGATAAACATACCGTCCACCTCATTTTTTGCCAGTTCTAGGTACCGTTCCAGGTGGGGAATAGCCTCATCCGGACGGTTAAGCTCGAACACATACAAAACCCCTAAACCATACCGGGGCCGGGCATACCGGTCGTCCAACTCAATCGCCCTCAAAAAGGCTCCCTCCGCAAGCTCAAAATAACGCATCTTTAGGGTATCACCTCCTCCAGTCTCCAGACTGCCATAGGCAGATTTCGCCACCATCCCAGCGGACAGTCCCCGGAGGTAATGCGGGGTTGGGTCCATCGGAGTATAGTAAATAGCCCGTTCCAGGGCATCCAAGGCTTCGGTATGTAAGCCTCGATCCTGTAACCGGGTAGCTAAAATTTTCCAATACACCCCGGTCTGGGCAGCATCTTTCACCTGCTGTTCAATCTTCGCTTCATAGAGGGCTATGACCTCCCGTAGCCCCTCAATAGTCACTGGAGGCCCTCCTCCAGGAGGCCCCAGTTCGCTAATCCGAGTCGCCAGAGTATCTCGGAACCGGTACTTCCGGTATGTATAGATACCAAGCACCAGAGCCCCTATTACCAAAATAACCACCATGCCAATCATCGTATCTTTTTTAATTTTCATACCATACCTCACACCCTAGGTTTAAGATCGCTTCGGTACCTGCCATCGGTCCATAACTTGGGCATATAGTGCCGATGCTGCTCCTTAAGCAGAGACCCATCCACATGGGTATAGATTTGGGTGGTGGTCAAATCCGCATGGCCTAAGAGTTCCTGCACCGACCGGAGATCTGCCCCTCCAGCTAATAAGTCGGTGGCAAAGGTATGCCGTAAGGCATGGAGCTTGGAACTCACTCCCACAGGGGCCGTGATCTGAGCGTAGGTCTTCCACATCCCTTTCCGAGAAAGCCGCCTGCCGGTCCTACTGATAAATAGGGCAGCACTCTGCTTGGAACCGGCAAGCCGTGGCCGGGCTTCCGCCATGTAGCGTTTTAGCCAGGACGCCGCTTCCTCACCAAAAATGGCGAATCGTTCCTTGTTTCCTTTTCCCCGGACGATAATCAGCCCTTCATAAAACATCATATCCCGTAGATTCAGGGAAACCGCCTCTGAAACCCGTAACCCTGCGGAATAGATAAGCTCATAGAGCGCCCGATCCCGCAATCCCCAGGGGGTATGAGTATCAATGAGCCCCAGCACCCGATCCACCGATTCCCGGGTAAGCACCGAAGGCAGCCGGATCCCCTGTCGGGGAGATTCCAGGATACCCGCGGGGTTATCGGCCCTAATATGCTCATCTATGATAAAACGAAAAAAAGAACGGAGCGCGGCTATGACTTTAGCAGCGGTCCGGGAATTGATGCGGTCCCGGGTACGACGTTGCTCCAGATACCGAACCAGAGACAGGGTATCGGCAGTTTCAAGGCATACCTGGGTTTCGGTAAGCCAGTCCAAAAACAGGCGGATCTCCCCGGTATAGGTTGCAACCGTGAGGGGTGCCCGGTGTTCTCTGTTGATAAGTCGGGAATAATACGGTTCCAAGAGATCCTGTGGATGTACCACCCCTATGCTTCCTTACCTGCCCCGGATACGGAGGCATCTCTATGCAGGTTGTACTTCCGATCCCGGATTACCGTAGGAACCTCCAGATCATCCTCCTGATAACTACTATTCCGCGGGGAAATGAATTCCGTCCGTTTGGACCGCTCCCGGATCTTTTCCCATTCATTAATATCAATGAAATCACTCTCCGCTTGCTTAACCGGTTCTCGGACCGGTCCTTTTTTTGGAGGGGTTACGGTTTCGCTTTGAAACCCTGTGGCAATAACCGTTACCCGTAGCTTATCATCCAGCTCGGTGTCCAGGGTTGACCCCACAATAATCACCGCTTCCGAATCAGCCTTTGCCGTAATAAGATTGACCACTTCCTGAAATTCAACCAGAGAAAAATCCTCACCCCCAGAGACATTCACCAGGATCCGGGTAGCCCCTTCGATAGCGGTATCTTCCAAGAGAGGATTGTCCACCGCTGAAGAGGCGGCTTCGGAGGCCCGGTTATCCCCGGAGCCATAACCTATGCCCATGAGGGCATCTCCCTGGCCTTGAATAATTGCTTCTACATCGGCAAAATCAATGTTAATGAGCCCGGTTTGATTCACCAGATCCGAGATGCCCTGTACTCCTTGCCGGAGCACATCATCAGCCTTGAGAAAAGCCTCGGTGATGGGGGTTCGCCGTTCTACAATATTGAGCAGATGCTGATTGGGAATGATAATCAAAGTGTCCACTGCCTCCCGGAGCTTGGCAATCCCCGCTTCAGCCAGACGCATCCTGAAACGACCCTCAAACTCAAAGGGTTTGGTCACTACCCCCACGGTCAAAGCTCCACATTCCTTGGCGATCCGGGCGATAACCGGCGCGGATCCGGTCCCGGTACCTCCGCCCATGCCTGCGGTTACGAAGACCATATTGGCCCCTTTGAGGACTTCGGCGATCATCTCTTGGTCGTCATTGGCCGCCTTTTCACCGATCTCCGGTTTTCCCCCGGCACCTCGGCCTCCGGTAAATTTAGCGCCGATCTGCAATTTCTTATTGGCCTTGCATTTATTCAGATCCTGCACATCTGTATTGACCGCGATGAATTCCACGCCCTGTAAACCACAGCTAATCATACGGTTTACCGCGTTAGAGCCGCCACCACCGGTACCGATGACCTTGATGATCGCCGGACTTGGGTTTGTTAATTTCTCATCATGCACTTCAATATTCATAAAATTCATACAACCCTCCCAAATCACCCCTTTGATTTTTCATGCTCATTTGTAAATACTGTACGACGTTTAGACGCCGCATGTCCCTAGTACAACAAGGTACTCTTTAAAAAAACTCATTCTTGAACCACTCAATGATTCGACGCACCTTGGTGGGTCGTCCTTTTTCTCGACCGTGGAGTTCTCCTCCCCGTTCAGGAGTGTTCCGGCGCTCCCTATCATCCCCTTCTAACACCAGCCCCACGGCGGTAGCATAGATAGGACTGCGGTATTCCTCCACCAAACCTCCCACGGGAAGGGGGCTTCCTATTCGTACCGGCAGCTTAAAGATATGAGCAGCCAATTCTGCGGCTCCTAAGAGTTGCGCTCCCCCGCCGGTCAAGACAATACCCCCTCCCAAAGGTCGTGAAAGGGAGAGTTTATCCAACTTTTCCTTAACCATCTTGAAAATCTCCTCCATCCTGGGCCGGATGATCGCCAAGATCTGAGATTTTGGTATAGGCATCGGAGGCCGTCCCCCGACTCCCGGCACAATCACCTCTTCATCATCTTCAAATAAGCCTTCCCAACAGCATCCCGTATCAATTTTAATCCGCTCTGCGGTCTCAAAAGAGATATTCTTTACCTTAGATATATCACTGGTGATCATGGCCCCTCCCGCAGGAATGGTAACATTTGAATAAGGCGCTCCCTCAGCATACACCAGTACATCCGTAGTCCCTCCTCCCAGATCCAGAAGGGCCACCCCAATCTCTTTTTCCTCCAAGGTCAGTACGGATCTGCTTGCCGCTAAGGACTGGAGGATGAGATCATTCACAATGAACCCTGCCCGGTTTACACATTTTATCAAATTCTGGGCACTGGTAACCGAACAGGTAATGATATGGACCTCTGCTTCGAGACGCACCCCAATCATGTCCAGGGGATCCCGAATACCCCGCTGATCGTCTACGATATAGCTTTGGGGAATCACCTCCAGTACCTGCCGATCCATGGGAATAACCACCGCTCGAGCCGCCTCCAGGACCCGCTTGATATCCTCTTGCCCAATCTCCCGGGTCTCTCGGGTTTTTCCGGTAACCGCCACAACCCCTCGAGAATTGATCCCGTCAATATGGTTTCCCCCTATTCCGGTCCAGCATACCGCTACTTCGCGACCGCTCATCATTTCTGCCGCCTCAATAGCAGCAGCCACCGACCGGAGGGTAGCCTCAATATTGACCACAACCCCTTTCCGCAATCCTGTAGACGGACACACCCCTACACCGGTAATTTCGAGAATGCCATGTTCATTACGCTCGCCAATCACGGCGCAGACCTTAGTCGTCCCTATATCGAGGCCGACCACTAATCCGTCATTAGCCAGAAGATGCCTCCTTTATCGTATAGGATGCCGTACCAGTTCTAAAATCGATCTCCTCAATCTTGGCACCTTTTGAAACACACACATCGACCACGAGCAATATATAGCGAAGCATAGTTTCAGTTAATTCCGATCCCAATCGAATCCTCACAGGATTGTGAACAGGATAGAGGATAACATCATAACTGTCAAAGGCCTTCCAGGTTACGGTAATCTCCGAAACAGCCGCCAATAGTTCCGGGGCAGCATCCTGTATGCGGGAAAGATTGGACAACAAAGTCCTGGATATAAGGGGAAGCTGCATCCCTAAGAAGGGCGGTTCTGTAAGTAGCCCCGTTATAATCGGTATAGATGGGGCTGCCACGGTTCCCTGGATTTCATAACCGATCTTAAAGACCACTCCCCGATGGTCAAAAAAAATGGGGCATACCTTACCGTCTATTCTCACAAAGGACAAGGCCACCGCTTTACGGCCTTCAAGGATTATCTGGACCGAATTGGGGAAACCCTTAATCACCTTGACGGATGCTACTTCCGATAAGGCCTTCAAATGGGCTTCCACACTCCGGGAATTCACCGATACATAGGAGGATCTTCTGGTGATTCCTGCTTGTTTCAGAACCATTGCCACATCCAATTCGGGCATTCCCGTTACTTCCACCCGGGATAAGGGCAGGCAGGGATTAACCACCAAGAGTAAGATCAATTCCCCTCCGATGAGGACCACAATAACGATGATGATCCACTTCAGCGCCTTTTCTATGAGAGAGGGGCCTACCGATTCATCCGCTGCTGTTTCTATATCATCGGATAAGAACTCAGGGGATAATATATCTTCGGTAAAAATATTATCATCGGACATGGAATACCTCAGGATCAGCGGAATACCAGCCTTCTGGTCTGGCCGTGTATTTCATGGAGGAAGGGCCAAAAGACCCTGATACTTCCCGGGACCGGGAAATATTGACGATGATCCCTGCCCCAATCAGGGTGGTTACCAGGGATGAACCTCCCGCAGAAAAGAACGGCAGGGGAACCCCGGTGGCCGGGATTGAACCGGAAACCACCGCAATATTGAGAAGCGCCTGAAACACGATCATGGTAACCAGTCCAAAGGCCAAAAGCCGCCGGTAGGTTCCTTCGGCCCGCATAGCCGCCCGGTATCCCCGAGCGGCAAAGACCCCAAAGAGCAAAACAAAGAACAATATTCCTAAAAAACCCATCTCCTCAGCAAAAGAGGAGAAAATAAAATCCGATTGAACTTCAGGGACTCCGGCAAATTTCCGTATCCCGTGACCTATCCCTTTGCCCCAAAATCCACCGGATGCAATGGTGCTAATAGAAGCCCGAACCTGATACCCTGCCCCATGAGGCTCCCAGGTTGGGTTAAGATAGCTGATAATTCGCCTGAATCGGTGCTCCTTAGTCAATATCAACAGCAGGGCAAAGGGTAGGAACATGAATAAACCGCTGAGAAAGTAACGATACTTCACTCCTGCAAGATAAAAAATCAACACCGCATTCAACGCAATGAATGCTGCGGTGGAAAAGTTGTTTTGCAAAGAAATCAAGATAATGAACAGCGCGGTAATACAAAACGGCGGCAAAATACCCTTAGCTAAGGAATGAATCTGTTCTTGCTTCTTATCAAAAATATGGGCTAAATACAGGGGCAAGGCCAGCTTGACTAGTTCTGAAGGCTGAAAGGTCTCGGAACCGATGCGGAACCATCGAGAAGCGCCATTTTTCGTTACTCCCACCACCGGCAAAAGCGGAAGGATACAGAGGATAATTGTGCCCAGGATTGCCACCACTGGCAATCCATAGTCCCGTACCGCATCCAGATTAATCCGGGAAGTTACCAAGAACAACACCATCCCGGCTCCCAAAAAGAAAAGCTGCCGGGATAGTAAGTACAAGCCGTTTTCAAAGAACCGTTCTGCATATACATAGGAGGAAGAATAGAGGGTTACCATCCCCAAACCGGTAAGGAGGAAGATACTGGCCACCAAAATATGATCCGTATGGACCCGGCGCCCTGTTTTTTCAACCGTAAAGTGATACATGCTTTCTCTTCATTGCTCCCTGGTTATGCCACCGGCCGTGCTTTTTTATTGAATCTTCAAGGTTGATACGGCAATGATGGCAAACAGCCCTCCCAATATCCAAAAACGGATAACCACCTTGGTTTCCGCCCACCCGGATAATTCAAAATGATGGTGCAACGGCGCCATCTTAAATACCCGCTTCTTCCGTATCTTATAAGAAATCACCTGGATGATTACCGAGGCAATTTCCAAAACAAAGACCCCTCCAATAATAAGAATTAGAATTTCCTTTTTAATAATCAAGGAGACTATCGCCGTAACACCCCCTAAGGGAAGACTCCCCACATCTCCCATGAATACATCTGCAGGATGGGCATTGAACCAGAGAAACCCGATACAGGCCCCCACTGCAGCAAGGCAAAAAACCGTTAATTCCCCTCCTCCGGTAATATAGGGTATCCCCAGATAAGAAGAATAATCTGCCCGCCCTGAAAGATAGGTGAGTATCCCTAAGGTAATAAATACCAGAATAAGCAGCCCTGCTGCAAGCCCATCAAGACCATCGGAGAAATTCACCGCATTAGATTCCCCCACGATAAGGAGTATCCCAAAGGGTATCCACAAGACCCCCATATCCACTAGAGGATTCTTGAAAAACGGAATATACAGGGCGGTGATCCCTTCTTCCCCTGAAAAATACAGGAACAGTACCACCCCAATGGCCACTGCAAACTGCCCTGCCAGTTTTGCCCAGGCCGGTAAGCCTGCTGAATTATGCCGCCGGACCTTGAGAAAATCATCCACGAACCCGATTAATCCTAAGGCAACCAAGGCTCCTCCGGTAAGCCACACCTTAGCATTTCTAAAATCCTGCCACAAGAGCAGAGAACAGATCATAGAAAAAATAATGAGAATCCCCCCCATGGTAGGAGTACCGTTTTTTTTCAAATGACTCTCAGGACCATCTTCCCGAACTGCTTGGCCTATCTTGAGTTTCTGGAGAGCTTCGATTATCCGGGGACCTAAGATGAAACAGATGAGCAAGGTGGTTAAGGCCGCATAGGCGCCGCGGAAGGAGAGGTACTGGAACACATTAAGGGGGGTGAAATATTTAACCAGGGGATAAATGAATTCCAGAAACACCTAAACTCCTCCCTCTGTCCTCGCCTCATGAGCACCCATCACCACTTCGGTGAGCCCTTCCAATCCACAGGCCCGGGAACCCTTTAACAGGACCAGATCCCCAGGCTGAATCTGGTCCGCCAGAACCTGGGATAAGCAGGATAAGCTATCGGTATAATAGAAGCCCACCCTGCCCGCTTTTCCCTGCCCGGTCCCCTTAAGGGCTTGCTCCAGGGCCGCTACTGCCCCTTGATTTTCAGAACCCAAAAAATAGATCCCATCCGCTTTGGAAGCGGCTAAGGCCCGGCCAATTCCTGCATGAGCCTCAGGAGAAACGCTTCCCAGTTCCAGCATAGAACCGATTACATAAATCCGCCGTCCTTGCCAGTCAAGACTATCACAAAACCCAATGGCTTCCTGCATGGATTCAGGGTTGGCATTATAACAATCCCGAATCACCGTAACAGGGCCCCGGAGAATCTCGCTGCGACCAAAGAGAGGCTGTACCGATTCCAATCCTTCCCATATTGCCTTGGTGCTGACTGGGACTTCCCGGGCTATGGCAAGGGCTGCTAAGAGGTTCCGTATATTGTGCTTTCCTATAAGCTGACAGTGAACCGGTTTGTTATCCCACCTGAGATCAATACCCTCAAGACCTCGATCATGGAGATCCGCCAATGCTCTAAATGACTGAGGACCATAGAAACAAATCGTTCCCTTGATACCTTCTGCAAGAAAGTTCCTATAGGGATCTTCCTCCGGGATTAAGGCCCGTTCAGTTCCAGAAAACGCGGAAAAGATACCTTTCTTTTCTTGAGCAATAGCCTGTTTACTACCGAGGATGCCGATATGGGCGGATCCAATATTGGTAATGAGGGCGATATGGGGTTTAAGTACCTGAGCCAGTTCCCCTATCTCCCCTGCCCGGTTCATACCCATCTCAAATATCCCCACCTGGTGGTAGGGGCGAACCTTAAAAACCGACAGGGGAAGCCCGGTTTCCGAATTCAGGTTGCCTTGGTTCATGACCACCGACTGTTCCTGGCCGAGTATCGCTGCGACAATCTCCTTGGTGGTGGTCTTTCCCGATGAACCGGTAATACCAATTCTGAGCAAGCCTGGGAACCGGGCCAGGTAGTAAGCCGCGGCTTGCTGAAGGCCCCGCAGGGTATCTTCTACCACCAAGAGCAAGCCCTGGGCTTCTCGGGCCTGATGCACCAAATCTGAGGCAGGATCTTCCCAGCGTGATCGGGCAACCATAGCCGCCCTTGCTCCTGACTCAAAGGCAGAGCCTACATACCGGTGACCGTCCTGGACCGTGCCTACCAACGCTACGAAAAGGGCCCCCGGTACCACCTGCCGAGAATCAATACATACCGATGAACAAACGACGTGGATCGGACCTGAAGGCCCTTGAAAGGAGATGAGTTGTGCCCCCAAGACCTTGGATAAATCAACACAATTCATCTCCATCTCCGGGTCTTGTAAGACACTTTGCTCGTTCGCCTGTACGGTCTCTTTTTGAGCATTATCCATCAAGGCTCTTGCTCCCTTCAATCTGAATCTGCAACACCGCTTCAGGATGTATTTTTGATAAGCCTAATTCATTTTTAGCTATTCTTTCTATTCTCCCTGGAGATGAAAGCACGGCAATTCCTGCAATAAGGCTCTTATTGTTTTCTATCCATTTTACTTGATCCATTTCCAGTTGTCCCACTTGCCGTTCTAAGGCAGCATATCGGGAGGATTGCCATGCAGTAATACCTAAGAGCATCGGGATGGTAAGAGCAATAAAATATAAGAGTACCAGTTGCTCTTTCACCGCATCTCCTTATACTGTAGGCATACATCCTTATCTACTACTTTTTCCACTATTCGAAGCCTGGCACTTCGAGAGGACGGGTTATTGCGTATTTCAGCCTCTCCAGGGGTAATACCCTTTCGATACAGTACCTTAACACTCCTGCTCCCCCTTTCTTTATACTCATATATCGGTTGTTCTTGAGTGCCGGTATAATCCGTGCCCTTTTCCCGAAAGAAATGCTTAACGATCCGGTCTTCCAAGGAGTGAAAGGTGATGACCCCCACCCGTCCTCCAGGTTTAAGCACCCTTATCGCCCTTTCCAGGAGCTCCTGCAACCGGGTAAGCTCTCCATTAACCGCGATACGCAACGCCTGAAAGGTCCTGGTGGCAGGATGGATACTTTCCCGGTACCGCGACGAGGGCACGGCCCGAACTACAATATCTGCCAGAGCCCCAGACCGACTTATCCTTCCTCGAGCCTTGGCCTCGGTAATACTGCGGGCGATCCGCCTTGCATACCGTTCTTCCCCATAGGTATACAGCAAATCTGCCAAGGCTTTTTCAGAAAGACCGGCTATGAGCTCTGCCGCAGCTAGGCCCTGGGTCCGGTCAATCCGCATATCCAGGACTTCGTCCCGCAGGAAGCTAAAACCCCGCGCTCCCTTCTCATAATGATACCGGCTTACCCCTAAATCAATGAGTATGGTATCCGGCTTTTCATAGGAGGGATCGGCAAAGAAATCATGAGACCATCCGGTATACCAATGGACCCGCTCCCCAAATACTTTAAGCCGCTGCTTGGCTACCTCCTGGATTTCCGGATCTGCATCAATACCAATCAGCCGTAAATCGGGAAACCGGGATAAAAACGCATAACTATGCCCTCCTTCCCCCACGGTCGTATCAATCATCAACTCCTCGGGCTGCCGCGGAGCCAGCACTTGCAAGGTCTCTTCGAGCAAAACCGGAGTATGAACGATTTCCATATACTCCATCCTGTTTAATCGCTTATGTATACTTTATACCATGTAAACCCTTGAACATCCCAGGAAATCAATAGTACAGTAATGAAGTATAGGTACATAATTATAAAATACTATACTCCATAGATAGTTTCAATTCCTTTGCGGGTATTCGTATGTTTTCCAGAGGTCCTCCTTGCAGATGGACTGGTAGGCTTACCGTTTTTTTGTGCCCACAGTATGTTTTACCTATTCTCAATCTATATATTCATTCAGCCCAGGGACTCCGTCAAGGCCCTCATTAAAAAAATGGAGACTATCGGTATATTCCAAAGGGACTTCCTTGTATTCCTTTGCGGATTTGGGTATGCTTTTTTCCTATGCTTCTCTATGAAAATGAGCACGTACCCCCTGCAGGATATACTTTTTGTTCTATAAATCGTATCGGGACAAAACGAGAAAGCGGCCTTCACCGAGCTCTCAAATGCCGCTATGCTGGACAAGGAGGTATAATCGAGGTTAGCGCCGGGTATAATGGAAAGTACGTCTGTGATGGGATAACCAAAACCGGGGAGATCATTGAAGTACAAATCGGCAGCTTTGGACCCCTCAAGGATAAGGTTAAGCATATAGCACCCGTAAGCCCTATCCGGATCATCCATCCCATTATCACACAAAAATATATCGAACTCTATGATGCAAAAAACACGCGGTGCTATTACCGGAAAAGTCCTCGAAAAGGCACTATCTGGGACCTCTTCAAAGCCCTGGTCTACGCCCCGGAAATACCCCTCATGCCGAGCGTAACCATAGAACTGGTCATGGTAGCGGTAAAACAACAACGGCGACAAGATGGCTGGGGCTCCTGGCGTCGTAAAGGGATCACTATCCTGGATACGGAGCTCACCGCAATTCAGGATTCGCTCATGCTTTCAGGGAAAAATAATTATAATGTTTTTCTTCCCCTCATGGAAGTCGAACCCTTCACCTCTCGAGATTTAGGGAACACCGCCAAAATTACCCCTTCCTTAGCTCGTAAAACGCTCTACGTACTCACCAGGTTGGGAATAGTGAAAAGATTGGCAAAAAAAGGTAATACACTACTCTATACCCGAACCCAGACCTTAGAACCGCAGTACAATTGTAGATTTTCGGGAAAACTGATGTATTGACTTATCATAAAAAAAGGGCTAGGGATACGGTGAATACGTTCACTGCTTTCCCTAACCCTCTTCATTCAAAGAATCAACGGGCCCTTTGAACTTCCGGTTCTACCATGCATCAGCCATATCATCAGGATCTCGGTTGTTCTCAGGGAACAGATCGGTAACGGCCCGGAGATCATCCAAATAAAAATAGTAAGTCCCCACCGTTTCGGCAGGATCGCAATCGACCCTGAAACCGGTAACTTTAATACCCAGATAGTTATTATAATGATAATTTCGCTGTACAATACCGCTTTTTCCATCATAAGCCTGGGGAGGAACCGCCACGGTCAGTTTTTTCCATCCCTGGAAATTCAACTTGCCCATGGACAGCTCAAAAGGACGACCAAGAGAATCCTGGATAAGAAGCTTTAATTCATGATTAAAATTCCGCCCCACTGCCCATACGGAAATAGTCTTAGTTATTCCTTCAATGGGAATAGGCCGTAAGGGGGTTAAAGTAAAACTGGCATGCCCTCGATGGAGGAAATCAACCCGGGTACCCAATACATACTGATCAGGAATATCCAGGCCCTCTTCGTCCGGTAAAGGCTCTTTCCCTGCCGGGGCTCCTTCAAAAAGCCGAGAACTGATAAATCCGTTGTCCACCGAAATACTAGGTCGCCAATATCCATCGTGTTCGAATTTATCAACCGAAACCTCTTTCAGGTTTTGCTGAGCCGTATCAATCCCGATCCGACTCGGATCCGTAGAACCCACTGCCCCGTCCTGAGTCTGAGCAAACAAAGCCCCGCTCAGCAAAAAACACAAGGCTATACCACCTAATCGCTTCATTAAAGACCTCCCTCACTATTCCAGAGTTCCTGCACCCGAGCAGGATTTGCCAGCTCATCACCATCATAAGGCGCTTCAAAGGTATCGGTAAGGACCTTGAGCTGATCAAAATAAATATAGAAATTATCTACTTGTTCAGTAGGCGCCGTCCATATCCGGAATTTAACAAAGGTTAAGGGAGCAAGCCGGGGAAGCACCCGTTTGGCTTGGGGGAAATTGTTAGGTATGGCAACCTGCAAATTTTTCCACCCCTGATAACCAATCGATCCTAAATCAACCGTATGAATTACCCCCTGATAATCCCGCAGATAGGCTTCTATGTGGTAATTAAGGTTAGATCCCCATACCCACATATCTAGATACCGAACCCGGCCGGGAATAGGAATTTCCGCCGGTCCTCCGTCTTCCTCACCGGCATTTACCGGATATACGTCAATCCAGTTATATCCCCGGCGATCAAAACGGCCCCAAATACCAAGACTCTTAAGGTCTGCCCCGTCCGGATTAGACCCAAAAAGCGCCGCAGGCCATGTAGCAACATACGTTACTTTAGGAAATGAGTCTTCATCGGTTTTGGTGGCGAATTTACTCGCCTCCAGCCTCCAGTCATACAGAGACTCATCATTTTGATCAAATGTCTCCAAAATCCTGGACTCAAGAGCCACCGCCTGCTCGTCACCAAAAGCTGATAATACCGCTATACATGCCAAAAAAATTAAGCAAATAGCCCTGAAACTACCATGTTTCATCCTATACTCCTTTTCAACGTAGGGAACTTTAAGATCAAATAATAGTATACTTACTTATGAGACCTTTGTCAAACCTCTCCAAGTATATATCATTTTCATCCTCTTGTGCAATAGTTTTTTAGTCAAAGTATACTTCTAACAAGTACTTTTTTTAAACGACTTACAACCTCCTTATCTACTATTCGCTGCCCTGGAAATACCCAATCCGAAGGAACGACCCCTCCCTGCCTCCCCGGTATCATGGCTATCGTCTTCCCCACCACTGCCCAAGGCGAATCGTCCACCACCAGCTTCACCATCCTTGAGGTTATATCCGGATCGATCCAAGAAAATAAAATAACCGGTATCTCAAGATTCCGTTCAAGAAAGAGGGTTGCCTGTCCTTGCATAACCACGCAGGAAATGCTTTGTATAGTATCGACATAATCTTGTTTTATAGTGAGATATTTTGGCTCTTTTGTAAATCCTTGTTCCAGAAGCCCCCTACTAAAGGCTTCCCGATATTCGGCGGAAATTCCTTCGTTCTGAAAAAACAAGATCTCTCCCTGAGTAAGCGGCTCTCCCTCCCTTGAGGTCCCATGCTGGGCAATAATGCCGGCACAGAGTCCGGCCCGGTACAGGTCCAGCTTGGCATCGGTACCCACAAAGATCGTCCCCGGGACTTGGGGATCCTGGTTTCGACCCCCCAGGATAAAGACCGGGACCTGGGGAAATTCGGCTGCATACCGTCCAGCCCCTTCGTAATAGCGGTAAGGGACCAATACCCCATAGGGTGCACTATGGGCTTCCTCCACCGCAAACACCACCATATCCGGACCCGCATTTTCTCCGATAAGCACCGGCTTAACCTGGCGCATCATCCTGAAGGTAGTTTCGATGCGCTTTATCCCTGTCCTTTTAAGCCCATACAAGGCAGTAAAGGGGGCATCCGTAACGAACAGTACCGGGGCGCGGAACAAAAGGACCGCACCGAGGAGAGTCGGGAGCAGTACCCCGATACTCAGAAGGAGATATCGTTTTTTTAACTTTGGGCTACCCATACCTCAACCTTACTTGGCTCAGGGAGGTCTGTAAAGAAGCCGGGGCTGGCGTATTAAAAATAAAGGTGAAAAGCGGTACTTGGCATGATTTTCCCGGTCATAGAGAGCCCCGCCTAAAATCGTTTCACCTCCCTAGTAATGGGGCTTCCATTGTTTGTAATGAAGCCTCCATAATACAGACAATGAAGGGTCCGTTAAAAAATTCATCCCCCCGGAAACCAGCCGCCTGACCTTTTCTAATAGTTCGCGAGATTATTCCGCGCCGTCGTAGTAGTACAAGCCAATTTTTCTTAGCCCCCCTCTTCCACCCCCTGTATCGGGCCTTTCGGCACATTGATCAAATAAAAGGGTAATGTTACCTGCCGAAACGGTATATTTTGGAAGTTTTGCAACAATGCCAGAAAACCCACTATCAAAATCATCTGGTGAAATTCCAAGTTCCTCCATTGATTTACCCCCGGTATAATAATGGAAAGTAGTACTATCACCACTAGCCGTCTTCCCAGTAAAAACAATAAAATACTGCTGTTCCTGTCCAATCGGCCTCGCCTAGCTCGCCGTCGTTTGTAACTTGTTTTAGAGGGATGGTAACTGAATCGTTGGAAATTGTCCCCTTGCCTTACGGTACTATATCCTTAGCATACATAGAGGAAGCGATATAAAGGTTAACACCCCCGCTGTATCCACTTAGTCCGGTAATGGTTATAGTCCGTTCCCCTTCCGTGTTGCCGGATATGCCGTTCTCCCCAGATCCAGTACTGCTTCTTTTAGTGTATGTACCATCTACACGCCTATCCCCTGTATGATTGGAAAAAACGAGGCTTCCCCTGATAATTGAAAATTACCCGAAGCCGTGCCTAATCGTGATTCGGTGAAGGTAATAGTCGAACCGGAAGTAGAGAATGTCCCGGAATATTGGGTAGTGCCGTTAACTGTATAGGCAAAGGTATTTCAGGTAAAAACTATAGCCCATCCACCGCTTGCCTCCCAGGTGCCGGTTATATCGGTGGCGGTACCGCCATTGTTGCCGTTATTGCCGTCATCGTCGCTTATCGGTGGGACAAGCGGTAAAAAAAAGCCCGAATACCAGCGCCATGACCGGCATTCCCGCAAAAAATACGTTCTTTTTCATAAACGGTTCTTCTTATCTCCTCATTACTGACCCGGCAATCTTTGTCAAGACTCATGCATGAATATAATGATGTAACTCTTTATAATACAAGAAATTACGTTATAGTGATAATTTTATACGCCTATATACTATTTGCCGGATCAGTGAAACAACCAATTCAAAAATATTTTTGTCCATGAAAACCGCCTCCCCGTATTCCCTCACAGGCAGGGGATGTTGATTTTGATGTTCAACAGATACCCCCACCACAAGAATCATATCCCATTTCCCCGGAATATCCGCAGGCGGGATTTTTTAATTGTTGATACCCAAATAAGCAGCCGCGTCTTTATAAGACGTAAAGGTTTTGCTGTATTGTTCCTGCTTTACGTTGGCATTGTCATAGATGTCAAGGGTTAAACGATAGGTATCAAATAATGTGCCTAAATCATCAAGATCAAATGATGCAACATCGCGAATGGTTTTATTGTTAATCTTGTTTTCTATTCTCATCACAAATTTGAGACCCTTGCCTCCCTTTGAGATGCTTACGGCATATCCGTCCGAGGTATTGGATGATATGGTAAGAGCTTCTTTTACGGGATTTATAGAAGTGACCTGCAGTTTGTAATACATGTTTTCGTCAATGCCATATTTGCCATTAATGGTGGAGCCGTTTTTTGTAGCTCCCGTAAAAACAATCGCGAGCTTACCCTTCAGTGATACTTCCATGTAGTCGCCAACCGTCTCACCGGCACGGTCATCATCGGCAACGGACTGTGTCGCCTTCCCCTGAATAAATCCGGTTACTTCGGCATCTGTTAAAATTGTTGTATCATGGTCGTATATTTCTTCATACGGTTCAGTGTGGACGCTTCTGGCTATACTCCGGGATAGGGAACGCGCGTTATTTACAGAAGGAGAAGGTGATATACCCGATATTTCCGTAAATGCGTCTGTTACCAGGCTTTTTGCGTCTGTTTCACTGGAAACAAAAGTCCCTGAAAATGCCGCTACCTCCTTGATAGGCGGTAAAGATAAATCCACCGAAATGGGATCGTTTTCACCCCCACCGCCGTTGCCCGTGGTACCATTATCACATCCGGCAAATGCCAGACCCAAGGCCAGTATAATTACCGGCAAACTGTTGAAAAGTTTCCTTTTCATGTAAAAACTCCTGGGGCATTGGTTTGTCCAATACCCTGTTTGAAATATCCATCGCCCATACGGGCGAATGTTGCAATAAAGTGCAGCTTAGGATGCCGCAGAACCCTGCTCTGCGGAGGCCCATTATTTTGTAGAATAAGCCATCCAGCCGTTAATGAGGACGATGTTACCATCATCTTTATATCCTCCCACTACAAATTTGCCGTTGCCGAAGGCTATACAGTTAACAGTATTTGATCCAAATGGCCGATAGCCATTCCAGCTTTTCCCAATAAAGCCGTTAGGACCTGCAGCCGCTCCCATAGACATAGGCTGACCTATTTTTTAGAAGGTATACCCGACTGCAAGTTTAACGGTTATACCATGCCCAAGTAATGTTTTTGCATCAGATCCCCCGCTGTCTTTCAGATCGGTTTCAAATTTGTTTGCAAGTCTGATACCGTATAAAGCCTCACCGCGCAGGTAAATGTTTGGCGTAAATGCAAAATCACCGCCGCCCCCCAATTTGAACCATAAAGCGCTCAGATCCCCGGGATCACTGAATTCATTGTCACCTTGTTTTGCGGAAAGGCAAATCTGATACTCGATGCCTAAAAGCGGGAAAAGTGATAATGTATCAGTCATCGCAAACGGATATTTACCCAGCAAACCAATGTTGAAGTTCATTCTTGACATATCCACATCACCCGGTTTAACTTTTCCACTGCCGCCATAAATAGCAAGGTTTAATTCAGCGTACGTTGCGTCAAAAAAAGCGTAAGCCGCCCCACCGCCAAAATAGGGTGTTTCGATTTTTTGCCCGGCTTCAACACCGCCGCAAAAATCTCCACCGATAAATCCGCCAACCCCCGCGCTGAGTTTTAACTCAGCGCAGAGCAAATGCCCCTCCCGCAGCAACAGCCGCGAGAACCGTAGGTTGTAATCGCGGTAAAGGTCTTTGGGGTTTTATTGATTGTATATGTTCTTTTTCATTTTACCTTCCTTAACGGGTAAAAAAATTATAGATAGGACCTTCCCAAACCTTCATTGTTTGGGAAGGTCTCCGTATAACCACAGACGCAGAGGCGCTATTTTTTACTATAAATTTTCCAGTTGTAAATTTGCCATACAAACCCAATCGGTACAGCGGTTCCCTTTTCATGGAATTCCGGGGTGATCCTAAAGAAAAAACGCCCTCCACCCCTGCCAGGACTTATAAAATCAAACCCAATATCTATGGGCAAACCCACAAAAAAGTCTCCTTTTGTATCAATATCAAGTCCGGCCATTCCGTCAAACATACCGAAAAGGGGAATGTTTAAACTCAATCCTATTCCCGCATACAACCATTCAACCTTCGGAATATTCACATGCGCCCCAAGAGGTATGGTTAAACAAATCGGGCTTGCGGCAATTTTCGTAAAATCATCCACACCGCTAAAATCCTGGTCAAGAATCACATATACATCAGGATGCATGAGCAAGCCCGTATTAAACGAAAGAAAATTGAACAGGTAAAAATCATAGGTGATCCCAAAATCAAACAGAACCGCATAATTACCCTTGGGAATACGCTCATTGCTCAGTTCTGTAAACACCTCCCCTATATTTGGAGTTATACCTGACCCGGAATTAAGACCCAACAGCATATCAAAGGGTTGATGCTTGTCTTCCTGTGCAAAAACCCCACTCCCCAGTACACTGGCGAGAGCCAATGCCAATACCCCCTTTTTTGCCCTGTTCTTCGTCATCTTCTTTCGTACCCCCCTAAGGTCAGCGAAGCTGACGCAACCAGCCCACATGCCAGCAGAATCGCCGGCAATCCTGCCGCCCCACCAGCGGCTTTCAGAAAACCAGTGTTTTTCTTCATCGAAAAACTCCTTATACTGGAGGTGGGGATGGGGTTTAGGCTATGGGTTCAAGGCGGTTATCAGTGCCAACAGACGCCGCCGGAACCTTCTTCACCTCGTCCCTTTTCTCCACCCCCCTTTTTGCTGTACCTGCCTCAAGGCAGGTATGTTTCCGTTAAAACGGATGGACACCCGATAACAGGCCCCTATGGGTCATCCCCATTAAGCCGTTCACATCGCCCCAAAAGGGCACATTTCCCTACAATTCTCTGATAGTTCCTAAACAAATCCACTATAAAGATATGTATCAGATAAAAAATAATATGTATTACATAGTAAGTCAAGTAGGAGAAAGTCTTTATTATTACCTCATAGATAGTAAGTATATGGAACGGCTTGGAACAATTTTTGCAAATAATTTGAGGGGATACCGCCGGAAACGGGGTTTGACCCAGGAAAAACTGGCTGAAATGGTCGAAGTGTCTACTCATCATATCGGTATGATAGAACTTACCCGCAATTTCCCCACGTTTGACCTTATTGAACGTATTGCAAAGGCGCTGGATATTGAAATTTATGAACTGTTTGTCGCGCCCAATGCTACCTGTGGAGAACTGGATCGGCTCCGGCGGGACATCGTAAGTGAAATTAAACAAACCGTCGCGGAAGCCGTAAAAGAAGCCCTTTCGGGCACCAGCAAGGACTAGCTGCAGGCGGGTGTGGAGCTTCCCCCTAAAGGCATGCTCCCCTGCCATTAGGGGGATAATCCCGAACACGTCTCGTAGATTTTTCATAAAGAATTCCTTTTTGGGATAACGGCTTCTTGCGCTTACCCTGTTTGTCCTTCATGCGTTAACATGACCCATTAAAGACCCCCATTTCCAAAGAACAGCCAAAAAAGCAAAATTCCCTTACAGAAATCCCCGGGATTTGGCTTTATCGTTCTTTATACATGATGGAGCTTCCTTTAAGACAGTATATTACTTATCTTACGGAAGTTGTCAATCCCCATACAGAAACAAAAAATAGTACAGGCATAAGTTGGAAGCATGACAAGTCTGAGATCGGTATTGGCCTTTAATATGAAAGAGCAACGGCACATTTTAGGGATTACCCAGGCGCAACTGGCGGAAAGGGTGAATACGTCAACCCATTACATAGGCATGATTGAAAGCGGAAAGAAATTCCCCACTCCTGAAATGCTTGAACGGATTGCCATCGCCCTGGAAATTGACGCTCCGGCCCTCTTTTCAACCAAATCCTACCCCTCACCGGAGGCCGGAACAATGACGAAATTTCAGGAACAGGTTATCAACGACATTTCCCAGGTCATTTCATACCGGGTTAGGGAATTGTGGCGGGAAACCCCGCGCCTCCCTGATCCCAATGCCGATAACAGTCAGAAAATGGTCTGATACCCAGAGGCTGGTAGCATAGGTATTGTATGAAAGGGCTTGTCCGGGAACCAGCCCTCCCCGGACAAGCCCACCCTGCTTTTATGAGCCCCGTCTATTCCTTGGGAAAAGGACTGGAGGCGGCAGCTACCCCCAGTCCTTTTTCAATAAATACCGTAACGAAGAAGGAAAGGGCCCCCAGGGTGCAGCCGAATACGATGGCCAGAATCCCGAAAGGCTCCTTGGCAATCTGCCAGGCAACCGCGGCGACGGATCCGCAGATAATGGAAACCAGCCCCGAATGTTTGGTGGCGTCTTTCCAGATAAGCCCCAGGCCGTAGGCGGCAAAAGGCCCCGATGAACGGAGGGCAAAGGCAAAGAGGTTAAGGGTTACCAGGTTGATTCTGAACAGGGCAACGAACAAACTCACTACGCCGACCACCACATTCGACGCCCGGGTAATGAAGATCAATTTTTTGTCATCCACGGTGGGATCGATGTACTGCTGGTAAATATCTTTTACAAACATGGTGGAGGCACACAGCAGATTCGAGTCCGCGCTAGACATGGTGGCGGAAATAATTGAGGCCGCCACAAGACCCACAATGACCTGGGGGGCATAGTTCGTGGTGGCCCACATAAGCGCGCTGGTTCCCTTCCCGTCGTCAAGGCCGGGATTTATCGCCAGGGCCACAAGGCCTATCACTGCGGGGATAAAGGCCAGAAGTCCCATAAAAATCGCCGAAAGCCAGGCGGCATCCCGGGCGGCTTTTTCGTCTTTGGCGGAATAGAAGCGGCTGATCATCTCGGGGCCCGAAAGGAAGGTACAGAAATAATTAATCATCAGGCTGATAATGGTAACCGCCCCGACCCCGGTAAAACTAATGGCCTTCGCGGGGAGTTTTTCCGCCAGCGCCTCAAAGCCGCCTGCGCCCCGCACCACAAAGAACATGGTGATAAGCAGGCCGAAGAAAATAATAAACCACTGGATAAGATCGCTGATCGCATCGGCCATAAGACCGCCCAATACGGTGTAGCAAAGAATAATGACGCCGCTGATCAGGATGGCTACATTCAGGGGAATGCCTACCAGGGTGGCGACTACTGTTCCCGACGCGAGGATCTGGGAAGCGGTAAGGCAGAAAAGGGATACAATATTCAGCACTGCCGTTGAGGTTCCCGCCACATGACCGAAGCGGGTACGGATAACTTCCGGTATCGTGTGGGCCAGGGTCCGGCGGATCTTCGGCGCGAAATAGGCCAGCGGGATAACGCCGATGGAAGCGGCCAGAACATACCAGCCCGCGGAAAGCCCCCATCCGGCAAAAGCCCGGGAAGCCACGCCGGTGGTACTGCCGCCCCCTACATTGTTCGCCGCAAGGCTGGCGGCCACAAAAAAGACCCCCAGCCTCCGTCCGGCCAAAAGAAAATCCGTGCTGGTTTTAATGAAAAACCGTTTGCACAGATAGCCGATCACGAGCAAGCCCGCCAGATAGGCCAGCACAATAACAAGAGGTACAACCTGTATGTTCACAAAATCCTCCTTAATAAAATGTACATGTTATCCCAAAATATATCACATAGACAGGGCTGTCAAATCAAAAGTTTTGCGTGTTGAAAAAATCCTATTCCGCATTTAAAGCCCCGTATAAGTTCCCGCCGCGGCGCCGGTAAGGTTGTCTTTCTCAAGCGCCAGCCGGCCGGCGATGAACACATAATCGAACCCGGCGGTAAAACGATTGGGTGCAACATAATCCGCCGGGGCTGAAATATTTTCCGGCCTGAAGATCACGATATCCGCGTCAAAGCCCGGCCTGAGCAGCCCCTTGCCGGTAAGCCCCATGGCCTCCGCAGGGAGGCCTGAGAGTTTATGGACCGCTTCTTCCGGGCTCAACACCCCGCGGCGGCAGACCAGTTCATGAAAAACCATGGCTATATTGGCGGTATTCCGGGGATGGGGAAGCCCCGCGCCTGCATAGAGCGAATCGGAGATAATGCTGGTGTAGGGCAGGCGAATAATCCGGTCTATGTCTTCCTGGCAGGTAATGTAATCTACCATGGTTACATTACCCTGTTCCTCCACCAGTAAATCAAAGGCCCCGTCCAAGGGATCGGACCCTCTCAGGGCGGCGATTTCTGTGATGCTTTTCCCGATCAGGGGCCGGTTCTGCTCCGACTCAAGGCCGGTAACATAAATCGCCTCCCAACCGGCCCCGAGGACAATATTCTCAAAATCTCTCCCTGGTTCGCGGAGGATTTTGCGACACCGGGTCCGTTCTTCCGGGTTCCGGAGGCGGCGGAGGATTTCCCCGATTCCCCCAGCCAGGAAGGAAGGAGGAAGCAGACAGAGCATTTGGGTGCTTCCCGCGGTCCATGGGTAGGCATCGCAGTCTATCCGCATGCCTTCCTCCCGGTTCCGCTCAATAAGGGCGATGGCCTTTTCAAGACCGGCCCCCCAGTTTTTCCGGCCTATGCATTTAAAGTGGCTTATCCGCAGGGGCGCGCGAAGAAGCCGGGCCGCTTCTATAGCCTCGGCCACCGATGGGTACAGCAGATCCCCCTCGCCCCGGACATGGCAAACCAGGGGCGGGCCGGCAGCGTCTTTCCCGCTCAGGGGCGCCAGGGCCCCGGCCAGGGAAGCCGCGTTGTAACGCAGATCTGGCAGATAGGAAAGGCCCGCCGAAACCCCCAGCGCCCCGGCGGAGAGGGCGTCTTCAAGAAAGGCGTGTATGTTTTTTACATCCCCCGGTTTAAGGGTTTCGGCGCTGTAACCCGCCGCCGCCGCCCGCATGGTGCCGCTTCCCACCAGCATGGCAATGTTAAGCGGCAGGGGGCGACTTTTCAGCAGGGCCGTATATTCGGAAAACGTTTCAAAGCGGATATTTTCGGGCAGGGAACCGGTAACGGGGGCAAGAAAAGGGAGTATCTCCGCCTGCCGTGCCACTGGCAGGGGCGCGATGCTCATGCCGCAGTTCCCGTTCACGATGGTCGTGATCCCCTGGCGCAGTTCGGCTTTGCCGAACCCCGGCTTGAACACCGCGGCATCCGCGTGCCGGTGAATGTCGAGAAAACCAGGGGCGGCGATTTCACCCTGAAGCCGTATGGTCAGCCCCGCCCTGCCGTCAACCCGGGGGGCGACGGCTTTTATTCTGCCGTCCCTAACGCCGATATCCCCGGTAAAACCGGGTTTCCCCGAACCGTCTATGATATGCGCGTTTTTCACCAGTACATCGAACATCATGGTAAAAAACAGTACCAATCATCGCGCCGCCGGTCAAGTCGAACGAGCCTCCGATCGAACAAAAGCAAGGTTAAAGATACCGCAGAGCTCTTCTGCGCCTCCACCGCAAGCGTGTAATGAGGTTAGTTAGATTATTTATGATGCAACTCGGGGCTTGACATAAAGCCGTGTTTCTGCAATACTACAATATATCGAAAGGTGGAGTTCGGCTCGTAACGATGGTCGGATTCATAATAGGGAAGCGGGTGAAAATCCCGCACGGTAACGCCGCTGTAAAGGGAGAGCGGGCTTTCATATAGAGGCTTTCTTTAAGAAGTCTCACGCCACTGTCGCAAGATGGGAAGGTGCGAAAAGCCGGTATAGACCCCTAAGTCAGAAGACCTGCCTTTTGAGTGCCGTTATATGACGGTATTATCTTAGGGTTAACGGATTATTAACCATGAGAAAACGGTTTTTTCTTGTCTTAGTGGGTGGTATTTTCTTCGTATTTTTTATTGCCGCGCAAGAATTACCCCCCCCCAACGATAATGCTTCCACTGATTACGATGCGGTAATTGAAGATGAAGGCATTACCGTAACCGGAACCCGCACCCAAAAACGTTTGAAGGACAGTCCTGTACTTACCGAAGTGATAGGTACCGAGGAGATTGAAGGGTCAAACGCGGATACGGTCGTGGATATACTCGACGATTACGGGCTGGTGTATACCGGAAACGGTATGGGCGACTATGTTCAGATGCAGGGTCTGGGGAAGAACCGCGTCCTGTATCTGATAAACGGGAGGCGTGTTTCCGGGCGCATAGCCCAGCGGCTTAAAGGCGAGACCCTGCCCCTTGCCAATGTGGAACGTATAGAGATCATACGGGGCCCCCAATCAGCGCTTTACGGTTCTGATGCACTCGGCGGGGTGATAAACATCATCACTAAAAAACCGCCGGACAAGGTAGCGTTTTCCGCAGCTCTTACCAACCGGTTTTTGCTTGCCTATGATGATCCGAATACGTCACAAACACCGGATCCTTTTCAGGATTTCAATCCCATACGGGAGCAGAATCTTACCAGCGTCATATCCTTTCCTATTGGTAAAGCGAAGAATTCTGTCGATGTGGAGGCTGCCCGCGGGGGCTTTTACTACAACGAAACCAAGTCCGCTTCGGTACTCCCCGAATACTACCGCGGGCGGCTTGGATTCGACAGCATTCTTGACCTGGGAAACAGTGAGCTGCGTTTCGGCGGTTCAGGGATGCTGATGCGCCGAGACGACGTAACTACCGCAGAGGGGGCCTTAAACCGCCTTGATTATCTGCGTTTAGATGCTTTCGTAGAAGCTGATTATTGGGCATTGCACAACCTGATGTTGACCTTCCGGCTACACGATAACTATTACCAGCGTAACCGGGACGCTTACTCAGCTATCAGGAATAAATGGACATTGGGAGAACGCTATGAGAACGATAATATCGCAGCCCTTGAGGTACAGGGCATCTACGAAATGTCTGCAAATCTGCTTTTCTCAGGGGGTATAGAAGGCGCTTTCAATAGTATGGAAAAGTACAATCTTAGCCGAGACTTTGTATGGGTAGACAAGGAAGCCGCCTTTTTTCAGGCTGAGTACTTCACCGTGGATTGCTATTCAGCCGTTGCCGGATTACGTATTGAGCGGAATTCTCAATTCGGTTTTGCGGCGTCTCCAAAATTGTCTGGAATGTATCATCTGAAAGACTTTCGCCTTCTGGCAGGCGCGGGGATGGGTTACCGTGCGCCTGATTTCAGTGATATGTACTTGATACGGGACGATGAAGGGGCAGCCCTCGTTTTGGGTAACCCCAACCTTAAGCCTGAATACTCACTCGGCTTCAATGCAGGGCTGGAATACGCTAAATCAAAAGGATTTTTCCAGCTTAATCTGTACTACAACGAGCTTTTCAACGAGATAGGCCGAGTCTTTGTGGAGGCGCAAGGCGCTTCGGAAGCCTACTATGACACAAGAAATATTTCCCGGTCTATGCGCGTTGGTACGGATATGGAAGGCAAGCTCTCGTTTCCCCAGGGTATCTTTGTTTCCACAGGCTATAGCTGGCTCTTTGCCTGGGATCGCAGTGCGGAGATGGAAATCTTTCCCCAGCCGAATCATACGGTCAAGTTAAAAGCCGGGCTCGATCTGGCAAAAATAGGCATCTATACCTGGTTGCAAGGACGGTACTTCTCGAAATTCAGGGATCCCACCCGTACGGATAGCGAAGCGCGGTTTATTCTGGATTTTTATTTTTCAAAAAATCTGGGGAAGCATATTAAACTCACCTTCGGCATTGATAATATCACCGGTGAGATAGATCGCATAGGTCCGGAAACAGCGCAAACCTTTTCTGTCGGTATAAAGTATGGGCAATAAACCGTCTAAGGCACAAGGGCTTTAGATGGTTTTAAGTATAGTAGTCTTTTGGAGGATTGTATGAAAAGAGTAAGCACGGTTTTTATCTGTTTACTGTCGGTTATCGCAGCCCTATTTTTTGGAGGTTGTGATAATAATCAAGGGTCCGATGATAATGGTCAAGGGACTGAAGGAACTATCACGGTTACGGGCGACGGAATTATTACGGTTACGGTTAAAGGTGAAGAAAAGTGTTACTTTTCCATCAGCACCGAGGAACAGGTTAGAGAGGCTTCTATTAACAAAAATACCTGGGACATCGGTTTCCAGCGTCCTCGTACCATCCTGACCAACAGTGGGATTACGGCAACAACCCTTAATTCAGACGGTGCAGGCATGGTGTGGTACACGGAAAAAACAGACTTCGATACTGTAGTATTAGACGACGCGGTTAAAACCGGGGATCTTAGCGAGTATTTTACGGATACATCCAAGTGGTTTTATTCTATGGGTTCAGACCAAAACATAACGTACAATGTGATAAATTATACAGGGTACGGCACAGGTTCCGGCACAGCGACAGATACTTTTAAGACCGCACTGTATGACCAAAAACAGTTCTATAAAAGAGGAGAAGCAAGTAGTTACCCGGTTACCAATATAGTCTATATTGTTCAACATGGCGATGGGGTTCACGTCTCAAAGATACAGGTATCGCAGTATGAATACGCTAGTTCATCGGACACGTACGTGGTAAAATACAAAACACTCGATTAGGCGTTCATACTTTCTAGGGCAGCGTTTACCTGGCTTGGAGTCAATCA
>JAITJS010000010.1 GCA_031278815.1 Treponema sp.
AACTGAAAAGCGGAGTGCTGTTTGACGGGAGGGTGCGTAAAAGCGGCGGCGGGCGTAATTTCGTCGAGAATACATACACCGGTATTGAAGAAGAAATCAGAAAACTGATAGACGGCTCAACGTATGGCAATCCTGAACGGGTACTGTCTTATACGACAGAAAGTTTGCAGGTGAATTACAATCGCTGGGATACAGGTGAGCCATGAAACGGTTGGAAAAATACTCCAGGCAATGGGGTACCGCAAGCAGGCAAATCAGAAGATGCTGCAAGTCGGAGAAACACACCCTGACAGGAACGCCCAGTTTGAACACATCAACAGCACCGCGGCGGAGTATATCGAAACCGGTGACCCGGTTATCTCGGTAGACACAAAAAAGAAAGAAAACATCGGTAATTTCAAGAATGGGGGGCAGGAATACCGCAGAAAAAAAGAGCCGTGTAACGTTCTTGACCACGATTTCCCGATAAAAGAACTCGACAAAATTTCGCCGTATGGAGTATATAATCTCAATAACAACACTGGATTTGTGAATGGAGGAACCAGCCATGATACCAGTGAGTTTGCCGTTGAAAGTATCTCTCGTTGGTGGGAGGTCGTCGGAAAGCACACGTTTCCCGACAGTAAGAGAATTTACATAAATTGCGATTGCGGTGGCAGTAACGATTACTGGAAAAGAATGTGGAAATATCAATTACAGCAGTTCGCAGACTCTACGGGCTTAGAAATAGAGGTGTCGCACTTCCCGCCGGGTACTTATAAATTGAATAAAGTAGAACATAGATTGTTCTGTTACCTATCAAAGAACTGGCAGGGGAAGCCGATTGTAGATGTTCAAACTGCCGTGGAATTAATCGGTTCCACCCGTACCACCGCGGGACTTGAAGTGATTTGTGTTCGTGACGACACTGAGTATCAACTGGCTAAAAAGGTATCTGATGCGGATTTTGACGACATTTTGATTGTTAGAATTCATCCCTTTGAGTCTTGGAACTACAAGATTTTACCACACCAAAATCATCATTTTATTGTTTGACAGTTCCTTATAACGGGCCATAGTAGATACGGTATAGCACAGTTTTTGATGTATGCCTACTTTTCCGACAGCCTCAACAGGACGTTTACGCTTCGCCGCCTTATGCAGTATAATTCTGCTTGCAATAAGTCACTGATATATAAAAACTTAGACATTTTCCCGGCCCAAAAAAACAGAAAAATGTCAAGTCGGAGGCAAAAAATGAAATATCACGTCTTCAGGAAACCTATAAAGGGCCGGAACGGGCGGGAATTACACAGTCGGGATCGTGGAAAAACCGCTTTTTGGAAGTTTTGGGGGAAATATACACCGAAGCGGCCTGGTATAATTGTAAGGTTATGAAACCGGCATTCCAACGCTTCACGCCTAATTCCAAAAAGGCTGATATTTTTACCACGGTGGAACTGGATAGGCTTTTCCTCAAAAGGTGCCTTGTTAGTATCCTAAAATCGCTTGCCCCAAGCCAAGTACACGCAAAGTCTTGATATAGTCCGCATTTTTAATGACCTTTACCTCGCTTCGGACAATTTTGGAATACAAAATAACGGCATAGATAATAATAAGCAGTAACAAAAACCATATATTTGAGTTTGTAAGAGCCGTAATCAAAATCTCCGCAATAGTCACCGGAAAGCTCAAAATCAGGTTTGAGACCTGGTAGAATATTTCATCCAAAATGCCGCCGTAATAGCCTAAAATCACTCCCAGAAACAATCCTGCCAGGAAGGAAACCGCCTCTACAAACAATGAGAGCGTGAATGTATATCTGAATCCGTGCATGGTACGGATAAACACATCCCCGCCGAATTGATCCGTTCCGAACAGATGCCGTAATGACGAGGAAGCAAGTCTGTTTGTCGTGTCAAATGAATTTGCATCAGGAAATGTAATCCCCGAAGCCAATACAAACAGCAGGAGGACGGCTAAAAAGGCAACGGATATTTTAGTCCTTACTTTATTAATGTTCATCCGGGCCTGCCCTCCTATCAATAAAACTGTAGGCAATATCCGCCAATATATTCACGGTACCGATCAAAACACCCAGAGCCAGTGTTGCGCTGGCTACAACCATATAATCTTTTACTGTAATAGCGTTTCTCAGAAGCGTCCCGAATCCTGACAGTGAAAATATACTTTCCATTAAAACACCGGAACTTACGAAATTTGAGAAAGCGAGGGTTGACGTGGTGATCACCGGCACAAGGATGTTTTTCAACACATGACTGCGGAGTATTATACTTTTCCCGACCCCAAGTGCCCGGGCGTTCAACACAAATGGTTCTTCCAGTACGAGCCGGTTTTTTTCTTTCACAATGATAATTAGATTGCCTGTGTAAATAGGCCCATCAGCATCCCCGGAAAGATCAGGCTGAGATCGCCCCTTTTCCCAACCGTGGTCAGAATTTTCAGTTTAACACTGAACAGCCAGAGAACAAACAGACTGATCCAGAAAACCGGGATATCTGTGGATAAGACCGACCAATATTTTGTAACCTTGTCAAAAATACCGCTATCATAGCGGCGTTACCCGGTGAAAAATAGAGCATCCCAAAAGCAAGCAGAGCAATCAGCATAATCGTACCCTTACAAGAGGTAACATCTACCGATACTGCTGGCAGCAGAGGCGTTACGTAAAACCTCTGCTGCGCCTGTTCCTTTTCTCCGCGTTGATCCTACAAGGCTTTAATCGGTACTAACTTGCCAGACGTTTTCCCAGATCATAGCAGGTTTGGAGGGCTTCTTCCGAAGGTTCAAGTTGGGTGATAATCCCCGATCCATCCACCTGGGCCCCAATCCCTTGCATCCGTTTCACCCAATCCTGCATCCACTTGCCTTCACCCCAGTCGTAGGAACCGAATAGTCCCAGGGCCTTGCCCCCCACTTCACCGGAACCTAAAGAGGCGATGAAGGGTTCCATCTCACTTTCTTCCAAGATCTCATCCCCCATGGCAGGGCAGCCGAAGGCTAAAGCATCAGCTCCTTTTACCAGATCCACCGAGGCTTCCCCTACGGGTTTGAGAACCACATCGCTCCCTCCGTCACTGGCCCCTTTTGCCACTGATTTCGCCATGGTCTCGGTATTACCGGATCCACTCCAATAGACAATGACTATTTTTTTCATCATCCACTCCTATTAGTTAGTTCTAATATACACAATTAGCTAAAACTAACATATCACTTTTATCAACTTTTGGAAAGCCCCTGGAAAGGATATTTGCGGAAAGGGCTTCAGGTAGAGCGTGTCAAAGGCACGGGCATATACGTTAAGTAGCGCAAACCCACCTTACTGCTCATCCTGAAGCGGAACAAGCTTGAGGGTAAGCAGCAGCGGAAGATGATCGCTAAGACCATTACCGGTACGGGGATTATAAGCATAGGGGCGTCCCTGGGCATTAATAAAGGGGTCCTGGTTTATGACCGTACAGGTATAAAAATCCCAGCCATTCTGGTCAAACAAAGGTTCAGTCAGCAAAAAATGATCGATTGTTTCCCAGTGACCCTGATAGTAATAGGAGCCCCCTTGTAGCTCATTTCCCCAGGGAGAGTAGAGCCCCGGCGCAGCAGCAGGAAAATAGGCTAGTTTTGGCGGCTTGTTGCTACTGAGGATAAGAAAATCGCTGGAGGTAGTCTCCCAAGGGGTAGTACTGAAGGTTTCGGCATCTATAGTCAGACCGATACGCTCTGCGACCTTGGGATCATCCGGGAGCAGGGCAGTGACGACGGTTCCGGTTTCCCGGTACCATTCATCGTGGTTTTCATTTAAGTCTCCCATAATAAGCACCGGTATATCCGGATCTTCCTGTCGAAGTTCTTGCAGCCTCCTCAGAAGGATCCGTGCCGAGGCACGGCGGAGGAATTCAGTGGCCACCGGTTCTTTACCTCCCTGCTTTGCCTTCCAATGACAGACCAAAAGGACTAAAGGCTGGTTCTGTACCTGAAGCCGGACCTCCAATATTGGCCTGGGCGTGGTTTCTCCCTGGGCCGTAATGGAATGGACCCTGGTCTCTTCTAAGGGGAAACGGCTTAACAGCCCGATTCCCAAAGGCGCACCAGGATTATTGGCAAAACAAAGGTACTTATACCCGTAGCTTGCCAAAGGTCCGCCACGCAGATCCTCCAAAACCCGGATATTTTCAATTTCTTCTAGGCCAAGCATGTCCGGACCTTTACCGGCTATATGACCAATAGCCTGAGCCAGGGAATTGAGCCGTGCCCGGTACTTTTCATCGGTCCATCCTGCAGCCTGGAGATAGGTATCATATTCGATTCCGGTTTCATCCCCATCAAAAAGGGCCTGAACATTCCAGGTTGCCAGGGTTACAAACCCTGCGTTTCTCTGGTCTTGAGAACCAGAACCGGTTCCTATTACCATACATCCTCCCCAGAAGGGCAGGATAAGAAACAGGGCCACCCTCTGTAAAGGCTGGTACCGGTATAAGACCCGTGATGTATAGATCTTTTTCATACTTTTCTTTCAAGCCTCCTTTATAATTACGGTTTTGTAAGGAGCGTTGCTTTGCAGTTTGCTAGGGATTTATCCTTGAGGGGAATAAATCAATCTTGTTTTTTCTGCTCAATCCCGATAGTATATCTTTCGCAGATACAGTATGAAACAAAAGCCGGTCATACGGATTATGACCTCAGAAGATTATGAAAAGGTATATGCCCTATGGAAACGAAGCGCTGGTATGGGTATACGACCGATAGACGATGCCGAACCAGGAATCAGGAGGTTTCTGGTGCGGAATACCCGTACCTGTTTTGTGGCAGATCATGAGGGGATCCTGGTGGGTGCCATTCTGAGCGGTCATGACGGACGGCGGGCTTATATTTATCATACCGCAGTGGAGGAAGCATACCGGGGACAGGGTCTTGGGACCGCTCTGGTTTCCGCGGTGGAGCAGGCCCTTCGGAACGAGGGAATCACCAAGATCGCTTTGGTAGCCTTTAAGCACAATCAAGGGGGAAACCGTTTCTGGGAAAAACAGGGGTTTTCAGTACGGGATGATTTGGTGTATCGGAATAAGCAGATCACCTCATAAAAGTATACAAAAGCCATACCATAGACTTTCATTAGCAGATCGGCTGTATACCAGAATCGGTATCCCGCATCCCGCACCGTTTGATATGCTGCGGTTTTGACGGATCATGCTTGATTTTTTCCCGCAGCCGCTTAATATATCTATAAGACTGGGCTCACGTTAACTACGATGCTCGCCAATTCGGCAATCGGTATGGGCATGTTATGTTTCAGCCAATGCTGCACAAGGCCGATGGTCCCGTTGATGGCATAGATATACCAGTATTCTTTGTTTTCTTCTTTTATGGGGGCTTCAGAAAAATATTTCATTACCTGTTCTTTGAACACGAAACGGCGGAACAGTTTCTTCTGAAACCCGATGTCGCCATTTTCACTTAACAAGACTTGAAGAGAGCTACTGTTGCTGGCAATAAAGCCGAATATTTCTTTAACCATTTCCAAAATTTCCTGTTTGCTGCGTTTGTTATCATATTTATTCAGCATGTCTTCAATATAACCAAGGGTTTCCTCTTCTATCTGTTGGAGCAGATCGTCCTGGTCATGGTAATGGGCATAGAAAGTTGTCCGGTTTATATCCGCCTTCTCGCAAAGCTCCTTGATGGTTATTTTGATAAAGGGTTTATCTTTCATCAATTCAATCAGACTATCTGCTAAGACTTTCCGGGTGTACCGGGTTTTCCGGTCCAGCTTCATTTCTTTCATAAGACCTCCGCCTCATTTTGCACGTTTCTGTGCCGAAACCGACAAGTACGATGTGTTTTGTTTATTACACAACGAACAGAAAGCAATTGTGGGTTGTATAAACCATACTATGTCAGTATATTCCAGACATGGCCAATACGCAAGAGCAATTGGGGTAATAAGTCAAGAAGGATGCCACAGGAAAAATGAAAACGTTATGTAAATATCCGGCCTTGGTACTGGGCATAATTGCCGGGATAACCCTGTTTTTTGCAGTACCGCTTCCGAGGGCGGAACTGGACAACAACAACATCAGGTTTTTGCCGGAGGAACACCAAGCCCGGGTCATTTCAGAATACCTGGACGATACCTTCGGCGGACAGTCCATGATCCTCCTGGGGCTGGAACGGCCTTATGGGAATGTTTTTGAACCGGAGTTTTTAACCCGCATTAGAGATTTCGCCGATGTGGTAGAGACTATCGAATTTGTGAAAGATATCAATTCAATTATATCCACCCAATACATAAGCGCCGAGGGGGACTCCATTGTAGTTGACGATATGGTTCCAGAAGATTTTTCCGGAACACCGGAAGAAATTGCGGAACTCAGACGGCGTATTTCGTCGTGGGATATGTTCCGCGGTTCTCTTGTTTCTGATAATCTTTCGGCAACGCAAATAATCATTAACCTGGATGTTACCACCGAAGAATCGACCAGTCCCGAAGTAACCGAAAGTCTTATGAAAATTCGGGATACCGCGTGGGAAATGTTTGACGGCATGGCAGAGGTATATATTACCGGACAGACAGTTATTAACGCAACCATCAATGAATCGATAATACAAGATAATATGCTGCTCATTCCCCTCGTGGTGATTGTGGTCTTGGCGGTATTGTTCTTTTCCTTTAGGCGTTTTACCTTTGTAATACTTCCCCTCATTACGGTTATAGTCGCGGTCATCTGGACCATTGGAGCAATGGCGCTGTTTAGCATAAAACTTTCGATTATCACCACCCTTTTGCCGGTTATTCTTGTGGCGGTGGGGAGCGCCTATGGTATTCATGTGATAACCCATTACATGGAGGAGACACGGAATCGCAGCTTAACGGTTGAACAGCATCGGGCATTACTATTTTCACTCATAGATCGATTGATAAAACCTATCGCCCTTGCCGCCCTCACGACCCTGGTCGGCTTTGTTTCATTTTGTTTTACACCGATTGTGCCGATACGGGAATTCGGTTTCTGCGCCAGCTTTGGCGTGCTGGCCTGTTTTGTTATCGCAATCACCCTGATTCCTTCAATGCTGCTCATTCGGGGACATCGTATCTTACGTCCCCGTAAAAACGAACCTGGTGATGATTTGACAGGCCGGATAATAGGCGATGGGTTTCTTGGGATGACCCATAAAAAGATACCCGTATTGATTGGTACGGCGCTGCTTGTGGCTGTTTCGATATACGGTCTTTCACGAATCGTTGTGGATAATGTGCTGATAGAATTCTTTCAGAATGAAACGGACATAAGCCGTTCCGATGCGTTTATTCGGAAATATTTTGGCGGTTCAAAAGATTTGACCCTGGTGGTTGAGGCGGATACCTCCGAAGAACTGCTTGATCCGGCGGTTTTAAGCGCGATAGACGGCCTTGCCGCATATCTTACTGAACGCATTCCCCTCACCGGAAAAGTGGCGGGTTTCACCGATATTATCAAACGTATCAATCAGGTATTCAATGCAGACGAAAGGCCTGAGGGTTTGAGCATCAGAAGCAGCGCTCAGGCGACAGCCGATGCGGACGCGTACATTGAGGACTTTGGGTTTGGGAATTTTGAAGAAGACCATTACGATGTAAACCCGGCAGTGGAAGATGCAGGTAACCTTTCGGAAACGGCCTATACCCTGGACGAATACAGTGCAGCGGATATTATTTCCTTTCTTGACCGCGCTGCAGGAAAATCCGCAGCCCTGAACGGCAGCGATCTGGTACGTGAATTAAAGCGGCTGGTGAATTATGATGGGTTTTCCTATTACGAAATTCCCACCGATCCTGCCCGTTACGGCAAGAAAAGACCAGAAGAATTGCAGACCCTCGTTTCAAACTATCTGGTCCTGCTTGCAGGGGGCGATAATGCAGGCTATTCGAATGATCCCATAGAACCGACCGCGATCAAAACCATGATACAACTGCGCGCCACCGGAAATCGTGAAGTGCTTGAGGTGATCGACACCGTTAATGCGTATATCGAAGCAAACTTTCCCAAAAACATACGGGTTATTATCGGTGGTAGCGCGACTCAGGAAGCAGCAGTTACCAGTCTGATAGTAAACGCTCAAATTGTATCAATTGCTATTTCGGTCCTCATGGTTCTTATCATTGTGGGGCTGTCCTACCATTCGGTTATTGCAGGAATTATCGCCGCCATTCCTCTTGCGATAGCGATTCTATGCAACTTTGCGGCTATGGGATTTTTGGGAATAAAACTCAATATCGGAACTGCGCTGATAGCGAGCATTGCGGTGGGTATCGGCATTGATTACACGATTCATTTTATCGAATGCTTCAAACATGAATATCAAAGGGATCATGTATCGGGTACTGATTTTCTTCGCCGTACCTTCATCGGCTGTGGTAAAGCGATTCTTATCAATGCGGTATCGGTGGGTGCTGGTTTCGCCGTGTTGAGCTTTTCCCAATTTAGAATGCTTGCCGAATTCGGCGGCCTTATCGCATTAAGCATGATAATCACCGCGCTGGTAAGCCTTATCGTCATACCGGTACTGCTCACTATCATTAAACCGCACTTTATTTATCAGGAAACAAAATGAAACGGAATCTCTGCATCGCCCTTGTGGGTATGATGTACACCGGATTTTTATGCGGAGAAGCGCATGACCCGGCGGAAGGGTTCTGGTTAAGCGTGGATGCCAAAACCGGCGAAATTCAATCAGGCTGGGAACTGTATCAAAGTGAGAGGGTGCTGTACGGCAAAATGCTTTCCGCCATCGGTATCACCGAATCAAACAAGGCGCTCAAATGCCGGGATCATTACCGGAATTTTCCGGTGCCAGGCAGGGTAACACAATTACCTATCCTCGGAACACCGTGGATTTTTGGGCTACAGCAGGAAAGTCACGGAACATGGGTTGATGGTAAGGTTATCAATCCTGGGGATGGTAGGATATATACCTGTAAAATAGTGTATCATCCCGGGGATGGGAAAAAATACAAAACCGAATGCCTTGAAATACGAGGAGAAATCGGACTTGGTATTGGCGCGAGTCAATACTGGCAACGGACAACCAGTGAACAAGCCGGTGCGTTGCGCTGAAAGACTACCAAGGAATGCATCCTAACCCCCTGGTGTTACGATTCGATTTTATTTGGACGGCAATGCTGTCGTCTACCATAGGAGTTGCACATGAAAACGAATAGGAAACGGGCCATATTGTGTATGGTGTCATTGGTTTTTGGAGCGGCCTTTCTGCATGCCCAGGATGCCACTGCTCTGGTAAAGGCGGCACGGGATAGGATCAAGGCGGATACCACTTCAACCCGTTCCCGTATGATAATCATCGCAAAAGACGGATCCACTTCCGAGCGGGTGATTGACCAGTATGCAAAAGACGGACCCCAGGGATCCCGGATGATTATTGTGTTCCAGCGCCCTGCAAGTGTGGCGGGCACTCGTTTTTTGACCATGGATAATGCCGCAGGCGGCGAGGATCGTTGGATATTCCTGCCCAGTCTTGGAAAGGTGAGGCGCATCGCCGCTTCCGAAGGGGGCGGTAACTTTATGGGAACTGATTTTTCATACGATGATATTTCGTCTATGGATAGAAATGTTGCTATGGATACCCATTCTATTTTACGGGAAGAAACGCTGAAGGACGTTCCCTGTTATGTGATTCAATCTATTCCCAAAGACAGCGGCTATCAGTATGCAAAAACAATCACCTGGATAGATAAGGGACAATCCCTGATATATAAAAGTGAAATGTACAACAAACGGAATGAATTAATTAAGACGATGGAAATATCCGGTTACCAGGATGTTCAGGGGCGCCTTACCCCCTTGCAAACGAAAGTATCAACCCGGGCGTCGGGCACGTCTACGACTATCTACATGGATATTATCAAGTACGATGAACCCATACCTGAAGGGGTTTTTACTACCGCCTATCTTGAAACAGGGAGAGTTCGCTGATGGGCCGGTTGCTATTTACATGGATAATTTTTTTACTTCCCTTTAGTATGCTCCTTTCTGCTCAGGATTTTGGTTTTGGATTTGACGGCGATGAAGCTAGTTCTTCTTCATTTTCCGCATTCGAGGGAGCAGGGGAGCGCCCTGCTGTCGCCATAAGCGGCGAGGTTTCTGCTTCCATGACCGGATATGGCGATGATTTTTTGGATGGGGCACGCCAGGTAAAACTGGGCACTCTTTTTTCCGGCAAACTCAATTTTTCTGCATCAGCCTCCATGGCCGAAGGAATTATCAAACTGAAACTGAGGCCCAAGGTAAATCCCATAAGCATAGATGAAGCGTATATCCGCGCTTATTTGGGAAGATTCGATATTGAAGCGGGGCTGCGAAAGCTCAGCTGGGGCAAAGCGGATAGTTTTGGTCCCCTGGATGTGGTAAATCCCCTGGATTCATCTGAAATATACCCGGAAATGGCAGATAACACCGACCTTATGGGTATTAAAATCCCCCGCCCCTTGATGCACGCCTCGGTACGTCTTGGGCAGTTTTCAAAACTGGAAGGCGTCTTTGTTCCCACCTTTGAGCCCCACGGTTTTGCCGAAACCGAACGCTGGGTACCGGAACAGGTGGCGCTGCTGTCTTCTTTGGGAACAACGCCGGTAACACCGGATATGGAGACCCTTGATTACGCCCAGGCAGGCGTGCGTTTTACCACTACCCTTGGCTCGTCTGACCTAGGCGCGCAGTATTACTACGGCCGTTTGCCCCAGCCCGGGGTAACTATGGTGATGAGCCCCACTCCGGTGTTGGAACTCGTATACAATCCCTATCACCAGATCGGTTTCGATTACGCCCAGGTTATATACGACTTTAACATCCGCGCCGAGTTTGCCGCCAACATCACCGAAGATATAGAAGGGGATGACGGTTCGGTATACAACCCGGCATTGGCCTGGTCCCTGGGCTTTGACCGGGATCTGTTCCTTGGTATAAATCTGAATGTTCAGGCCAACGAAACCATACGCCTGATGGACGACCAGGTTGGAAGCGCTGATTTTAAGAGGGGCACTTTTGATATTGAAGGCGGGACGGATGTTACTGCTACCCGTATTACCGCAACCCTTTCCCGGAAATTCCTCCGGGATGAACTTGAAATCCGGGGAGCTGCGGTTTGGGGTGTGGAGGACCAGGATTTCCTCATCATGCCCGCTCTGATTTGGGCCAAGAATGATGTTACAATCGCCTGTTCAGGGGGTATCTTCGGCGGCGATACAAGCGGGCAACTTGGACAGTACCATACAAACAACTTTGTGAAGATCCGTATCACCTATACCTTCTGAATATACCCATTCTTATACGTGAACTGGGTTTAAAACCAGCTCACGTATAAGTTTTTGGAAAATCTACTGTGCTGGAAAGATTGGGTGGTGGGTGAAAGACGTTGTTCACCTGTTCCTTCTCACGATAATTCGTTTACTGACCATACTTTATTACACTCTTTACCAAGAACTCCACATCTTTCGCCCATTACCGATTTTTACAAGAAATTCCGCCTCCCCTTCGGTCAGATTTTACATGAGGCATCGCGGGGAATTGACATACGCCCCGTAAAGAGATAGACTTATTATTATAGGTCTTTATCAGGAGATAGGGGTCTTATTCACTGGGTATACGTGTATATGCAGAGGAGTAATTTTGTCTTATCAAAAAAATAACTGAGGCAGAATTATCAGAATTCGATCCATAGTTAATGATGTTTTGGCTCAGAACGATGGATGGGATGAGTACTGGTTCCCAGTCAGTTCAGGGCTTCCTCTAAACCGACTGGGAATTTTGGAACCTATGATTTCCCTATCGGCATTAATTATCCTCACTGCCATAAAAGAGCTATTTAAGGAGGCGTACCCATGCATAAGGTGTTACTTACTATGATGCTTTTGTTGGTTCAGTCCTGGTTTATCCTGGCTGAAGAGTTTGCATTCAAAGGTTTTGAAGACACATGGAAATCCATTAAAGGAACCATTACCCAAAGATACATTATGAAATACTACTTTTTCAATGATTCCCTGTACCTCATCGCCGCAATAGCTGACGGTAACTGGAACAAACTTGAAGAGTTTTCCACCATCAGAAAGAAACCTCTCCCCGAAGGGAAGATAAAAGAAGATATCCTGCGGGAGTATTATGACATCTACTCCATTCAGCGCCAAGGCATCGAAGTTATGGCTATTACCGGCTATTACGGCGTCATGCTCACGGACCATCTCACCCTCTATCCTGAAAAACATATCCTCATTTTGTACACCTATTTCGTAGAACCAGAGTAAGTAAGTTCCTGCATGGGGTTTACGTCCCGTCCAGTTTCTCCCTTAACCTACATAGTCTGCAAGTCTTCTATAGGTTTGATTCACCACGCGTTTTACCTCGAGATCCGCATTTTCTCCCAGGTCGTCGATGAGGGCCTCCACACTGGCAAGGCTCTCGTTCAGGCTGGTATGAAAGCCCCGGGAACAGGTAAACCAGTAATTGCCTTCACCGTCGGTCAAAAGGCAAATAAACCCCAAATCCTTCTTGTTTGCTTTCCATACCACTGGGCTTACTAGGTCAGGAAGGGTTTTGAGCAGGGCCGGAAGGTTCTCCCGGGAATTGAACCGTTCTTTCCGGGGCCATTGCTTTTTCAGGACCCCTTCAAGGTCCAACGAGGCTGCCAGGGAAAGGATGAGTTCCAGCTTCTCTCCTTTCAGCAGGGTATAGGCGCCTCCCAGGGTAATAGTGCCCCGCAGCCCCTTATACATGAACAGGGGATCCCTTCCAAGGTACGCTTTGACCTTAACCAAGCGTTCCCAGGGCAGGGAAACCAGCTTTTTCCCCTTAACGGTCCCAATCTCAAACACTTCATCCCCAATCTTAATACTATGGGCAAAGTCCCGTATCTGCTTGGACCGCGTATCTGGGCTGGGTTCCTTGGCTATAGACCGGGAAGCCCTCGTCCCCAGGCGTTCAAATAAGGTGCCGCTTATTTTTTCCAAGGCGTTTCTCGAAAGAGGAGAAACCGACATGGCATACATCCGGGTGGTCCGTACGATTTCACCGGCCACGATGTACTCTGGATTCATTCTAAACATCACAGAACCAGGGTGAATCAATATCCTATCCGCAGTGAGGCTCCGGTACATGTCCCGGCCTTCCCGGACACAGACAAACTGGATAAGCCCCCGGGCTACTGCACACAGGTAGTCTTCAGTTGGGAAAAGCGGGGCCTTTGAAAGGATGGGAATGTTAAGGCCTGTAACAATCTCCCCAAGCTGGGCGGTAACATTGCTAATTTCCGCCATCGCTCGTTCATCAAGGTAATTTTTTTCACAGAACTGCGCTTTACTGCGGGTATCTTGATATGCCTTATAGAGTTTGAGATAGGACACAAAATCCCCTCCAGGATCCCGGAAACGGTGGTGAGCCTTGCGGGCATCGGTTTCCTCTCCCGGAGGCAGGATATAGGGGCTTTGGGTCGAGAGAAAGGCCGCGGCGATGAGGGTCTCCTTAAGTATCTGGGGATAGTGCAAGATGGCCTCCACGATGATCCGGGACTGCCGGGGCGGGAGGGGAAACTCGGTCATAAGTTTTCCTATTTGGGAAAGGGTCCGGTCCTTTTCCAAGGCGTTCAAGAGGTTCAGCGTCTCAATAGCCGCGATGAACCCCTCCCGGTTGGGAGGGGCTATAAAATCAAATTCCTCAAATGCGGTAAGCCCTAAATCAGCCATACGGAGCACTACTTCAGAGAGGTCCGTACGGTAGATTTCTTCGGTGGTAAAGAGAGGCCGGCTTTCAAAATCTTTACGCGTGTAGAGCCGGTAGGTGGTTCCCGGCTGAGTACGCCCTGCTCTGCCCTTGCGCTGATTTGCGGACGCCTTGGAGACCGGGCCTTCCACCAGGCTTGAGGTGAAGGTCCGGGGGTTATAGTAGTTGAGTTTAGATAAGCCTGAGTCGATCACCGTGGTAATGCCGTCGATGGTAACCGAGGTTTCCGCGATATTGGTGGCAATCACCACCTTAGTTTTTCCCAAAGGCGCCTTTTCAAAGACCCGTTCCTGTTCTTCCTTACCCAGTCGGCCATAGAGGGGGACCAGGTGCAGGTACGAAGAGAGGGGACTTGCAATAAGCCGGCTTATGCAGTCCTTGATCATCTTTTCACCGGACAAAAAGACCAAGATATCCCCGGTCCGCTCCTCGCTTATGACTCGCTCGATAATGGCATCGATCTTGTCCAAAACGGCATCTATGGCGGTCTGTCCTCCTGATGCGGCTCCCGGTACGGGTAGGACCACCGGGGGATCGTAGATAAGGGTAACCGGATAGGTAATCGCGTCGATTTTTACCACAGGGCATTCCCCAAAATACGCAGAAAAGACCTGCGCGTTGATGGTCGCCGAAGATACGATAACCTTAAATTCCGACCGTATTTCCAGGACCCGCTTCAACAAGCCCAGGATAAAATCAATGTTAAGGCTCCGCTCATGGGCCTCGTCCACAATAATGCTGCCGTATTTGGAAAGGTAAGGGTCGAGTTTCATCTCCTGTAAGAGGATACCATCGGTCATGATCTTGATCGCCGTGGAGGGATCCGTTTTATCTTCAAAACGCATCTTATACCCCACGATCCCCGGTAGGGGGCATCCCAGTTGACGGGCGATAAACTCACTTACCGAAACCGCGGCAATACGCCGGGGCTGGGTTACTCCGATAACGCCGTTTTTTGTATATCCCGCATCATGGAGTATCACCGGTAGCTGGGTAGTTTTCCCTGAACCGGTGGGACTTTCCACCACCACCACCTGATTGGTTTCCAGCGCCCTCAGGATAAGGTCTTTATGTTCATATACAGGAAGTTGTAGATAATTCATGGTTTATAATAGAATACATCCCCTGGGAACGCATAGTCAGGAACTGGCAAGGCCTCAGGAAATAGCGCATAAGCCCTCTTGAAGCGGCCGACGGGAGTCGAACCCGCGTCACGAGCTTGGGAAGCTCGGGTAATACCGTTATACAACAGCCGCTTCAAGAGAGCTTATGATATTTTCATTTTACTCTAGAGGATTTGCTTTTGTCAATAGCCAATACCTGTTTTAACGATACATTTAAAAAATAGGGAGCTATGGGGTAAGACCTACGAAAACATACGAAAAACCCTGCGGACATATCATTGACAATAGGACTCCTCACCGGTATTATACCCTACTCTTTATGAGATCCCTTACCTATCGACACACCTTGATGGCTAGTTATCTGGGATACGTCAGTCAAGCGATTGTGAATAATCTAGCGCCCCTGTTGTTTCTTACCTTCCAGCATCGTTTCACAGAAAATCAATTAGATGGCGCTTGAAGGAAAACCACTTGATACAGGGTATTGTTCGCCTTCTGCTTGCTAAGAAGCGGTATGCTGAGCTCTAATATATTTGGCCAGTTTAAAATCTTGAATCTTGATGTGACTAACCAGCCAATCTCCAATACTGGAGTAGACTTCCTTGATAAGCTCCTCGCTAGGGCCTGACCATATCAAACGGTGGGTTAAGTCCTTAACCGTGTTCTTGAAGGTCTCGTGGTACTGTTTATGCTTTGGATAATCAGGGTAATGATATTTCTGTTGAATTCGCTCTTCATCAAAAAAATGTTTAATGGTATAGGTATTCAGAAAATCCAGCTTTTTCGTCAATTCTTCGCTTCCCTTTTCCCCATGGCATGTATCCAATAGATTATTGATTGCCTCAAATAACTGTTTATGCTGCGTATCTATTATCTCATGACCGGTTTCTAATGTGCTATCCCAGCGATATGCCACCATGAACGTTCCTCCGTAATATATACTGATCCTTGTAACCTACACAAGGTTCCCGCAATTCCCGATCGTTTATACTATACCCGCTTGCCCTGTTTTATTCAAGAGGCGGAAAATATCCGATACTATCCCGGCCTGAACGCTCTAAGAGGTACACCTCCGCTTCTATGGGCAGGTAGGCCCTGCCGAAATCAGTGGGTAACTGAGACTGATAGCTAAGAATGTAGGAACCTGTAGGATGAGAGGCGATACTTTCGATGATAGGTCCAATGCCTTCAGGCCGATAAAGGGACACAAGCTGCCCCCCGGTCTGATCACAGAGATACTGCAGGGCTGCATCCCCTGGATTCCCCCCGACCATAATCCCGTGAAAGACAATACCGTTGTTCGCAAGATAGGCAGCTAACTCCGAAAGGGTATACTGTTCAAAAGCCAAGTCTCCCAAACTTCCGGCGCCTACAAACACCACTGCCCGCTTCTTTTCACCGGGAAGCAGATCCGTAGCAGCAAGACGCAGTCCCAAGTCAAAACGCCAGTGCGGGGTGTAGGATACCCCATTTCCCCTGGCGCTCTGGAACCAGTGAGCCTCATCGGTCCGTTCTTTGAGGGGCTGCTCACTGGCAGAAATAAGGGAAACCATCTTGCCTTTAAGACTCCTGGTAATATCCCGGACCGCAGCCACTAAATCATCTTGGAGCCCCAGGGTCTGGGGGGAGCGCTCCATCAGGATAGCGATATCAGCGGTTCCCGATTGATAGGCTGCACCCAGAAATTGCTGTTCCGCCACGGTATAGCCTTTCTCGCTTAGCAGAAAATTCCGACCGTCAAGCCCCAGAATGGGCCGCCGAAGCCGGTCTTGAACCGAAATCTCTAAGGTAACATGGGGAAAGTTATCCGCTACCACCCGGTCTATCTGCACAAAAAGGCCTGCAGCCATATCGGTAAACCGGGTCATCACCGCGACCTCGTTTTCCTGAAAATTGGCGGCCAATACATTACCGTTGTGGTCCATGGCTGCTCCCACGATACGCATCCGGGAATTACCCGCCACCCCCATTTCCTGGATGACCGCAGAATCAGGGTTAATAAGGAGAATTCGATTGGTGTCCGCCACCAGGAGTCGACCGTCAGGAAGAAACCGGAGGCTTTCAGGGCCGATCAACCCTTCCTGAATGAGCATACCCAGGTACGTTCCGTTTCGGTCAAACACATAGATCCGTTTGGCCATGCTATCCGCAGCATATACCCGACCGTTCCGGGCTGCGATACCTGTAGGAGAAAGAAAACCCGGAAACCTCGGGCTTTTGGCGCCCAAGGAGAGGATAAAAACCCCATCCGGATCAAACTTGGAAATCCGGCAATTACCATAATCCACCACATACAGGTAGCCCTCTTCATCGATTGCCAAATTCTGGGGACCTACAAACATTCCATTGCCCCGTCCCTTGGTTCCGATATAGGACTGCCACTCCCCAGTGCTGGTAAGTACGCTCACCCGTCCCCCTCGATATTCCGAAAGGAAAAGTCTGCCGTCTTTTCCTCTTACCAGATCATAGGGGCGGTCAAACCCATTGAGGGGACCCCGTTGGCGCTGTCTGACTATACCGTTTACATCAATACGGACAAGTTCATTACTCCCGTAAGCGACCACCCAGGCAGACCCATCTTCCAGGGGTAAAACCGCGGTGGGCTGTTTAAAAATGGTTATAGAATCATACTGACCAGGATACCGGCCTGCTGCTACATACCGGATCCCATCCTCTAGGAGAGGTAAAAGACTACGCCGGTTCCGCACCGTCTCAATACGGCTACCGAGCAACAAGGCATCCTCTGAGGCAGGGCTGTATACCGAGGCAGCTAAACGCCACTGCCGGAGGGCTGTTTCTTCCAGCCCAGACCGGTAATAGGCCCGACCAAGCCAATCCATGATAAGCGGCTCCCCGGGACGAAACGACAGAGCTTGTTCAAAAGAGAGGATCGCCTCGTTAAAGGCAAAACGATTATAGGCCTGGACTCCCAGCCGAAATTCCTCCCGCGCATAGAGGGCGTTCAGATCGGAACCGTCAAAACTCTCTTGAGCTTCAAGCACAAAGGAAGCAATACACAGCAAGAAACCAAAACAAAGTATCCTCCCAAGATGGGTACTCTGCATGATTTTCAGGGGCTGCATCAGGTCTCTCCTGCCACGATCCGTATATGGTTTCGTATCGCTTTTTGCTGGGATGCCAAGGAGGCTATATTCAGGGCTCGACGAAGCCAATTTCTCGCTTCTGTAGTATCTCCATTCTTAAAATAGGCCCATCCCAGGGAATCAAGATAGGCTGCATTGTCCGGATTACAATCCACCGCTTTCTTACAGAATAACAGTCCTTGCTGTACATTCATAGCCGTATCTACCAAGATATACCCCAGGCCATTCATCGCCGTGGCATTGGTATTATCTAATTGTAGGGCCTTGGCATACAGCTCCACTGCTTTTTGATACTGCTTCTCGGAACAAGCGGAATAGGCCATGACGGTATAAAGTTGGACCGATTCAAATCCGATTTCTGAGAGACGGTTAAGTTCAAATTCCGCCATTTTCGCCCGTTCAGTAACGACATAAATATAGGCCAGGGTCAAACGGCATTGATATACCCTCATAATATTCGATTCAGCATTTACCACTTGTTCCAGATAGAGGAGGGCATCTTCAAAATGCCCGAGTTTTGTATAACAAAGCCCCAAGTAATAGGCAAGTTCGGTAGTAACTTTGGTCTCTTCATTGGTATTGCAATGTAACTGCTGAAATATCCGCAATGCCATATCCCATCGCTTTAGATTAAAAAGGCGAATCCCTTCTTGTAATGTTTCCGTAAGCGTTTCTGTCATCATCATATAGTCCCCCTCGTTTCTAAGCCTATCACGATAAGTATTACTGCTTAAGAAGTCATGCTCATTTAACCACACCTGTATCTGCAGCGGTACTGGAAGGCCAGATTTTAAAACCGACTCCTCTATTAATTATCTAACAAAATCGGCAATTTCTTCACTGAAATCTGAGGGATTTTACCGATATTTTTTAGGGGGACGGTGTGCCACAGCGGCATATTCCGGCGCATCAGGACAGCGCTCCCGGCTTACCACCGGATGCACGAATACCGGGCTTACGGAGACGTAGTTTCGGGAGACCGCATCCCAGTCTGAACCCTTTTCCGGTTCGGCCCATACTGCTCCGGCATTAATAAAACAGTATTTTCTGCCATCAGGAGCATCAAAGACCGATACGCCGTCATGGTAAATCCTTAAAGAAGGAAAGGTAGTCAGTATGCCTTCGGGCCCTCCAGGGGTATTGGGAATGTTTACATTGATGAAGGTATCTGCCTTCCAGGAGGCGATCAATGCTTCAAGATGCTCCACCACAAAGGATACCGCGGGTTCCCAGTAAAAAGGACCCTCCCCTGCCAGGGAAAAGGCTATGGCTGGCAGATCGCAAAGACCCCCTTGTCGAGCCGCTGCAGCAGTACCGGAATAGACTATATCGGTCCCTATATTCGCGCCTTTATTGATACCCGATACCACCAGATCAGGCTTAACCGGGAGGACCCCTAATATGGCCATCATAACACAATCGGCGGGAGTCCCCGAACAAGCCCAGATATCCCTTCCCTGAGGGGTCAAGCAAATAGGAGTCGATAAAAAAGATAAACTGTGAGAAACCCCGGAACGGTTCAAATCCGGAGCTACAACCACAATACGATGCCGACCCTTTGCACGCAAAGCCGCTGCTAGGAGGAGCAAGCCCTCTCCTGCTATGCCATCATCGTTGGTTACGAGGATATTCATAAGACTTCCGGTACATTAAGCCGATACAAGCCGGGTTCCTGCAGCAGGTTTGATTTCATACAGGACCGGATGGAAACCAAAGATCCGTTCATAATCCTCAAGTCGCCGCCGGTATTCTTCAACCGCCGATTCTTTAATAATGGTATAGGTACAACCCCCAAAACCCTGGCCGGTCATCCGGGAACCCAAGACCCCCTCTATTTCCTGAGCCCGTTTCACCAGCCAATCAATCTCCGGACAGGACACCTCATACAGGTCCCGCAGGCTCTCGTGGGAATGGAGTATAACCTTGGAAAGGGCAGGGAAATCCGTCTTGTTAAGGGCTTCTTCAGCATCATACACCCGTCTGAGTTCCTGGACGATATGCATACTCCGCCGCCGGATTTCTTCCGGAAGATCTCCCATGGATTCAATCAGATCTGCAGTAACAAAATCCCTCAAACTAGCCCCCTTTTTTTTCTGAGCGAGCAATGCCAAGCCCTTCTTTATATCATGCTGGCGCTCTTGCAGTTCCTCTTCCACCCCAATGCGGGGTACCCGAGAATCCATGATGAGGATCTTATACGTGGAAATGCTTGATTTGACCCGGCTTAACTCCAAGGTGCTTTCATCAATAATGAGAAACTCATCCTCCTTTGCAGCCAGGGCAATGACATAATCTATGGGGTTGGTAGGCTCCTCAAAAAACAGCTTATTGGAAAGAATAAGCTGGTCCAACAGGTCATCATCACTGATAGTAACCTTGAAAAATCCTCGCAGGGCTGCCGCGGCAGCTACTTCTATGGCCGATGAAGAGGCAAGCCCAATATGCTGAGGAATATCTCCGAGCACGGTAAAATTAAGCCCCTTTACCGGATACCCCATAGTGGCAAATATATGAATCCCCACCTTGATATAATTAGCCCACCGATCTTCCCGTTTATACTTGAGATTGACTAAGGTGCTTCGTTTTCGTTCCCCCAGGTCGGCAGCATAAAAGCGAAGGGAACTATCCTTGCGGGGACTCACCGCAACACGGATATACCGATCAATTGCGGAAGAGAGCAATAATCCGGCCTTTGGCTCACCATGCTCACCCAGGTAATGAACCCTGCCGGGCGCTTCGGCAATGACAATAGGTTCGGATCGGTCCGCGTCTAACTCGTATTCCTTACGATGAATGTGACCGATGTCCAACATGTATTAAAACCTTCTCTAAATGTTTCATTTTTTTCTCATTATATTACACGACAAGGGGACGCTCACAAACAACGACTTTTTTTTCACTCCTTACTGTAGAGTAATCTTACTAGAGAGGATCTCCGGTAAACTCCCTATTACTCAAAACCCTTATTGTCTATAATACTAGGAAAACTTTGTATTATGCAATCAAAAGTATACCATTTCACTCATGTAACAGAAATCGCTACAAAAGGCCCGTACTTTTAGAAATGAACCTCTATATAAACCATAAAGGAGAGCTATAGTTACAAACCCATAGTACCTCAATCTTGGGCCTTCAAGGAATCGGCCAGCTTGATATGCCGCAGTTTTTTCAGCATTACCAGATCCACCCCTATGGAAAAGACCAGGGTCAAGGCCACAGAAAACCCAAAGCTCAGGGGCGCGATGCCTCTGCCGAACATGAGATCCGCATTTTCCGCAACCCCAATGATAAACCTATGAAGGGGAATACCCAGCAAGAGGCCCGCTCCCGCGCCGATGATACTAAGCAGGCTTATCTCCCGGAATATATACGCCGCAGCTTCTCCCTGGTGGAAGCCCAAGACCCGTAGCGTGGCTATCTCCCTGGTACGCTCGGTGATGTTAATGTTGGTGAGGTTGTAGAGCACGATCATGGCAAGCCCTCCTGCAGCGAAGATGAGCACCAGGACTACAAACCCGATGCTGTTAAGGAGCTCGGTGTACGAGGCCTGAACCTGTGCAGTAAACTCCACGCTGCGTATCTCCTCATGGGAGAGCAGCGCCGCCATGAGTTCATCCTGTACGAGTCCCCCCGGGTCGGTATGAGCTAAAAGGGTCTGGTATGCCGGGGGCTCCCCGAATTCCTGGGTATAAACCTGAGGGCCCAGATAGACCGTAGCGCCCACATAGTTTTCGGTAATCCCCGATAGGGTGAAAGAGCTGCGGCGGCCTCGGGCATTTTCCAGCGCCACTGCATCCCCTACTTTGAGCCCCCAAGTCTCCGCTATTTTTTCGGTGACTACCACCGAGCTTGGGGAAAAGGGCAAAGCCCGCCGGGTTTTCCGGTCCCGCAGGGTGATGTAGTCCCCCAGCACTGCGGGGTTTTGGGGAACCATCAGGGAGATATTGAGTGCATCCCTATCCGGGGAAAGCAGGGCAGATTCACTGGAAATGAGAAGCCCCGTACGTAAAGGGCTCCCTGCTAAGGCCTCAGAGACGTCCGCTTCACGGGAAAAGCTCAACTGTACATCGTATCCCAGGATCTCCTCAAACTGGGTTCGGGCAATCGCGACAACCGAATCCCGAAGCCCAAAGGCCGCGACCATGAGGGCGGTACAACCGGCAATCCCGGTAACGGTCATACAAAAATGCTTCTTCTGCCGGATAAGGTTTCGAGCGGTAACCTTATGGGTAAAGCGCAGCGGGGTCCACAGCCAGGGCAGGTATTCAAGAAAGATCCGTTTCCCGGATTTGGGGGGTCGGGGCAAGAGGAGAGCGGCGGGCTTTTCCCTGAGGGTGTGATACGCGGCATACACCGTCGCCCCTAGGGTACAGCTTAAGACCAGGGCGCAGGCAATAAGGGCGAAGCCCCAGTTAAATTCGGTTACCAAGGCCGGTAGGTGATACCTGGTGGCAAAGGCGTGGTAGATGATGGCAGGCAGTCCCTGAAAACCGACTCCCATCCCCAGGGCGCAGCCCAAGACTCCGGTTAAGCCGCCGTAGACCAGGTACTTGTACAGGATGATCCGCTTCTTGTACCCCAGGGCCTTTAAGGTCCCAATGGAAATCCTATCCTCCTCAACCATGCGGGTCATGGTGGTAAGGGCTACCAAAACCGCGATGAGCAGAAAAAACAACGGGAAGACCTTGGCCACATCCGTGATTTTTTCCGCATTGATTCGGTAGTTTATACACCCTACATTGCTAGTCCGGTCCAGCACGTACCAGCGGGGGGTTTCGATGCTCAGTTCCTCCACTCCCTTCCTGGCGTCTTGCAGGGCTGCTGCGCCATCTTGCAGGGCCTGCCGGACTTCCTGCGCTTGAGCCCTATACGCGGCTTCCCCTGCGGCAAGGCGTTGCCGCCCGGCGCGCAGGGTGTCCCGGGCCTCGGCGATTTCCTGTTCCCCTGCGGCAAGGGCTGCCTGGGCTTGGGCCAATTCCCGGTCTGCCCGGCGTTTACCTGCTGCAAACAGGACCCGTGCCGTACGGAGTTCCCGTTCTTCTACCCGAAGCCGCTCTGCACCGGCTTCCAGGGCGGCACGGCCGGTATCGTATTCCGCCACTCCCCGGCGGGCCTTGGGAAAAAGCATCTTGAAAAAGGAAGCCCTGGTCTGCTCCACCTGGACCGCTGCCGCATCAAGCTGCGTTTCATTTGCCCGGAGGGTCTGCTGTGCCTGGGCCAATGCCGCCCCTCCTTGGCGGAGCCGCTGTTCCGTATCCTGCATTTCTTGGGCAACCCGGCGCTGGTTTGCGGTAAAGTCTGCTTTGCCTTGGGCCAGGCGGCGTTCCGCAGCAGCGAGTTCTGCTTCCCCCGCGGCGATTTCAGCGGCCCCCCGGTCCAGTTCTTGACGGGCCGCGGCAAGCCGCTTGGAAGCGGTACCTTTTCCTTGCTCGTATTCGGCTTCTGCCTGGGCCAGGCGTTCCTGGGCCTGGATGCGCGCTTCCGTGAGGATCACCTCTTTACGAATCTCAGACCGTTCCCTCCCCAGGGCTTCAATGGTCTCTTTGGACCGGTCCACCAGGCTTTGGTAGGCTGGGGTAAAGGCCCGCAGAGGCCGGGCCTTTTTGAGGGTGATATAACAATCCGTATAGGCCGGGAGGGCGTAAGCCCTTTCCCGGATGTACATGACCATACCCAGCCTGCCGTTCCCGATGCTGCTGGGTTCCCGTTCGGTAGAAATATAGAGGGGGCTCTTGACTATGCCGGTAACGGTAAAGGTCTTGCAGGTAAAGGTATCCTCGGTAAGGGAGGCGTCAGAGAGGGAAAGGCCGGTTCCCAAGGGAATGGGAAGGAGAAAGCCCCCGGGCTCTTGGACCAGGCATTCATCCTCTTTTTCAGGCAGCCGACCGCTGAGCAGTTCCAGGCGGTTTACGAATCCATCATCCCGGAGGGTTTCCAGGGGGAGCCCGTAGATTCGGGTAACCAGTTCTTCTTCCCGGGAGGTTTGGACCAGAGCGTCTATGACATAGGCCCCCTGGACCAGGGCGACCTCCTCAAGCCGGGTGAGGGCATCCAGGTCAGCCCTGCTTATACCCATCGTGGCTTTGATGAAGAGGTCCATCATATTGGTACGGTCGAAGAAGCGATCCACCGAGGCCTTCATATCCGGCGTCGTAGCCAGCAAGCCTGAGAGAAAGCCCACTCCCAAGGCAACAATGGCAAAGATCGAAAGGAACCGCCCCAGGCTGGACCGGATCTCCCGGAGAATGATGGTCCGGTAGGTGTTCCCGAGGTTTCTTTGCTGCTGAGGTTTCTGGCGCTTCAAGGGAAGCGAAGGGGAGTCGGCGTTCACCATTCGATATGTTCCACCTCCACCGGTGCTTTGTGGCGCTCCACCTTAAGGACCCGGCCGTTTTTGAGGTGAATAACCCGGTCTGCTATGGGGGCAATGGCTTGATTGTGGGTAATCAGGATGACGGTCTTGCCGGTTTTCCGGCAGCTTTCTTGGAGGAGGGTGAGTATCTGCTTCCCGGTCTGATAATCCAAGGCGCCGGTGGGTTCATCACACAGGAGGATCTTGGGATTTTTGGCCAAAGCCCGGGCAATGGCCACCCGCTGTTGTTCTCCGCCGGAAAGCTGGGCAGGAAAATTATGCATCCGCTGGGAAAGGCCCACTGCAGCGAGGGTCTCCTTGGGCTCATAAGGGTTCAGGCATATTTCCGAGGCCAATTCCACATTCTCCAGGGCCGTGAGGTTCTGGATAAGGTTATAAAACTGAAAGACAAAGCCCACGTCATAGCGGCGATAATCGGTCAACTGCCGCTCGTTCATGCGGCTTATGACGCAGCCGTCCAGGATAATGGTCCCCTGGTCGCAGGAATCCATACCCCCCAGCATATTAAGGAGGGTGGTCTTCCCTGCGCCGCTGGGACCGACGATAACCGCGAATTCGCTTTTTTCGATGCTGAAGCTCATAGCATCCGCGGCGATGATCCGGTTTTTCCCTTTTTCCCCAAAATGATAATATTTGCATACGTCCCTAAATTCGATATAAGCCATGCCGTCCACTCCGTGTATCCGCTGGTATGACTATACCTTTTATACCATATTCTTTCTACTCGTCCGCTCCGGGGCGCCGCCTTAAAACTTTCATAGCAATACTTATTTTATTATTATAAAAGGGCACAGTATTTTTTCAAGGAAAAATAAAAATTCCCGGCATTTTATCCTTGACAACAGATCGAGGGGGGAGTATTATATAGACAGTTATATGCCGACTGCCTTGGGGCGGTGCAAAAACGGGTTAAAGGAGTTTCGATGAAATCTCTCAGGAGCCGTGTGATAATTGTTGCTATAGTGGGGGGGGGGGGGGCGCGCCCGCGCCGGGGGGGGGGATGCGAGGGAGTGTGGGCACGATTAGAGTGTTGAGTGAGTGTTGTGTTGGTG